>NZ_KK073874.1:5219250-5475966 GCF_000585375.1 Cryptosporangium arvum DSM 44712
GTAGAGCAGGACCGTCGGCTGGCCCTCCGGAGCCGGCCAGCGCGCGACGACGGCCGGTGCGCCACCGTCGGCGCGCAGGATCCGCACCGACTCCGGGCCGAGCGCGCCCGCGAGCTCGGCGACCAGGGCCGCGCTGGCCTCGGTGTCCTCGGCGTGCGCCGGGTCGGCCCAGATGCTGGGGATACGGACCAGCCGCTCCAGATCGGCGCGAGCGCCCGGTACCACCGCGTCGACAGCGGCCGCGATCTCGTCCCTGTTCATGGGTTCCACCGTACTCAGGATCCGTCCTCGGCAAGGCCGGGCGGGAAGACCACGCCCTTGTGCAGGATGAAGCAGCTGTACGGCTCGCTCTCGAGGGTGTGGACGACCGCGTAGACCTTCCGCGCCCGCTCGTAGAACTCGTGCCGGGGGACGACGCCGTACTCGAGTCGCGCCGGGTGGTCCGCTGCGGCGAGCGCGAGGACGCGGTCCTGGAGCGGGGTGGTCAGCGCCGGGTCGTCCTTGACCTCCATGCGCTCGAGCGGGTGCGCGACGAACGCGTCGAGCGGGAACACCGACAGGATCGCGCCGAGCGCCCGGAGCGTGCCGCTCTCACCGAGGCGGACCACCGGCCGGCCCGCGCTGAACGCCGGGTAGTTGCGGTCGGCGAGCAGGAGCTGGTCGCCGTGGCCCATCTCGTCGAGAATCTTGAGCAGGTCGCCGTTGAGCAGCGGATCAATACCTTTGAGCACGCTGCCAGCATGGCGTGCCGTTCGGGAATTGTCGTAGGCGCCCCCTAGTTTCGCCGGTATGAGCGATCGCCAGTTGACGATGATGGCCGTGCACGCCCACCCCGACGACGAGGCGACCGGAACCGGCGGGGTGCTGGCCCGGTACGCCGCCGAGGGAATCACCACGATCGTCGTGACGTGCACCGACGGCAGCTGCGGCGATGGTCCGGGCGGCGTCAAGCCCGGCGAGCCCGGCCACGACCCCGCGGCCGTGGCCGCCACCCGCGCCGCCGAGCTGGCGATCAGCTGCAAGGTCCTCGGCGTCGCCCACTCCGAGCAGCTCGGCTACCACGATTCGGGCATGGTGGGCTGGCCCACGAACGACGCGCCGGGTTCGTTCTGGTCCACGCCCGTCCCCGAGGCCGCCGAACGGCTCGCCGCGCTGATCCGGCGGTACCAGCCGGATGTGCTGCTCACCTACGACGAGAACGGCGGGTACGGCCACCCCGACCACATCCAGGTGCACCGGGTGTCGATGGCCGCGGTGGACCTGGTCGAGAGCGTGTCCAAGGTGTACATGAGCACGGTCCCGCGTTCCTGGATGGAGAACATGGGCTCATGGGCGAAGGAGGCCGGGCTCGACTGGGACGAGCCGGAGGACGCCCCGCCCGCCGACACTCCCCCGATGGGAGTGCCGGACGAGCAGATCACCGCCTGGGTGGACACCACCGGCTTCAGCGACCAGAAGTACGACGCCCTGGCCGCGCACAGCAGCCAGAGCGACGGTGAGTTCTTCCTCAAGATGGGCAAGGAGAAGTTCGCCAAGCTCATGCGGATGGAGACGTTCGTCCGGGTGCGTGACACGACCGGATCTCCGCTCCGGGAGGACGATCTCTTCACCGGCCTGCGCTGAGCGTCACCGCTTCCGCGAGAAGGCCGCCTTCACCCGCTGCCAGAGCGATTCCCGCTCGGTGGTCGACGCTTCGGAGCCGACCTCCGAGGCCCGCGCACCGGAGGCAGCCTCCGCCACCGGCGCGTCGCCACCTGAGGGGGCGGGGGTCTCAGCGGCCGAGCTCTCCGCTGCGGGGCTCTCCGCCGTGGGGGTCTCCGCCGCAGGGCTCTCCTTAGCGGGGGTCTCTGCCGCGGCGCCCTCCTTGGCAGGGGTCTCCGCAGCCGCGGTTTCCGCAGCTGGGGTCTCCGCAGCTGGGGTCTCCGCAGCTGGGGTCTCCGCAGCGGTCTTGGCCGACGAGGCCGCTGTCGAGGCATCGGTCGCCGAGGTCTTCGCGGCTGGGGCCTCCGACGCCGGAGCCGCCGCTGCGGGCGCTTCACCGGTGAGGGCTTCGGCCGTGGGCTCATCGGTGACGGGCACAGCCACGGCCGGTGTCGCGGTGGTGGCGGTCTCCTCCGCTGCGGGAGCCTCCACCGCGGACACCTCGGTGGTGGTGGGCACCTCAGTAGTGGCGGTGTTGGCCGAGAGTTCGTCCGTTGCGGGTGAGGCCTCGGTGGCGGTCTCGCCTGCCGTCGCGATGTCAGCGGTGGGCTGCGGCTCGAGCGACGCCGAGTCGACCGCGGACACCTCGGGAACGGCCGTGTCGACCGGCGCCGCAGTTCGCTTTGATGCCGCAGTTCGCTTTGATGCCGCAGCTCGCTTCGATGCCGCGACTTTCTTCGGCGCCGCGGTCACCGGATCGGCGGTGGAGGTCGCCGGGGCGGAGTCCGCCGGACTCGTGTCCGCGCCCGTGGGAGCCGCCGACGCCGCCGCCGAAACCGCCCCCGGAGCCGCGGCCTCTGCGGCCGCAGGAACCGATGCACCGGCCGCGGGCGCGAGAGCCGCGCCCGCAGGCGCGCCGACCCCGGAGGCCGGAGCCTCCACCGCGGGAGCCTCCACCGCGGGAGCCTCCACCGCGGGAGACTGCACCGCGGGAGACTGCACCGCGGGAGACTGCACCGCCGGAGCCTCCACCGTGGAAGAGGACCCGGCCTTGCCGGACACCGACTCCTCGATCACCGAGGCCTCACCAGCGGCAGCGGACCCCTCGGCCTGAACGGCGGCTACCTCCGCCGGCGAAGCAACCGCCTCGACCGCTGAGCCCGAGCCCGAGGCCCCGGCTTCGGAAGCGGGCACCTTCGCCGTGGCCGCGGGCGGTGGGGTGACGCCGATCAGGGTGGCTACCTCTCGGTAGGCGCGGTCCCGGTCGGCGAGCCGCTCGGCGACGACCGTCGCGTCGCGGTGCCAGATCGCCTGGCGGCTGGGGCCGTGGGTGCTCAGCACCGTCAGCCCGCGTTCGGCCACGAGTTTGCCTGCCCGGTCGCCGAGCCGTTCCCAGCCCCGCTGCGCGACCTTGCCCTGGAGCAGCACGACACGCAGCTCCGGCAGCAGCGCGATCAGCCTCGCGAGCACGTCCGCGCCGGCGCCGAGCTGGACGCCGTTCGGTTCGCCCTTCGCGTCGCGGTGCCAGGGGTAGGCGTTCCACACCGTGACGGCCCGGGGCTCGATACCGAGCGCCTCGAACTCCACGGCCTGGCGTTCGGCCG
Organism: Cryptosporangium arvum DSM 44712; assembly: GCF_000585375.1. Taxonomy (NCBI): domain Bacteria; kingdom Bacillati; phylum Actinomycetota; class Actinomycetes; order Cryptosporangiales; family Cryptosporangiaceae; genus Cryptosporangium; species Cryptosporangium arvum. The sequence goes on from NZ_KK073874.1 coordinate 5,222,496, forward strand.
CCTGGTCGTCGTTCTCCGTGCACACGAAACCGGAGCTCCGATCGGCCCGGCCGGGTTCGCTCAGCACGACTAACGCGCGAGCCTCGACCCCGCCGTGCCACGGCGCCACGTACGGCATCGAGCCGCGCCCGTCCGCGTCGCGTAGCTCGTCGACAAATTCGTTGATCGCGCGCACGTGGGACGCGTACTTGTCGCGCTCCTGCTCCGCACGGAAACCCGCGTCAGCCATCCGCTTAGCCACGCCCGCATCACCCTTCTCGACCCAAGAGGTGGGTCAGTGTAGGCGAACGCTCCGGAGCACCAGCGCTTGCCAAACCGCAAAGGCACCGACCTCGACCGCAACGGCCAACACCAACAGCGACAGCGCGTCCACCGGTCGGCTGAAGGCCAAAACACTCAGGGCCGCCACCGCGACCACATTGACGGTCATCACGCCCGCCACCGCTCCGCGCACGGGACGCCGGGCCGCGAGCACCGCCAGCGAACCGGCCCACGCCAGGGTCACCGCCGCGACCCCGAGGAGCACCGGCGCCGGCACGCCGAACGCCTCGCCGACCGGCCCCGCGAACACCGCGAGGATCACCGCGGCGAGCGCGCAGTACAGCGCGTCGGCGCGCAGACATCTGCCCATTCGAATCATCCTCCGCGTCCCGGCCGCCATGCCGTGCCGGTGAGCACAGTAGAGGCGCGGGCCGCTCGTGTCGCCCTCGGCTGCCCCGCCGTCGCGCGCCTCGACCGCCTGCTCGCCGTCAGCGGCGCCAGCGCCGTCCGTGCGGCCCATGCGGCCCGTGCGTCCTGTGCGGCCTGTGCGGCCTGTGCGCCCTGTGCAGCCTGTGCGCCCTGTGCAGCCTGTGCGCCCTGTGCAGCCTGTGCGCCCTGTGCAGCCTGTGCGCCCTGTGCAGCCCGTGCGGCCCGTGCGCCCCGTGCACCCCGTGCACCCCGTACGGCCCGTGCGCCCCGCGCGCCCCGCGCGCCCCGCGCGCCCCGTGCGGCCCGTGCGGCCCGTGCACCCCGTGCGGCCCGTGCACCCCGTGCGGCCCGTGCGGCCCGTGCACCCCGTGCGGCCCGTGCGGCCCGTGCGGCCCGTGCACCCCGTGCGGCCCGTGCGGCCCGTGCGGCCCGTGCACCCCGTGCGGCCCGGCGGCGACCTCGCCGTGCTCGGCACCGGCGCGGACGCGCCGGGGCCGCCGGCCGGCGGCGGCGTCTTCCCCGTCCTCACCACGTTCACCACGGGATGAACAACCCGGTACGGATGTAGGCCGCCGCGCTCGCCACTGGAGCGACGGCCGTGTCCGCGGTGGCCGAAACTCGCGGCCGCCGCGCTGATCCGACGCCGCGGCGCCGGATTGGGACGCGGCACTACGGTGGGTCCGTGGCCGAGATCGTGCAGAGCCCCGACGTCCACCAGTTGCTCGACGAGCTGACCCGCCTGGAGGGCCGGGCGAACCCGTACCCGCGGTACGCGCGGATCAGAGCGGCGTCGCCGATCGTGCGTGCCCCCGACGGCGTGCTCGTGCTCACCGGGTACGCCGAGTGCACGACGATGCTCCGCGACCCGCGCCTGGGCCACCTGCCCCCGGACATGCTCGCGTTCATCGGCTACCCGGACTGGCACGATCACCCGGCGCTGCGGACGCTGTTCACCAGCATGCTCACGATCAACCCGCCGGACCACACCCGCCTGCGGCGGCTGGTGAGCTCCACGTTCACCGCGCGGCGCGTGCAGGCGCTGCGTCCGGCGATCGAGAAAATGGTCGACGCGCTGCTCGACGACCTGAGCGGCACCGTCGATTTTGTCGACGCCTTCGCTTTTCCCCTCCCGGTGAACGTCATCGGGGAGCTGCTGGGCATCCCGGCCGGTGACCGCGCGCAGTTCCAGGCGCTCACTCGCGACTGGACGCAGGTCATGGAGGTCATCACGCCGGAGGTGCTGAGCCGCGCCGACCCGGCCGCCGCCACGATCCGCGAGTACCTGGGCGGCCTGATCGACGAGCGGCGCGCGAAGCCGGCCGACGACCTGCTCAGCGCGCTGGCCCTGGCCGAGGCGGAGGGTGACCGGCTCACGCACGACGAGGCCGTCACGACCGCGGCGCTGTTGTTCGTCGCCGGGTTCGAGACGACGACGGGCCTGCTCGCGAACGGCCTGGCGGCGCTGCTCGAGCACCCGGAGCAGTTCCAGCTGCTCGCCGAGCGGCCCGATCTGGCCCGTCCGGCCGTCGAGGAGCTGCTGCGTTACGACAGTCCGGTGCAGATCGGCGCCCGCATGGTGGCCGAGCCGATCGAGCTGGCCGGGGTCACCGTCGCCCCGGGTGAGCGGATCATCGCCTACCTCGGGGCCGGCAACCGCGACCCGCGGCGGTTCAGCGACCCGGACGCCTTGCGGCTGGACCGGGAGGACAACGCGCCGCTGTCGTTCGGCGGTGGCATCCACTACTGTCTGGGCGCGCCGCTGGCCCGGCTCGAAGCGCAGGTCGCGTTCCCGGCGTTGGCCCGGCGCTTCCCGGCGCTCGCGCCGGCCGGGGAAGCGCAGCGCCGCGACAGCCTGACCCTCAAAGGATTCACGCGGTTCCCGGTGCGAATTCCGGTGTGAGTACCCCCGTACAGCGGGTAGCTGGATACCCATGGAGATCCTGCTGATTTTCGTCTTCGTCGCGGCCGTGGCGGCGCTGCTCCACCGGTGGCACATCGCGACGAGCGGTCAGCGTCTGGCCGACCCTCCGGGTCCTGACCCGACACCGGTGCCCGGTCGCCTGCCGCTGCGGGCGAGTGCCCAGATGCGCCGGGCGATGCGTGCCCGCGGCACCTACGTGGCGCCGCAGCACACCCCGCCCCAGCACACCCCGCCCCAGCACACCCCGCCGCCGGTCGCGCCGCAGTCGGACGCTCCGTTCTAGACCGACGCCGGCTTCCAGCCGATCGCCGGGGCGATGTGCTCGGCGATCGTGGCCAGTATCCGCGCGTTGTACTCGACGCCGAGCTGGTTGGGCACGGTGAACAGCACGGTGTCGGCGTCCTGGACGGCGCGGTCGCGGGCCAGCTCGGCGGCGATCACGTCCGGCTCGCCGACGTAGGAGCGGCCGAAGCGCGACCGGACGCCGTCCAGGATCCCGATCTGGTCTTCGTCACCCCTCGATCCGAAGTAGACCCGGTCGATGTCCTCGGTGATCGGCAGGACGCTCCGGGACACCGACACGCGCGGCTCGCGGGTTCCGGTGAACGCGGCGCGGAACATCTGGATCTGCTCGGCCTGCAGTTCGTCGAACGGCACGCCGGTGTCCTCGGTGAGCAACGTCGAGCTCTGCAGGTTGACGCCGAGCGACGCCGCCCACTCCGCGGTGGCGCGCGTGCCTGCGCCCCACCAGACGCGGTCGGCGAGTCCGGCGGACTGCGGTTGGATCGGTAGGCCGGCACGCACGCCGGAGCGCGCCGGGTCGGTGGTGGCCACCGCGGCGCCCTGGATCGCCGCGAGGAAGATCTCGGTCTTGGACCGGGCCAGCTCGGCGGGGTCGTCGGCGCGGTAGCCGAACGACTCCGCGCCGCGCAGCGCGACCTCGGGTGACCCCCGGCTCAGCCCGAGCTGGAGCCGCCCGCCGCTGATCAGGTCGGTCGCGGCGGCCTCCTCGGCCATGTAGAGCGGGTTCTCGTAGCGCATGTCGATGACGCCGGTGCCCATCTCGATCCGCGAGGTGCGTGCGGCGATGGCCGAAAGCAGCGGGAACGGCGAGGCGAGCTGCCGTTCGAAGTGGTGGACCCGGACGAAGGCGCCGTCGACCCCGAGGTCCTCTGCGGCCTGGGCCAGGTCGATCGTCTGCAGCAGCGCGTCGGCCGCGGAGCGCGTCCGCGACCCCTCGACGTCGCGCCAATGGCCGAAGCTCAGGAACCCGATCTTCTTCTTCATGATGAAACAACAATAGTTGATCGATCAACAATTCCGTACCCGTGGTCGATGGCATTCCGAACCGCTAGCGTCCGGACGCATGAAGCGACAACTGGCCGGTGCGGCCGGCTTGGCGCACGGCGTCGCGGCCGTGCTCAACACCGCCAATGCCCTGCGGCCGCCCCGCACCCCCGGCCGGCTGTCGGTCCCGTCGTTCGCGGCCGGTGCGCTGACCACCGAACTTCCGGCAGCCGCCGCGGCCGCGACCGTGTTACCCCAGCTCGCGGTGGCCGCGGCCGGAGGCACCCGCACCCGCACCGGCCGCCTGGGCCTCGCGCTGTCGCTCGGCGCGGCGGCCGGTCTCGTCGCGGTCGCGGCCGCGTCCCGCCCGGCCGCCGACGTCCTCGACCGGGCGCTCGACGAGGTCTACGGCCCCGACTACCGCTCGCGGGTGCGCCACCCGGCCTGGCCGGAGCCGGGCGCCCCGTTCGGCCGCCGGCCCGGGGTCGTGCGCATGTTCCAGGTCCGCAGGCGTTACGCGCACGACGTCGACCTGGCCTACGGCCCGGCCGGCCCGCGTAACCAGCTCGACGTCTGGCGGCGGACCGATCTCCCGCCGGATGGCCGCGCCCCGGTGCTGATCCAGGTCCACGGCGGCGCGTGGACCGTCGGCAACAAGCGCGAGCAGGCCCTGCCGCTGCTGAGCCACCTCGCCGAGCGGGGCTGGGTGTGCGTCTCGGTGAACTACCGGCTCGGTCCACGCGCGACCTGGCCGGACATGATCGTCGACGTCAAGCGGGCGGTCGCCTGGGTCAAGGAGCACATCGCCGGGTACGGCGGCGACCCGGAGTTCGTCGCGATCACCGGCGGCTCGGCCGGCGGTCACCTCACCGCGCTGCACGCGCTCACCGCGCCGGACCGCCGCTGGCAGCCCGGCTTCGAGGACATCGACACCACGGTCGCGGCAGCGGTGCCGCTCTACGGCGTCTACGACTGGACCGACCCGGCCGACGCCGGGCTGGTCCGGCTGGTGGAGGAGCGCGTCGTCAAGCGGACGCTCGCGGAGGCCCCCGAGGAGTTCCGGAACGCCTCGCCCCGCCACGCGATCACCCCCGACGCGCCGCCGTTCTTCGTCCTGCACGGCGACCACGACTCGCTGGTGTCGGTGCGCGGCGCCCGCCGGTTCGTCGGCGAGCTGCGCGCGGCGTCGACATCGCCGGTCGCGTACGCGGAGATCCCCGGTGCGCAGCACGCGTTCGAGATCTTCGGGACGCGACGGGCGCACGCGGCGGCCGAGGCGATCGAACGGTTCCTCGGAATCGTGTACGCCGGATCCGAGGAGCGGGTGCCAGACTCCACGGCATGAAGTACGTGCTGATGATCTGCGACGACGAGACCTACCAGCCGGCCCCGGAGGAACTCGGCCGGGACCCGCGGATGCGTGCCTGGGAACACGACCTCACCGAGCGCGGAGCCCTGCTGGCGGGCGCGCGGCTGCGTCCCAGCGTCGACGCGACGACCGTCCGGGTACGCGACGGCGAGACGCTGGTCTCCGACGGCCCGTTCGCCGAGACCAAGGACTTCGTCGGCGGGTTCGCGGTCGTGGAGGCCGACGACCTGGACGCGGCGATCGCGATCGCGGCCGGCCACCCGTACGCGCAGTGGGGCACGGTCGAGGTCCGCCCCGTCTGGGAGTGAACGTCCGGGACGCGCTCGACGCCGCCTACCGCGACGAGTGGGGCCAGGTCGTCGGCACGCTGATCGGGCTGACCCACGACTGGGACCTGGCCGAGGACTGCGCGCAGGACGCGTTCGCCGCCGCGGTCGCCACCTGGCCGCGCGACGGGGTACCGGCCCGCCCGGGCGCCTGGCTGACGACGGCCGCACGCAACCGCGCCCTCGACCGGCTGCGCCGCGACGCGGTCGGCACCGCGAAACTGCGCCAGCTCGCGCTCGTCGACGCCGGCCCCGAGCCGCACGAGATCACCGACGAGCGGCTCCGGCTGATCTTCACCTGCTGCCACCCGGCGCTGCCGTTCGAGGCCCGGGTCGCGCTCACCCTGCGGACGCTCTGCGGCCTGAGCACGGCCGAGATCGCCCGGGCCCTGCTCACGACCGAGCCGACGATGGCCCAGCGGCTGGTGCGGGCCAAACGCAAGATCGCCGAGGCCGGTATCCCGTACCGCGTCCCGCCGGCCGAGCTGCTGCCGTCGCGGCTCGGGGCCGTCCTCGCCGTGCTCTACCTGATCTTCAACGCCGGTTACGACGGGCACCAGGACCTGACCGGCGAGGCGATCCACCTGGCCCGGGTGCTGGCGCGGCTGCTGCCCGACGAGCCCGAACCGCGAGGGCTGCTCGCGCTGATGCTGTTCGGGGAGGCCCGGCGGGCCACCCGCGCCGAGGACGGCGTCCTGGTGCCGCTGGAGGAGCAGGACCGCGGCCGCTGGGACACCGCGCTGATCGCCGAAGCCGAGCAGCTCCTGGTGCACACGCTGGCCGCGAGGCGGGCCGGCCCGTACCAGGTGCAGGCCGCGATCGCCGCCTGCCACGCCACCGCGCCGGACGCGGCGAGCACCGACTGGCCCCAGATCGCCGCGCTCTACACGCAGCTCGACCGGCTGACGCCGTCACCGGTCGTGGAACTGAACCGGGCCGTGGCGGTCGCGATGTCGGAGGGGATCGCGGCCGGGCTGGCCCTGGTCGACGCGCTGGCGGCGTCCGGGCGGCTGGACGGCTACCACCTGCTGCCGGCGACGCGCGCGGACCTGCTGCGTCGCGACGGGCGGTCCTCGGAGGCCCGGGAGGCCTACGAGCAGGCGCTTTCCCTCGCCCCGACCGAGGCCGAACGGCGCTACCTGACGCGCCGGAAAGAAAATCTCTGACCCTGTCGATCTCCGGAACGCTCGTTCGTCGGTGGGGCATGAGAACAGAGATCGAAACGCGGGCACGCCCCGGGCTCGTGCTGGGGCTCGCGTGCGCGGCCCAGGCCATGGTGGGGTTGGACACCGCGATCGTGAACGTGGCGGTGCCGTCGATCCAGCGCGAGCTCGGCGTCGACGCGGGTGTCGTGCAGTGGGTGGTCGTCGCGTACGGGCTGCTGCTCGGTGGGTTCCTGCTGGTCGGCGGGCGGATGACCGACCAGGTCGGGCGTCGGCGGGTGTTCCTGGCCGGTGTCGTGGTGTTCACGGTGGCGTCGTTCGTGGCCGGGGCCGCGCCGCACGTGGGGCTGCTGATCGCGGCCAGGGGTGTGCAGGGCTTCGGGGCGGCGCTGATCGCTCCGGCCGCGTTGTCGCTGCTGGCGGTCACGTTCCCGGACGGGCGGGAGCGGGTGCGCGCGCTCGGGATCTTCGGCGCGATCGGCGGGGTGGCCGGGTCGTTCGGCGTCGTCGTCGGCGGGCTGCTCGCCGCCGGGCCGGGGTGGCGCTGGTCGTTCTTCCTGAACGTGCCGGTCGGCGTCGTGTTCGTGGTGATCGCGCTGACGTTCCTCGTCCCCGATCCGCCCCGCGACCGCGACACCCGCCTCGACCTGCGTGGCGCCACCGTGGTCACCGGCGGGCTGCTGCTGCTCGTCTACTCGCTGCACCACGGATCGGTCCTCACCTGGGTGGCCGCGCTCGGCCTGCTGGGGTTGTTCGCGTGGATCGAAGCCCGGTCGGCACACCCGCTGGTGCCGCTGTCGGCGTGGCGCAACCGGGCGCTCGCCCCGGCGTTCCTGACCTTCTGCGCGCTGCTCGGGTTCATCTTCCTCGGTTCGCTGCTGATGCAGCAGGAACTCGGCTACTCCCCCGCGACGACCGGCGTGGCCTGGCTGGCCACCACCGCGACGATCTTCGTCGCCGCGATGGGCGGCGCCCGGCTGGCCGCGCGGGTGCCGGTGCGTGCGCTGCTGGTCACCGGGCTGACGCTCACCGTCGTCGCCGCGCTGTGGCTGACCAGGGCCACGCCCGACAGCGCCTACGTCACCGGCCTGCTCCCGGCGTTCCTGCTCGCCGGCGTCGGGTTCGGGCTCTGCGGCCCGGCGATCCAGATCAGTGCCCTCACCGGCGTGTCCCGGTCGGAGGCCGGGCTGGTCTCCGGTCTGGTGGAGACCATGCGTGAGGTCGGCGGTGCGGCCGGCGTCGCGCTCGTCGCCACCGTCCTCGTGTCCGGCTCCGGCTTCCCGTGGGCGTTCGGCCTGGTCGCCGCGGTCGCTGCCCTCGGAGTACTCACCACCGTCCTCGGAAGGACCTCCTCGTGACCACCAACCTGCCCCCCGTCGTCGACCGGGTCGCGTTCGAGGCCGAAGTCGCCGCCCTGCGCGTCCGCGAGAAAGCACACACCCAGGAGTCCGACGCCCTCGCGGCGCAGCGGCGGCGCCTGCCGATGGTCGAGGTGCCGGCCGGCACGCCGCTCACCGGCCCGAACGGTCCGACGACGCTGCTCGAGGCGTTCGAGGGACGTCGGCAACTGATCCTGTACTACTTCATGTGGCACGCCGGGCACCCGGCGGCCGAGCAGTGCGAGGGCTGCACCTGGTGTTCCTCGCAGGTGCGTGAGTTGTCCTATCTGCACTCACGTGACATCACGTACGCGATCGTGGCCCAGGGTCCCTACCCCGAGAGCGCGCGGTACCACGAGTTCATGGGCTGGGAGATGCCCTGGTACGCGGCCGAGGGCGAGCCGCTGGAGACCCTGCTCACCGGGCGGCACGTCGGCATGATGCACCTGGTCAGCTACGTGCGCGACGCCGACCGCGTCTTCGAGACCTGGTGGACGACGCGGCGCGGCGTCGAGCTCGTCGACAACTCCTACCGGCTGATGGACCTCACGGTCTGGGGACGCCAGGAGCCGCACGAGGACTCCCCGGACGGGTGGCCGCGGAACTGGCCGGTGGACGGGCACCTGCTGAAGGTCGACGGCCGCCCGATCCCGCAGTGGGCCCGCCTCGCCGCCGGCCACCCGGACTCCCTCTAGTCCAGGCAGAACTCGTTGCCCTCGGGGTCGGTCATCATGATGTGGCCGAACTCGAGGGGCGCCTGCGGCTCGTGCCGCCGGACCCGGGTGGCGCCGAGCGTCACCAGCCGCTCGGCCTCGGTCTCGAGCGCGGCCATCCGGGCGTCGCCCTGCTCGCCGGGGGCCGCACGCACGTCCAGGTGGACGCGGTTCTTCGCGACCTTGTCCTCCGGCACCTGCTGGAAGAACACCCGCGGGCCCACCCCACCGGGGTCCTCGATCGCCGATCGGCTGTTCCGGAACTCCTCCGGGACGCCGATCCGCGCGAGGAAGTCGTCCCAGGCCGCGAGCGGGTCGGCGTCCGGAGCGAGGTCGACGCCGGGCGGGCCGGGGATGACGTAGCCCAGCGCGTCGGCCCAGAACCGCGACTGCGCGCGGGGGTCGTGGGCGTCGAACGTGACCTGGACGGTCCGGCTCATCGGGGGGCTCCGTTCGTGTGCAGGTAGAGGTCGCGCAGCAGGGTGACCTCGGCGAGATGGTGGATCAGTTCGCGGTGGATGTGCAGGACCAGGTCGGCCATCGGGGCGTCGGGGTAGGGCTCCGTGGCACCGACCGGCACCGTGAGGTCGTCGTCGGACAGACCGCGCACCCCGGCCGTCCACACGTCCAGCTGGGTGTGGAGCTGGTCGAGCGCGTCCTGCGCGGTGCCGGCGTACTCCCAGCTCTCGTAGCCCGCCGGGGCCGCGCCGAAGTGCGACGCGTTGCGCGCGGCGAGCACGCCGACGATGACGTGGCCGAGCCGCCAGGCGATCGTGGTGAACGGCGGCGGCGTGGGTTGCGGGAACGTGAAGTCGATCGTGAAGTCCCCCGTGCCCGGTTCGGCCGCGCTGGTTCGTTCACGCACGGTCCAGGCCCCGGGCACCGGGGCCCAGAGGTATTCGTCGTCGGTGAGGCCGGCCAGGCGCTCCCGGACCTGGTTGGTCCAGTGCCATTCCCACTGTTCACGAAGTGCGCGGTTCCAGTCCATGAGGTCACTGTGGCAGGGCAGGCGGACAGGATGGGTCCGCTATTCGTGGTGAACTGGGTTCATGGACACGGCCGAGCGGGTGCTCGCGTTGCTGGGGCTGCTGCAGCAGCGCGCGGTCTGGACCGGGCCCGCCCTGGCCGAACGGCTCGGGGTGACGGCGCGGACCGTGCGCCGGGACGTCGAGCGGTTGCGCACGCTCGGCTACCCGGTGCAGGCGAGCCAGGGGGTGGGCGGCGGTTACCAGCTCGGGCCGGGGCAGGACCTGCCGCCGCTGCTGCTCGACGACGAGGAGGCGATCGCCACCGCGGTGTCGTTGCTGGCCGGGGCCGGTGGCGGGGTGGCGAGCGCCGGCGAAGCGGCGCTGCGTGCCCTGACCAAGCTCGACCGGGTGCTGCCGACGCGGCTGCGCTCCGAGGTGCGGGCGCTCTCCGAGTCGGTGGAGTCGTTCGGGCGGGGCGGGCGGACGCCGGTCGACCCGGACGTGCTGATGGTGCTGGCGCGCGCGTGCCGGGACCACGTCGAGGTGGAGTTCGGCTACGCGTCGCGCCCGCGTCGGGTCGAGCCCTACCGTCTGGTCTCCTCCGACCGGCGCTGGTACCTGCTGGCGTTCGACCGGGACCGCGACGACTGGCGCACGTTCCGCGTCGACCGGATGAGTGAGGTGGCTCCGCGGACCTGGCACTTCCGGCCGCGCGAGGACGCACCGGACGCGGCGGCGTACGTGCACGAGGGCGTCGCGAGCCGGGTCTACCCGCAGCGGGCGCGGTTCCTGGTGCACGCGCCGGCGGAGCGGGTGCGCGACGAGATCCCGGTGTCGGCGGCGGTCGTGTACCCGGCCGGGGACGGGCGGTGCGAGGTGCGCGCCGGGGCCGACAACCTCGACGGTGTGCTCCTGCACATGGCCCTGCTCGACCACGACTTCGAGGTGCTCGACCCGCCCGAGCTGGCCACCCGCTGCCACGAGCTGGCCGCCCGCCTCCGCGCCGCCGGTTCACGCAGCGGCGACTGACACGACGCGGGACGCGTAGCCGACCACGAGGGCGACGACCGGGAACGCGATCGCGCCGCCGCCCGCGACTACCAGGTGGACCGGGGCGAACTCGGCGGCGGCACCGGCGAGGGTCATGCCCAGCCCCTGAGCGGTCATCGACCCGGCGGTCAGCAACGTCATCGCCCGGCCGCGGAGGTGCTCGGGCACGACGTCGAGGAACCACGCGTCGACGCCGAACGTGTACACGATCCCGCTGCCGACGCCGATCTGGCACAGCAGCGCCACCGCGACGCCGGGGTGGGTCAGGTAGCCGAGCGGCGGGAGCGTCGCCGCGAGCACGATCGGAAGGCACAGGCGCACCCTCGCGCGGTGATCGAGCAGCGTCCCGGCGAGCAGCGACCCGCCGATCGCGCCGATCGGCATCCCGCACAGCAGCAGCCCCAGCGCCGCCGGGCTCGCCCCCAGCCGGGCCACGTACGCCGTCAGCAGCCCCTCCGAGACGACGACGAACATCGGCGGCACCCAGGCCAGCGCGAACACCGCCCGGATCCGCCGGTCGGCGAACAACACCCGCGCGCCGCCCCAGGACGCGGTCAGCAGCGCCCCGCCACCCACCGACCGGGCCGGGCGCGCCGGGGTCCCCACCGCGAGCAGCAGCGCGGAGACCAGGAACGTCAGCACGGTGACGCCGAGCACCGCCCCGGGGGAGATCGCCGCCAGGAGAACGCCACCGGCCGCGAACCCGGTCAGCTGGGCGGTCTGGTTCGTGACCCGGAGCAGTGAGTTGCCCAGCGAGAACAGCTCCCCGCTCGCGAGCACGTCGCCGAGCGTGGCCGCCCGCGTGCCCGCGAACACCGGGGCGATCGCCGCGAGGACGCACCGCAGCGCCAGCAACGCGGCCACCGGCATCCACGGCAGCAGCAACCCGGCGGCGAGCCCGGCGCACACCAGGTCGCACGCGACGAGCACGCGGCGCGCCGGGAAGCGGTCGGCCACCGCCGAGAGCACCGTGCCGCCGAGCACGTACGGCAGCAGCCCGAGCGCGAACGTCAACGCGCTGAGCAGCGGCGAGGACGTCCGCCGGTAGACCAGCACGGCGAGCGCGAGCTCGCACACCACGGTGCCCAACGTGGAGAGCGCATGGGCCGCGAACACGAACCGGAACTCCGGCACCGCGAGCACCGCCCGGTACCCCGTCGTCGACATGGCGGCAGCGTCGCGCGGCCCGGCGTCGGCGGAATAGTCTTTCGGCTGCCGACGAATGGGGGACGGATGCCCCTGCGACTCCGCTTCGCCGAGGCGGACCTGCTGCGGTGCCGGTTCGCGGTGTCGCCGCTGTGCGAGACGCACGAGGCGGTGCGCACGCTGCTCCGGCCGGCGCGGCACGGCTACCACCAGGCCTGGCTGGGCCGCACGCCACCGGACCTGGGGCCGTTGCCGCTGCTCATGCCGGGCGCGGGGTACACACCGGACTTCCTCGGCCCTCCCCCGGCCGCGCCGCTCGGGCACACGGCCCGGTTCGACGACGAACTCGCGCGGCTGCGCGCCACCGAGCCGGCCGCGGCACGGGCGGAGATGCGCCGCTCGTTCGCGAGCACCGGTGCCGACGTCACGCACCCGGCCCGCCGGCGCCTGCTCGACGACCCGGCCGCGGCGGTCCGGACGCTCGCCGACGCCACCGAGCGGGCCTGGCACGCGCTCGTCGCGCCGGAGTGGGACCGGCTGCTGACGGTGCTGGAGGCCGACGTCGACGAGCGCTCGCACCGGATGGCCGCGGGCGGGCTCGGCGCGCTCTTCGGCGGCCTGCACCGGGACCTGAGCTGGGACGGCGGGACGCTGACACTGCACAGCGGCAGCGCGACGTTCGAGCAGGACCTGGACGGCCGCGGGCTGCTGCTGATGCCGAGCGTGTTCGCCTGGCCCGAGGTGATCAGCGGGTTCGCCCCGCCGTGGCAACCGACCGTGATCTACCCGGCGCTGGGGATGGCGCGGGCCTGGGAGACCCGCCGCCCGGCCGAGCCCGTGTCCCGGCTGATCGGTCCGAATCGGGCCGCGCTGCTGCGCGGCCTGGACGTACCGGCGTCCACGACCGCGCTGGCCCGGCGGCACCGGCTGGCCGCGTCCACGGTGTCCGCGCACCTGGCGGTGTTGCGCGACGCCGGGCTGGTGACCGCCCGGCGGCAGGGCCTCGAGGTGCTCTACCGCCGGACGGCGCTCGGTACGGCGCTGCTAGGGCAGTAGGACGTCGAGGAACGTGTTGCTGAAGACGCGGTGCGGGTCGGCGGCGTTCAGCGTCGCCCGGGCGGTGTCCCAGTTGTCGCCGGAGGGCTGACCGGCCCGGAGGCTCTGCGGGATGCGCCCGGTGAGCGCGGCCGAGTCGGTCCAGGCCCCGGACGGGGTGACCGCCCAGGCCTTCGACCATTCCGGACGGACGGTCGCGTAACTGCCGCTGTAGTTCGCGACGATCCACGCCTCCATCTCGGCGTAGAACGCGTCGCACTCCGGGGTGCCGGGGATCGTGCCCATGTCGAGCCAGACCACGGTGTCCCATTCCGGGTGGTCGGGGCGGGGCCGGGCCGCCGAGAGCTGGGGGCTCACGCCGCCGCCCGCCACCTCCGCCGGGGCGTCGACGCCGGTCACCCGGATCTCGACCGGGCCGTTCATCGGGAACTTGCCCTGGGCCTGGTAGGCGGTGATGCGCTCCTGGTACTTGACGTAGAACTCGTGCACGACCCGCTGGACGTTGGCCCGGGAGGTGAGCACCGCGTACCCGGCCTCGACGATGCGCAGCGTGGTCGGCTGGACGTAGAGCAGCGAGTTCTTCGACCAGCCCCAGATGTCCCAGGTGCCGGTGACGATCAGCCCCGAGCCGACGATCGAGATCTGGAGGTTCTGGAACGCCGGGGTGCCGCTGACGTCGCCGCGGACGATCCGGGACAGGAAGTTGCTCTGCTCCGGGGTGAGGAAGTTGGCGAACGTGTAGGCGTAGGGCGCGTTGACGGTCTTCGAGAGCACCGGTTTCGTCGGTGCGATCGTCCAGACCTTGAGCCACGGGCGGTCGGTGAACGGGAACCAGATCGCTTCCACGCGGCCGCTGGAGTTGACGTAGCTGGAGAGCGTGCGCCCGCCGGTGCCGGGCGCGCCGAACAGCGTGGCGGTCGGGATGTCGTAGAAGCTCTGGCAGCGCAGCCGGGTGTTGGTGCCCACCTGCAACGTGGCGCTGACGACGAACGCGCGGCCGAGGTGCACCAGGAACGCGGCGATGTCGGGCTGGGTGCGGGTGTAGGTCTTCAGCGCGTAGGCGCTGCCGTTCCAGGCGACGACGGTGAGCGAGAGGACGAGGTTGCTGAGCGTGCCGTAGCTGGTGCCCGGAATCCGGGTCTCCCCGGTGGCCGGGACGGCCGAGCCGTGGGCGCCGATCGCCAGCACCCCGCCGACCGTGAGGTTACCGGGGGCGGTGAGGGCGGCCAGCCCTTTGCCGGCGTTCTCGAGCGCGACCGTGAGCTGGTCGATCGTCGCGCCGGCCTGCACGGTGACGCTGCTGCTGCCGACCTGGATGCTCCGGAGGTTCTTGGTCAGGTCGACGAGCACGACCTTGCTGACGTCGGCGCCGGCCGGCAGGAGCGTGGGCGACCAGCCGTGGCTCATGCCTTTCGGGCGGACGCGGTAGTCGTTGGCGTGGGCCCAGTTGGCGACCGTGACGACGTCGGCCGGGGTGGCCGGGGCGCAGGTCCAGACGTCGGCGAGGCTGATCTCGCCGGACCAGTTCACGTAGGCCTGCTGGTAGAGCTCGATGCCGCTGGGGAAGGCGGGTGGCGGGGCGATCGTGGCGGCGGACGCCGGAACGGCGAACGCCTCCCCGGCGAGACCGGCGGCGGCGAGTGCGGCCGCGCCTTTCAGGATGGTTCGACGGTTGACGGACATGAACCACTCCTCTCATCGGTGAGAGTGGGCGTAACCAAGCGATTGCTTGGGGTACGCGAACGTACTCCTCTCCGATGGCACGTTTCCAGCGGTCCGATGTGGCCTTAAGGCTTAGATCAGGGTGTTCGCCGGATCGGGACCTTCGCCGGTGACGAGGAACGTGCCGAGCGCCAGCTCCTTGAGCCGCGCCGGGTCGTGCAGGGTGTGGGTGCGGGCGTTGCGCCAGTGGCGGTCGAGGTCGTGTTTGCGGTCAGCCGCGCTGGAGCCGGAGAAGTCGAAGAGGCGGGTCGCGACGTCGAGCGCGACCCGACCGGCGAACGCCTTGGCCGCCGCCACCTCCAGCCGGGCGTGGGTGACGAGGCCCGGGTCGTCGTCGGCCGCGTCCACCGCCCGCGCCGCGGACACCAGCAGCGCCTCCGCGGCGCGGACGTCGATCTCCAGCTCACCCGCGAGCCGGACCAGGTGCGGGTCGTCGACCGCACGCTCGTAGCCGGAGCCGTGCGCGGGCCGGGCCTTGTCGCGCAGGAACGCCACGCCGTCGGTGAGCGCGCCCCGGGCGATCCCGACCTCGATCGCGGCGTGGATGATCTGGCCGAACGCGGAGAACGTCGTGCCCGCCACCACGCGGAACGGCCGGCGCAGCACGTGCTCGGCCGGGACGACGACGTCGGTGAGCCTGGTCGTGCCGCTGAACGTCGCCCGCTGGCCGAACGCGTTCCAGTCCTGCTCGACGACCACGCCCGGGGTGTCCCGGCGCACGTAGGCGACCGAGACCTCGTCGAGTTCGTCCAGGCCGAACACCGGGATCCACTGGGCGGTGAGCGCGCCGGTCGAGTAGTACTTCGTACCGTTCACGACGACGTCCTCGCCGCGCGGGAGGATCCGCGTCCCGTACGCGCGCGAGGTCTTCGTGCCGCGCTCGGACAGCGCGTTGCCGAGGCGGGCGCCGGCCAGGAACTCGGCCGCGAAGAACTCCCGCTGGGCCGGGGTGCCCGCACGCAGGACCAGGTCGACGAACGCGACGTGGTTCTGCGGGATCTGGCCGACCGCGGGGTCGGCCGCCGAGAGCACACGGAAGACCTCGGCGACGGTCGCGGTGCTGACGCCCGCCCCGCCGAGCTCGGCCGGCACCCGCATGCCGAGCAGCCCGGTCGCGGCGAGCTGCTCGAGCTCGCGGTACGGGAGCGCGGCGGTGGAGTCACGCTCCTCCGCACCGGCCCGGAGCGTGGGGGCGAACGCGGAGGCCGCGGCCAGCACGGCCGCGTCGTCGGTGAGAACGGTCACGGGCGACTACCCTATGCGTCCCATGAGCGTGCTCGTCGTACTGCGGGGGAACTCGGGGTCGGGCAAGAGCACGGTCGCCCGGGAGCTGCGCCGCCGGCACGGGCGCGGCTGTGCGCTCGTCGACCAGGACTACCTGCGTCGCACCGTGCTCCGCGAGCACGACGTGGCCGGAGGGCTGGCGCCGACGCTGGTGGCCGCGACCGCCCGGCTGGCGCTCACGCACGGGTACTCAGTGGTGCTGGAGGGGATCCTGACCGCGGAGCGCTACCGGGAGGAGTTGGTGGCGCTCGCCGCCGGACACTCCGGGCGCTCGACGTTCTTCTGGTTCGACGTCAGCCTGCCGGAGACGCTCCGGCGGCACGCGACGCGGCCGCTGGCCGCGACGGTGGGCCCGGACGCGCTGACCAGCTGGTACCTGGAGTCGGATCGGCTCGGCGCGCCCGACGAGCACGTGATCGCCGAAGCCTCGACGCTCGACGAGACGGTCGCGTTCGTCGCCGAACGGAGCGGGCTTCCGCAGGACGGGCGCACCGAGGACTACCTGCCGTTCGCCCGGACCAGGCCGGACTCGTAGGCGAGCACGACCAGCTGGGCCCGGTCGCGGACGGCGAGTTTCGTGATGATGCGGGTGACGTGGGTCTTCGCGGTGAGCGGGCTCATCGCGAGCGCGGCGCCGATCTCGGCGTTGTTGAGGCCGGCCGCGACGAGCGTGAGGACCTCGCGCTCCCGGTCGGTGAGCGCCGCGAGCCGCTCCGGGCTCGGCTCGGCCGGCTCCACCCGGCGGGCGAACTCGGCGATGACCCGCCGGGTGACGCTCGGGCTCAGCAGCGCCTCTCCCCCGGCGACCACCCGGACCGCCCGGCAGAGTTCGTCGTGGCTCACGGTCTTGGCGAGGAAGCCGCTCGCCCCGGAGCGCAGCGCCTCGAAGACGTAGGCGTCGATCTCGAACGTCGTCAGGATCACCGTGCGGACGTCCGGCTGGGCGGCCGCGAGGCGACGGGTGACCTCGAGCCCGTCGAGGTGCGGCATCCGGATGTCGAGCAGCGCCACGTCGGGGGCGACCCGGGCGGCCTCGCGCAGCGCCTCCGGGCCGTCGGCGGCCTCCGCGACGACCTCGATGTCGCCGTCGAGCTCCAGCAGGCTCCGCAGCCCCACCCGCACGAGCTGCTGGTCGTCCGCGAGCAACACCCGGATCACGCGCCCTCCCCCTCGGCCGGGAGCCAGGCTTTCACCTCGAAGCCGCGGCGCGGGGCCGGGCCGGCGTGCAGCGAACCGCCGAGGCTCGAGACCCGCTCGCGCATGCCGGTCAGCCCGTGCCCCCAGGCGCTCACGGGCCCGCCGCGCCCGTCGTCGGTGACGGTGACCGCCACCCCCGCCGGCGACCGGTCGACCGCCACCGCGGCGGTGGAGGCGGACGCGTGGCGCAGCACGTTCGTCAGCGCCTCCTGCACGATCCGGTAGACGGTCAGCCCCACCGCGGGCGGGTAGGGCCCGGCCGGCCCGGAGCGGGCCAGCGACACCCGCACGCCGCTGTCCGCGGCCCGGCTCACGAGCTCGTCCAGCTGGGTCTCGTCCGGCAGTGCCAGCACCGGGGCCTCGCCGTCACGCAGCAGCGTCACGCTGGCCTGCAGCTCGCCGATCGCGTCGACGTTGATCGTGCGGGTGCCCTCCAGCAGCTTCTTCGCCGCCGCCGGGTCCCGATCGACGAGCTCCTTCGCCAGCGTGATCTGCAGCCCGACCACCGCCACCGTGTGCGCGGTGACGTCGTGCAGCTCGCGGGCGATCCGTAACCGCTCGGTGAGCACCCGCTCGGACGCCTCCCGCTCCTGCTGCCCGCGCTCGGCCGCGAGCCGCGCGGAGAACTCGGCCGCGAGCCGGTCCCTGGTGCGTACCGCGGTGCCCGCGACCAGCGCCAGCGCGTACACCGCGACCTCGCGCACGACCATGTCGAGCAGCTCCAGCGGTGGCACGCCCGCGCGCAGCACCCAGCCCGCTCCGATCAGGATCGCGGCGGCCCCCACCCCGGCGCCGACGAGCACCCGACCGGCCCGCGCGACCGTGTACAGCGGCACCAGCAACGGCCACAGCGGCCCCATCCCGGGAAAGCCGGTGCTGTTGTACGTGAGCACGGCGACCAGCGACGCCACCAGCACGGTCACCGGCCACCGCCGCCGCACCAGCAGCAACCCCGCCGAGCGTCACGCCGAGCGTGGCCGCGGCCACCACCGCGCCCGGGCGCGCCTCCTCCGGGCTCACCACCACCGCGATCGTCACGGCCACGGCGGTCACGACGCTCAGCACGACGTTGATCACGCGCTCACTCCCCGTGCCGATGGGCCCGCGCGACGGCTCCGGGCCCGACCACGACGTACTGCCCCATCATCCCCGCATCCTCGTGCGCGAGCAGGTGGCAGTGGTACATGTACGGCGATCGGGCGTCGACGTGCGTGCCGTAGCGGACGGCGAGCGTCACCGCGCTGTTCGCCGGCACGAACACGGTGTCCTTCTCCCCGCGCTCGGCCTCCGGTGGTGGCGCGCCGTCCCGGTCGAGCAGGTGGAACGAGGCGCCGTGGACGTGGACGTTGTGCACGTTCTGCCCGGGGTTACGGATCTCCCACCGTTCGACCGACCCGGCCGCGACCCGCCGGTCGATCCGCCCGTGGTCCAGCACCGCGCCGTTGAGATGGAACTCGCCGAGGTCCAGCCGGAACGGCTCGGGCACGGTGATCGCCGGTCGCCGCACCCCGGTCGTCAACCGCTCCGGTACCGCCGGCGAGGGACGGAGGGTGGCCGCCGCCCGCACCTGGACGAGGTCGAACGTGTCGTCGCCGCCGGCCAGACGCTGGGTGAGGAGGTTGCCGCCGAGCCGGGGGGCGAAGGACCGGAGCACGACCCGCTCGCCCGGGTCGAACGCGACGACGATCTCGGCGCGCTCCCCGGGCGAGAGCCGCAGCCGCGTGCACCGCACCGGCGTCTCCAGCCACCCGGCGTCGGTCGCGACGAGCGTGAACGCCCGGTGGTCGGTGAACCCGAGCGAGTAGACGCGCGCGTTCGAACCGTTGACCAGCCGGAAGCGCACCCGGCGGGTGACCACCTCGACGAACGGGTCGTAGCCGCCGTTGACCAAGATCGTGTCGCCGAGCAGCCCGGTGGTGGCGAGCCCGCCGAAGCCGAGGTTCGCCTCGTCGAGCCGCCCGTCGCGGGTGAAGTTCCGGTCCTGGACGATCAGCGGGATGTCGTCGACCCCGTAGTCGTGCGGCAGGGTGTCGCTGCGCTCGTCGTCGATCAGGAAGAGCCCGGCGATCCCCCGGTAGACGTGCCTGGCCGTGGTGCGGTGCAGGTGCGGGTGGTACCAGAGCGTCGCCGCCCGCTGGTCGATCGTCCAGGTCGGACGCCAGGTCGCCCCGGGCGCGATCGGCTGGTGCGGCCCGCCGTCGGCGATCGCGGGCAGGTGCATGCCGTGCCAGTGCAGCGAGGTGGTCTCCGGGAGCCGGTTGGTGACCGCGACGCTCACGCGTGCCCCCCGGCGCGCACGCAGCGTGGGCCCGAGGATCGACCCGTTCGCACCCCAGGTCGGCGTGCGCGGTCCCGGCAGCAGACGCGACTCGCCGCTCCGCAGCGTGAGCGCGGCCCCCGGGCTCGCGTCGAGCTCCGGCGGGATCGGCAGCCGGTTGCGGAACGTCAGCGTGCCGACGTTGCCGCGCCCGGCGCCGGCCCAGACGAACCCGGCGACGCCGGCGGACGGCACGACGAGCGATGCGCTCACCGCCGCACCCCACCGCAGCACGGTCCGGCGGGTCGTGGTCCTCGTCGTCATACCGGGAACGCTAGGAATTCCGTGCGGCCCGGTCGTCCTCCCGGCGGTGCCCGCGACGTACTCCCGCCGGAGTACCACGGATCACTGCCCCGCTATCGTGTCGCGTTCGGACACTCCATTCCCACGGGGGAAGCACGATGCGTGAGAAGTTACAGACCAAGGCGTTCGAGATCGTCGGCCCGGTGCTCCAGCCGGGAGAGCAGCCGGTCGCGGCGGTACGCACCAGCGTCGGCAAGTTCTCGTCAAGCCGGGCGGGCACCGTCCTGAAGAAGGGCCTGGTCATGGAGGGCGTCGGCGGGGTCGGCGCGGCCGTGCTGATGGCCCGGAAAGAACAGTTCGTGGTCCTCACCGACCGGCGGCTGATCTTCCTGCAGCAGACCATGCTGGGCGGCCCGGGCAAGAAGGTGCTCGGCGAGGTGCCGCGCCACCAAGTGTCGCTGGTGGAGGCCCAGATCGGCCTCTTCACTCTGCTGCGCCTGGCCTTCGGCAACCAGGGTGACGGGGTGGCGCTGACCTTCCCGCGCCAGGACAAGCGCAACGCCGAGGCCCTGGCCGCGGCGCTGGGCCACCGACCGGGCCCGGCCTGACCGAGAGCTTCACGTCGGGCCGGTCGGGACGACCGACCGGCCCGATCAGCCGGTGGGCAGGCTCAGCCCGTGGGCAGGCTCAGCCCGTGGGCAGGCTCAGCCGGTGGGCAGGCTCAGCCGGTGGGCGAAGCGGGACGCGATCAGGCGGTGGCTGGCCGCGTCGGGGTGGAGGCGGTCGGGTAGCGGGTGCTCGGCGTGGTCGGCCTCGCCGTACAGGTCGAGGCCGTCGACCAGGCTCAGGTGCTCGTCCGCGCGCACCCCGGTGATGCGCGCCAACTCGTCGCGGATCACGGTCAGCGTCAGCTTGTCGGGGCCGGGTTCGCCGGTCGCGACGAACGCGACCCGCCCCTCCCGGAGCGCCTCGACGTCGAACGCGCCCGGGCCCGGTGTGGTCTCGTGGATCGGGCAGTACAGCGGCGAGATCAGCACGATCGGCGTCGTGGGGTGCCCGTCGCGGATCGTGTCGAGCAGGCCGTGCACGGCCGGGGCGAACGCGCGGCGGCGCATCAGGTCGGCGTTGACCAGGTTGATGCCGATCTCGACGCTGATGACGTCCGCGTCGCTGTCACGCAGGATCCGCCCGATGAACGGGTCGAGCAGGGCGCTGCCGCCGAAGCCGAGGTTCGTGACGTCGGCACCGGCCGCCGCCGCGGCGAGCGCCACCCAGGTCGTGGACGGGCTCGCCGCGTTGGAGCCCTGGCTGATCGAGCTGCCGTGGTGCCACCAGCGCGGCCCGACGTGCTCGGCCGCGACGACCGGGGCGTCCGCCCGCAGCGCGACGAGCTCGGTCGACTCGTGATGCGGCAGCCAGATCTCGACGCGCTTGTCGCGTGCGGGCAGCCCGGCGAACGTGAGCGTGCCCGGTGCGCCGACCTGCCGGGTCACGGTGCCCGCGGCCAGGTCGACGGTGACCGTGTCGCCGCCGCCCACGCCGGCCTGCCCGGTGAGCACGCCGTCGACGAGCAGGTCGTAGACGCCGTCCGGCCGGTCGGGCACGCCCGGGAACTCCCGCCGGGTGCGGATGCTGTCCAGTTCGATCGCGGTGGCCGCGGTGCGCAACGCCAGCCGCACCCCGGCCGGCTGCGCCTCGACGGTGTCCAGCTGCGGGTCCTGAGCCTGGGCGCGGGCCCACGCCGGGAGCCGGTGCGGCCGCAGCCCGCGGTCGGTCCGCTCGAGTTCCAGGGCGCCGTGGATCAGTTCGGGGGTCAGCATGGCCCCGATAGTACTTCGGGAATTAGCTAGTTGAATTAGCCAGGACGCGTCCCAGCCGGGTGTGGTCGTGGTAGTCGTGCGTCTCGGCGATGAGCCCGTCCCGCGAGCGCAGGTACTGCACGTTCGACACGCGCGCCCGCGCGCCGGTGGTGGTCACGTGCACGTCGTAGACGAACTCGGCGATGACGACGTCCGGGTCGACGGTCTCGTGCACGACCGCGTTCGCGACCGTGAAGCGGACCGGCATCGACGTCATCCGGGCGAAGTGCGCAGCGATCTCCGCGCGGCCGTCCAGGACGGTCGGCTCGGGCAGGGCCAGCGGGATCGTGACGTGGGCGTCCTCGGCGTAGAGGTCGGCGAGCGCCGTCCAGTCGTCGGACGACAGGCCGTCGAGCAGCCGATGGAACAGGTCAGCAGCAGGCATGGTTCTCTCTCCTCTAGAATCGGAGTCGTGACTCCGATTTCTAAAGATACGGAGTGGCGACTCCGTTTGTCGAGGCCCCGATGACCACGGATCGCCCTCTGCGCGCCGACGCCCGGCGCAACCGCGCGAAGGTGCTCGACGCCGCCGAGACGGTGTTCGCCTCCCACGGCACCGGCGCCTCCACCGAAGAGATCGCGCAGGCCGCCGGCGTCGGCATCGGCACGGTCTTCCGGCACTTCCCCACCAAGGAGGCGCTGCTGGCGGCCGTGTTCGTGTCCCGGCTCGACCGGCTCGCGGCCCAGCTGCGCGCCGCCGCCGAGGAGCCCGATCCCGGGGCCGCGTTCCGCGAACAGATCGCGCTCGCCGTCGACTCGTCGCCCTCGAAGAACGCGATCGCCGACGCGCTGGCCGCGGCCGGCGTCGAACTGGACGCGGTGAAGGCCGGGGTGGGCACCGCCGTGCGCGACGCGCTCGACCTGCTGCTCCGCCGGGCCCAGAGCGCCGGCGCGGTCCGCCCCGACCTCGACGTGCCGACCGTGATGGCGCTGCTGATCGGTGCGTCGCACGGCGTCGAGGCCGCCGGGGACGACCCCGACCGGCGGGCGCGGGTGATCAGCGTCCTGCTGGACGGCATGAGCGCCCGGTGAGGCGGGCATGGCCGAGACATGACCGACCAGACCTTGCTCATCCTCGGCGCCAGCGGTGACCTGACCGCGCGCCTGCTCCTGCCCGGACTCGGGAAGCTCCTGGAACTCGGCGGCGCGAAAGACATCGCGCTGGTGGGCTCCGGAATGGACGACTGGGGCGACGAGCAGTGGCGCGATCGCGTGCGTACCGCGTTCGGCCGCGACGACCCGATCGACGCCCGCTACCTGCGTGCCGACGTCACCAACGGCGACGACCTCGAGCGCCTGCTCGGCGCGTGCCACGGTGAGATCGTGATCTTCTTCGCGCTGCCGCCCTCGGTCACCGCGAAGGCCTGCGCGGCGCTGCGTGACGTCGGTCTGCCCCCGGGCACCCGGCTCGTGCTCGAGAAGCCGTTCGGCGTCGACGAGAAGACCGCACACGCGCTGAACGCGCTGCTGGTGCAGCTCGTCCCGGAGGCGCGGATCCATCGCGTCGACCATTTCCTCGGCAAGTCGACGGTGCTGAACATCCTCGGGCTGCGGTTCGCGAACCGGATCTTCGAGCCGGTACTGAACAACCAGCACGTGGAGTCGGTCGACATCGTGTTCGACGAGGACCTGGGCCTGGAGAGCCGCGCGGGCTACTACGACGGCGCGGGCGCGCTCGTCGACATGATCCAGAGCCACCTGCTGCAGATCCTGGCGATGCTCGCGATGGACGCCCCGCCGAGCCTGGAGGCGCACGAGTTCCGCGACAGCAAGGCCCAGGTGCTGCGGGCGACGCACGTCTGGGGCGACGACCCGCGGGCCGCCAGCCGCCGGGCGCGCTACACCGCCGGGACGATCGGCGACCGGTCGCTGCCGTCGTACGCCGACGAGCCCGGCGTCGACCCGGCGCGTGGCACCGAGACGCTGGCCGAGGTCGTGCTCGCGGTCGACACGTGGCGGTGGGCCGGGGTGCCGTTCCGGCTGCGGTCGGGGAAGGCGGTCGGGAACCGGCGCAAGGAAGCGGTCGTGACGTTCAAGCCGGCGCCGTGGGTGCCGACCGGGCTGACCGGCCCCGACCGCCCGGACCGGCTCCGGATCCTGTTCAGCCCCGACCGGCTGGAACTCGACCTCGACATCAACGGCCCCGGCGACCCGTTCGTGCTGGACCCGGTGACGCTGGGATCCGACTTCGGGCCCGGGGACCTGCCGCCCTACGGCGAGGTGCTCCGCGGCGTGCTCGACGACGACCCGACGCTGTCGGTGCGCGGTGACACCGCCGAGATGTGCTGGCACATCGTCCAGCCGGTGGTCGACGCCTGGCGCGCCGGCGAGGTGCCGCTCCAGGAGTACCCCGCCGGCAGCGCCGGCCCCGCGGACTCGCTCCTGCCGGGCTAGGCCGGTCTCGGAGGTCGCCGGGTTCGGCGGCCGCCTCCCGGGGAAATCCGTGGCTCCGGTCAGGCCGCGGGGAGCACGCGGTGCCAGAAGCGGAACGCGCCGATCGTCGTCGGGCCGTTCGGGCCGACGGTGACCGCGTCGGTCGGGATGCCCGCCGGGCGGACCGGGGCCTCCTCGCGCGCCGGCTCGGCGGACGTGCGCGCCAGCTGCGCCCCGATCAGGCCCTGCAGCACGTAGGCGAAGTGCTGATCGCCCACCGGCGCCAGCGGCGCGCGCACCGGCCGCGATGCGGCGGTCGTCGCGTCGATGCTCGAAACCTGAGTCATGTCCACCTCCTCGGCTGTGCGGTCACCGGGCTCATCGGTGCCGGCCCGGCCGATGCGAGCTCCGCGGCCGCCCAGCTCCCGTCGCGCACCCACCCGGGGAGCCGCCCCGCTCACCGCAACCGGCGCACACCCGGAACGCACCCGGGGTGCTCCGCTCAGGGCACGACCGTGACCGGCCACTTGCCGGCCTTCACCAGGCGGACGGCGAGCGATCCCACCCAGCGGTGGCCCGCGTGCGTCGACGCGCCGACCACGACCGCGTCGGCCCGTTCGTCGCTCGCCACGCGGCAGATCTCGGTGAACGGGTCACCGCGGACCGCGAGGAACCGCACGGTGACCCCGGCCCACGTCGCCGACGACTCGATGCTCTCGCGCAGCTCCAGGATCGTCTGCTCGACGGCCTCCTCGGCGACCTGCATCGCCTCCGGCGACATCGACGCGAGCGCGGGCCGCGAGGCGACGTACACGACGAGGAACTCCGCGCCCTGACGGCGGGCCAGCCCGGCCGCGTACGCCCCGGCCCGGACGGACGTGGGGCTACCGTCCACACCGGCCAACACGAGCCCACTCCGGCGTTCCACGGGACATCACTATGCCGTACCGCGGAACGCCGGAGTGCGGACTTCAGTGCTCGTGGATCACGATGCCGCGCACGTTCTCGCCGTTGAGCAGATCGTCGTAGCCCTTGTTGACCTCGTCCAGGCGGTAGGTCCTGGTGATGATCTCGTCGAGCTTCAGGTTGCCGTTCTGGTACAGCCCGAGCAGCCGCGGGATGTCGGTGGTCGGGTTGCAGTCGCCGAACAGGCTGCCGCGCAGCTGCTTGCGGAACAGCGTCATGACCGACCCGGGCAGCTGGACGTTCACCGCGTCGAGCTTGTTGAGCGCGGTCAGCACGACGATGCCGGCCTTGCCGACCAGGTTGAAGCCGTCGCTGACGTTCTCGGTGGTGAGCAGGCCCGGGGTGAGGATCGCGGAGTCGGCCATCTGCCCGTGGGTGAGGTCGGAGACCGGCTGCAGCGCCTCACCGGCCGACGCGAACACGTGCGTGGCGCCGAGTTCCAGCGCCTTCGCGCGCTTGTTCTCCAGCGGGTCGATCGCGACGACGTTCTTCGCGCCGGCGAACGCCGAGGCCTGCACGGCGTTGATCCCGATCCCGCCGACGCCGAGAACCACGACCGTGTCCCCGGGCTTCACCTCGGCGGTGTTGATCGCCGAACCCCAGCCGGTCGGCACACCGCACCCGACCAGCACCGCCTTGTCCAGCGGCAGGTCGTCGTCGACCTTCACGACCGAGCTCTGGTGGATGACGCCGTACTGGCTGAACGTGCCGAGCAGGCACATCGCGCCGTACTCGCCGGAGCGGCCGGTGATCGGGAAGCGCCCGCCGGGCAGCGAGCCCTCGAGGAGCGTCGCCCCCAGGTCGCAGATCGACTGCTGGCCGTTCGCGCAGTACCGGCAGGTGCCGCAGTTCGGGATGAACGAGCAGACGACGTGGTCACCGGGCTTCACGCGGGTGACGCCCGGCCCGACCTCCTCGATGACGCCGGCCCCCTCGTGACCGAGCACCATCGGCAGCCTGGCCTCGAGGTCACCGTGGGCGATGTGGACATCCGAGTGGCACAACCCCGCGTAGAGGTACCGGATCAGCACCTCTCCGTCGCGCGGGCGGTCCAGTTCGACTTCTTCGATCTCGATCGGCTTACCGGGCTCGTAGACGACGGCGGCCTGGGTTTTCATGGGCGCTCCTCGCTCTGACGTTGAGCTGGATACGCCTCATCGTGACCCCGCGCCCGCCGATCCGGAACCCACTTCGTCAGAAACAATCGAGTCGTACGCTGCGGGCATGGGCAGCTACCGGGGCGAAGCGGGGCTCCGCGCGTTCCGCGCCGAGCTCGCCGACACCCTCGTCGACCAGGACCTGGTCGCCGGCGAGGGGCCGTTCCGGGCCCGCCTCTCGGTCGCCGGGATCGGCGGCGTCGGGTTCGTCGACGCGGACGTCTCGCCGGTGCGCTCGCACCGCAGCGCCGGCGACGTCCCGGCCGGCAGCGGCGTGTTCCTGTTGCGGGCCCGGTCCGCGGACGGCGTCATCGAGCACCGGGGCGGCGCGGAGCCGATCCGGCCCGGGCGCCTGGTGGTGGTGCCGGCCGGCGAGTCGTTCGCGGTCTCCTACCGCGGCCCGGCCCGGCTCACGTTCCTCGCGGTGCCCGGCGCGGTCGTCGAGCGGCGCTACCCGCGGTTCGCCGGGCCGATCCGCGGCACCACGCTCTCGCCGTTCGCGCACCGGCTGTTCGGCGCGCTGCGCAGCGTCGCACCGGGCGAGGCCACGACCGCCGCGGCGGTGCTCGACGCGCTGCTCGGCACGGTCGCCGGTGGGCTGGTGCCGTCCGGCCCGGCCGACGCGGTGCGCGCGGGCGCCGCCCGCCTCGTCGACGAGCACCTCGGTGACCCGCGGCTCGGCGTCGCGTTCCTCGCGTCCCGGCTGGGGGTGTCGGTGCGTACCGTGCACCGCGCGTTCGCCGAGGGCGGCGAGAGCGCGGCCGCCTCGATCCGGCGCCGCAGGCTGGAGGAGGGGGCCAGGCGGCTGCGTGACGGCACGCCGGTCGGCGTCGTCGCGGCCGACCTCGGGTTCGCCTCGGCGTCGCGCTTCGCCGAGCAGTTCCGGGCCCGCTACGGCTGCCCGCCGTCGCGGTGGCACGAGCGGGCGGACCCCGTGGCACGAATCGTGTCGCCGGGCTGACCAGCCGATTCCTAGCCTCCGGGCATGAGATTCGTACTCGTGCACGGGTCCTGGCAGGACGAGCGGTGCTGGGCCGGGACCGTCACCGCGCTGGAGAGCCAGGGCCACGAAGCCCACACGCTGACGTTGCCCGGCAACGGCCACCGCGCCGAGCCGGGCGTCACGATGGCCGCGACCGCCGCCGCGGTCTCCGACCTGATCGAGGACCGGGACCTGACCGACGTCGTGCTGGTCGGGCACAGCTTCGGCGGTGCGGTGGTGCAGCTCGCCGCGCTGCGGGTGCCCGACCGGCTGGCCCGGCTGGTGTTCTACAACGCCTACGTGCTCGCCGACTCCGCGTCGGTGTTCTCGTACGTGCCGGCGTCGGCCGCGGCGGCGTTCGGGACGCTGGCCGCGCCGGACGGGACGCTCACGCTGCCCTGGCCGTACTTCCGCGACCACCTGCTCAACGACGCCGACGCCGAGACCGCGAAGCGCGCGTACGAGCTGACCTCGCCCGAGCCGCTGGCGCGCAGCGCGGAGCCGGTGGACCTGGCCGGGTTCGCGGAGCTGGCGGTGCCGCGGTCGTACGTCTACGCCTACGGCGACAACGTGTTCCCGGCGGCGGAGTTCAGCTGGCACCCGGGGATGTCGCAGCGGCTGGGCGACTTCCGGCTCGTCGTGGTGCCCGGCGGCCACGAGCTGATGTTCTCCGACCCCGGCGCGCTGGCGGTCGCGCTGATCGACGCCGGCCGGGAATGAGCCTGCTCGACGCGCCGCTCGCGCGGATCGCGGCCGCGGTGCGGGCCGAGCCGGGCCTCGGCCCGCAGCTCGCCGCCGAGGCCAGGCGCCGGATCGCGGCGCGCCCGGAACTGGGCGCGGTCGTGGAGCTGGTCCCTCCGGCGGACGCGTCCGGAGCGGGTGGGGTCTTCGGGGCCGACGGGGCGCTCGGGGCCGACGGGGCGCTCGGGGCCGACGGGGCGCTCGCCGGGGTGCCCACGCTGCTCAAGGACCTGCAGGCCGACGCGGACGACCTTCCGCTGCGGCGCGGTTCGCGGGCGCTGGCCGATGCCCGGCCGGTGGGTGACTCGACGCTCGTGGGGCGGCTCCGGGGCGCCGGTGCGGTGATCCTGGGCCGCACCAACACCCCGGAGTTCGGGCTCGGCATCACGACCGAACCGGCGCTCTGGGGGCCGGTGCGCAACCCGTGCGATCCGGGGCGGTCGGCAGGCGGGTCGAGCGGCGGCGCGGCGGCCGCCGTCGCGGCCGGGCTGGTGCCGTTCGCGCACGCGACCGACTCCGGCGGGTCGGCGCGCATCCCGGCGGCCTGGTGCGGGGTCGTCGGGTTCAAGCCGAGCCGCGGGGTGAACCCGGCCGGCCCGCACCGGCTCGACGACTGGTTCGGGCTCAGCCACGAGCACGCGATCACCCGCACGGTGGCCGACACCCGCCTGGTCCTCGCGGTGACCGCAGGCGCCGCGCCCGGCGAGTGGCTCCCCTGCCCCGCACCCGAGCGGGGAGTGGCGCCGCTCCGCGCGCCGAGCGGCGTGCCCGAGCGCGGAGCGGCGCCGGAACCTGGGGCGGTGCGGGTCGCGGTGCTCACCGCCGGGCCGTCCGGAGCCGCGGTGCACCCGGCCTGGGCCGCGGCGGCCGACGGAGCCGCCGGGGCGCTCGCCGACCTCGGGCACGACGTCCGGGCCCTCGCGCCGGTGGACGAGGCGAGCCGGATCGGGCCGCTGTTCGGCACGATCGCCGGTGCGCACCTCGCCCGCCTGGTGCCGCCCGACCGCGACGCGCTGCTCGAGCCGGCCGTCCGCGAGGTCGTCGAGCGGGGGCGGGGGCTACGCGCGACCGACCTGGTCGGGGCGCTGCACGACCTGCACCGGCTGGCCTTCGACCTGGCCGCGCGCTTCGCCGGGGTCGACGTGGTGCTGAGCCCCACCACGGCGTGGCCGGCGCCGCCGCTCGGCACGGTCACCACCGCGCGTCCGGCCGCGGAGCTGTTCGGGGAGATCTTCCGGCTCTCGCCGTTCGTCGCGATGTTCAACGTCACCGGCGGGCCGGGCATCTCGATCCCGTGGGGCCGGGACGGTGACGGCATGCCGGTCGGTGTCCATCTCGGAGCCGCCCCGGGTCGGGACGGCCTGGTGCTGACGCTGGCCGAGTCACTCGAGGCGGCCGCACCCCGAGGCGTCAGGGCGCGGCCGGGACGTCCAGGCCGATCACCCGGCTGAGCAGGGCACGCAACGTGTCCTGCTCGCTCTGGCTGAGCGCACCCAGCTGGTCGGCGAGCCGCGCGTCGGCGCGCTCCCCGACCCGGACCGCGGCCCCGCGGCCGCGCTCGGTCGGCACGACGAGCTTGGTGCGGCGATCGGCCGGCGACGGGCGGCGCTCGACCAGGCCGGCCCGGTGCAGGTCGTCGACGAGCGCGACGACCTGGCTCGGGTCGAGCGCCAGCACCTCGGCCAGGTCACGCTGGGAGAGCCCGGAGTCCGACTCGCAGACGAGCGCGAGGACCGAGTACTGACGGACCCGCAGCCCGTCCTCGGCCAGCGCCGCGTTCGTCGCGCGGACCAGCTGGCCGCTCGCCCGGGACATCAGGAATCCGATGTTGTCGACGAACGGCATTAGATGAGCTCCTCATTAATTGACACTCTCAATGGTTCACTCTAGCGTGGCCCTATGGATCTGTCCGGCAAGGTAGCCATCGTCACTGGTAGTGGACGGGGCCTGGGTCTGGCCTACGCCCAGCGGCTCGCCGCCCACGGCGCGAAGGTCGTCGTGAACGACGTCGACGCCGCGGTCGCCGAGGCCGCGGTGAAGTCGATATCCGGCACCGCGGTCGCCGAGGTCGTCCCGGTAGGCAGCAGCGAGGCCGCGCAGGCGCTCGTCGACCGCGCCGTCTCCGAGTTCGGCCGCCTCGACATCCTGGTGAACAACGCCGGCATCCTGCGCGACACCACGCTCTGGAAAATGACCGACCAGCAGTTCGACGAGGTCATCACCACCCATCTGCGCGGCACGTTCACCTGCACCCGCGCCGCCGCGGTGAAGCTGCGTGAGCAGGGCGAGGGCGGGCGGATCATCTGCATCGGCTCCCCCACCGGCCAGGTCGGCAACTTCGGGCAGACGAACTACGCCGCCGCGAAGGCCGGCATCGTCGGCATGGTCCGCACCTGGGCGATGGAGCTGGCCCGCGCCCGCATCACCGTCAACGCGGTGGTGCCGGTGGCCGCGACCGCGATGACCGAGACGCTGCCGTTCGTCAAGCCGTACATCGAGGCGCTGCGCAACGGCGAGGAGCTGCCGCCGTTCGCCCGGCGGGAGCTCGGTTTCGGCACGCCGGAGGACGCGGCCGGGCTGATCGCGTTCCTCGCCTCCGACGCGGCCGAGGGCATCACCGGGCAGGCCGTCGGCATCGGCGGCGACCGCCTCGCGCTCTGGAGCCACCCCACCGAGGTGGCGGTCGAGTTCGCGGACGGCACCGGCTGGTCGGCCGACGCGATCGCGGACGTCTGGCCCGACCGCTTCGCCGCCTCCCAGCAGACCGTGGGGCAGCAACTGCCCGAGGCACCGCAATGAACGTCGACGCCCTGACCGCGATCGACGTCCACGTCCACGTCCACGCCGACCAGCACGGTCACCTCGCGCTGGACCCGGAGTTGTCGGGTGCGGCGGCGAAGTACTTCAAGGGCGAGCCGTACGACCCGACCGTGCCGGAGATCGCCGAGGACTACCGGCGCCTGAACATGGCCGCGGTCATCTTCACCGTCGACGCCGAGGCCGCGACCGGTCAGCCCGCGCTGTCGAACACCGAGATCGCCGACCTGGCCGCGCAGTACCCCGACGTGCTGATCCCGTTCGGGTCGATCGACCCGGCGCGGGGCAAGGCCGGGGTGCGCGCGGCCCGCCGGCTGGTCGAGGAGAAGAACGTCCGGGGCTTCAAGTTCCACCCGAGCTTCCAGAACTTCCTGCCCAATGACCCCGCGGTGTACCCGCTCTACGCGGAGCTCGAGGCGCTCGGCGTCCCGGCGCTGTTCCACACCGGCCAGACCGGCATCGGCGCGGGGCTCCCCGGCGGCCGCGGCATCAAGCTGCGCTACTCCGACCCGATGCTGCTCGACGACGTCGCCGCGGACTTCCCCGGCCTGACGATCATCATGGCGCACCCGTCGGTGCCCTGGCAGGACGCGGCGATCTCGGTCGCCACCCACAAGGCCAACGTGTACATCGACCTGTCCGGCTGGTCGCCGAAGTACTTCCCGCCGCAGCTCGTCCACGCCGCGAACCGCCAGCTCAAGCACCAGGTGCTGTTCGGCTCGGACTACCCGCTGATCCGCCCGGAGCGCTGGGTCGGCGACTTCGAGAAACTCGAGATCAAGGACGAGGTTCGTCCGCTGATCATGAAACAGAACGCGATCAAGGCCCTAGGGTTGGGCCGTGCGTAACGCGGGCCTCGGGTCGTGGCCGGAGCGGCGTCGGACGATCTCGCCGCACCGGGACGCGCTGTGGTTCGAGGGCGTGACGACGTCGCACCTGCAGTTCTCCGACCGGATCCGGCGGGTCGCGGGCGCGCTCGCGGGGCTCGGCGTCCGGCCGGGCGACCGGGTCGCGTGGCTCGGCACGAACCATCCGGCCGCGCTCGAGACGCTCTACGCGTGCGGCCAGCTCGGCGCGGTGTGGGTGCCGGTCAACGCGCGGCTCACCGCGCCCGAGGCCCGCTACGTGCTCGAACACTCCGGCACGTCGGTCGTCGTCCACGGCAAGGACCACGGGCACGTCGCGGACGCGCTGCGGTCGCAGACGCACGTGCGCCACTGGGTGGCGGCGGAGCCGCCCACCGGTGACTCGCTGCCCTACGACGAACTGCTCACCGACCCCGAGTTCCGCGACCTGAACGTCGCGCTCGAGGACCCGTGCCTGATCATGTACACCTCGGGCACCACCGGGCGCCCGAAAGGCGCGGTGCTCACCCACGGCAACATGACCTGGAACGCCGTGAACCAGTTCATGGGCATGGACTTCGCGCAGGACGAACGCACGCTGGCGCTCGCCCCGCTCTTCCACATCGGCGGGCTCAACGGCACGGTGAACCCGACGCTCCTGCGCGGCGGCTGCGCGGTGCTCGTGCGCCGGTTCGACCCGGCCGAGACGCTCGCGGTGATCGAGGAGCAGCGGGTCACGTCGTTCTTCGCCGTGCCCACGATGCTCGACGCGATGTCGCGCCAGGACGGGTTCGCCACCCGGGACCTGTCGGCGTTACGCACGATCGGCGCCGCCGGTGCCCCGCTGCCCCTCCCGACGCTGCGCACCTGGCTCGACCGCGGCGTCACCATGCAGCAGTGCTACGGCATGACCGAGGCCGCGCCGGGCTGCACGGTGCTCGACTCGACCGACGCCGTGCGCAAGGTCGGCTCGGCGGGCAAGCCGGTGTTCTTCACCGACCTGCGGGTGGTCCGCCCCGACGGGACCGAGGCCGGCCCGGACGAGGTCGGCGAAGTCGTCGTGCAGGGCCCGAACATCATGGCCGGGTACTGGAACGACCCGGTGCGGACGTCCGAGGTGCTGGTCAACGGGTGGTACCACACCGGGGACGCCGGGTCGGTGGACGCCGAGGGCTACCTCTACATCCGCGACCGCTACAAGGACATGATCATCTCCGGCGGCGAGAACGTGTACCCGGCCGAGGTCGAGTCGGCGTTGCTGGAGCTGCCCGGTGTGCTCGAGGCCGCGGTGATCGGCGTCCCCGACGAGAAGTGGGGTGAGGTCGGGCTCGCGTTCGTCGTGACGTCCGGTGACGCCACCCCGGACGCTCTGCGCGACGCGCTGCGCCAGCGGCTGGCGGGCTTCAAGGTGCCGCGCGAGATCCGGTTCGTCCCCGAACTCCCCAAGACCGCCACGGGCAAGATCTACAAGCCCGACCTCCGGAAGGAACTCCAGTCATGAGCACCACGACCACGGTGGCCGAACTCCCGAAGCTCGCCGGCACGGAGCTCGGCTCCAGCGACTGGTTCGAGGTCACGCAGGAGCGGGTGAACCTGTTCGCCGACTCCACCGGCGACCACCAGTGGATCCACACCGACCCGGAGCGCGCGAAGGCCGAGAGCCCGTTCGGTGGCCCGATCGCGCACGGCTACCTGACTCTGTCGCTGCTGATCCCGATGTGGTCGCAGGTGCTCACGGTCACCGACGCGACGATGGGCGTGAACTACGGGCTGAACAAGGTGCGTTTCCCCGCGCCGGTGCCGGTGGGCTCCAAGATCCGGCTCACCGCGACGCTCACCGGCGTCGACGAGGTCGACGGGGGCTACCAGCTCACGGTCGCCGCGGTGATCGAGGCCGAGGGCGCCGCGAAGCCGGTGTGCATCGCCGAGCCGATCTTCCGGACGTACGGCCCGCGCTGAGTCACCCGAGGTCGCGCAGCCGGGCGTCGAGAAAGCGGCGTTCGGCCGGCGTGGGCACCGTGCGCAGGGCCGCGCGGTAGGCGTCGGCGGCCTCGGCCGGGCGGTCGAGGCGGCGGAACAGGTCGGCGCGGGTCGCATGGAACAGGTAGTAGTCCTCGAGCCCGGTGAGGGCGTCCACCAGCGCCAGCGCCGCACCGGGGCCGTCGGCCTCGCCGACCGCGACCGCGCGGTTGAGCTCGGTGATCGGGCCGGGCGCGAGGCGCGCGAGCTCGGTGTAGAGGCCGACGATCTGCGCCCAGTCGGTGGCGCCGGCGGTGGGTGCGGTGGCGTGGCAGGCCGCGATCGCCGCCTGGAGACCGAACGGTCCGGCGCGGCCGCGACGCAGTGCCCGCTCGCAGAGCTCGGCTCCTTCGGCGATCAGGCCCCGGTCCCAGCCGGACCGGTCCTGCTCGCTCAACGTCACCAGCTCACCGCCGGCGTCGACGCGGGTGGGCCGGCGCCCCTCGTGCAGCAGCATGAGCGCGAGCACGCCGAGCACCTCGGCCTCGTCGGGCATCAGCACGGCGAGCTCGCGGGTGAGCCGGACGGCCTCCTGGCTCAGGCGCACGGCGGCCGGGTCGCCGTAGCCGGCGTTGTAGAGCAGGTACAGCACGTGGAGCATCGCGGCGAGGCGGTCGGGCAGCGCCTCGGGCGGCGGTACCCGGAACGGGATCCCGGCGTACCTGATCTTCTGTTTGGCCCGGAACAGGCGCTGGCCCATCGTCTTCTCGGACACCAGGAAGGCCCGCGCGATCTCGGCCGTGCTGAGTCCGGCGAGCGTGCGGAGCACCAGCGCCACCTGCGCTTCGAGGCTCAGCGCCGGGTGGCAGCAGGTGAACATGAGCTCGAGGCGCTCGTCGGGGATGCCGGTGCCCGGCGTCTCCGGGGGCTCCGGGGGGAGCTCCCGGAGTTTCGCCTGCTCCACCCCCGCGCGCCGGATCCGGTCGATCGCGCGCCGGCGCGCGGTGGTGGTCAGCCAGGCCAGCGGCTGCGCGGGGACGCCGGCGGCCGGCCACGTGCGCAGCGCCTGCGCGAACGCGTCCTGGGCGCACTCCTCGGCGAGGTCCCAGTCGCCGCCGGTGAAGCGGATCATCGTCGCCACGATCCGGCTCCACCCCTCGGCGTAGACCGCCGCGACCCGCGCGTTGACCGCGGTGTCCCGGTCCGGGGGCGTGGCGGTGCCGTCGCGGGCCGGGTCGGTCACTCGCCCAGCGGCCAGACCGGGCGCAGTTCGATCAGGCCGCGCCAGGCCATCGGGTGCTTGGACGCGACCTCGATGGCCTCGTCCAGGTCGGCGCAGTCCAGGACGTCGAAGCCCGCGATCTGATCCTTGGTCTCGGCGTACGGGCCGTCGGTGAGCAGCACCTCGCGCTGACGCACCCGCACGGTCGTAGCGTCGGTCGCGGGCCGGGTGCGGTCGCCCAGCAGACGGGTTCCGCGCGCGTTCATCTCGTCCACCCAGTCCTCGATCGCGGGCGCACCGTCGTTCTCATCGGGCGTGTGCTCGGGGTCGGTGCACACCAGCATCAGGTATTTCATCGTCGTGCTCCCTGGCTGAGGTCGGTCGCCATCGCGACGATGGTCGTGGTCATGATCCGGCAGAGGCGGACCAGGCGGTCGTCGACCGACCGCGGGTCCTGTTCGGCGTCCGCGCGGAGGCCGGTGCGGCCGGGTCCGTGCGTGAACGTGTGCCGCACGACGGTGCCACCGGGTTCGGCGGTGGGGCGCAGTTCGTAGCGCCAGGTCGAGCCGATGTCACCGGCGGCGTCGAGGACGTGCCAGGCGAAGGTGCTCGGCGGCTGGGCTTCGGTGACCACGCACGTCACCGTACTTTCGAGTCCGCTCGGGAAGCGGTTGTGCCCCTGGAAGCGGGCACCTTCGACCGGACCGGTGCCGGGGTCGCACCAGTTCGCGGCGTTCGTCTCGGGGCTCCACTCGCCGATGCGCTCGATGGCGGTGACGAGATCCCACAGGTGTTCGCGGTTCCCTGGAACGGTCAGCGCGACCGTTACTTCGGCGCCGGTCACCAAATCCATGATGGGCTCCTTTCCCGTTGTCCCGACGAGTGACGAACGGGAAAGGCGCCTCACTACCGTCGCGTCAGAGAATTCTTCCGACGTGGCTCACGCCGGCGGGCGCTTGCGGACCAGGGTGGTGCGCACGGCGGTGGCGACGACCTCGTCGTGCTGGTTGCGGCCGGTGTGCGTGAACGTCAGGATCCCCTCGCCCGGGCGGCTCGCGGATTCGCGCCGGTCGGTGACGACGGTCTCGGCGTAGAGGGTGTCGCCGTGGAACAGCGGCTTCGGGAACGTCACCGCGCCGAAGCCGAGGTTGGCGACGATGGTGCCCTGGGTCAGCTGCGCCACCGACAGGCCGACGAGCGTGGAGAGCGTGAACATCGAGTTGACCAGCCGCTGCCCGAACGCGGTGCCCTCGGCGAACGCCGCGTCCAGGTGCAGCGCCTGGGTGTTCATGGTCAGCGTCGTGAACAGCACGTTGTCGGCCTCGGTGACCGTGCGGCCGGGGCGGTGGTCGTAGACGACGTCGGTCTCGAACTCCTCGAACCACAGGCCCCGCTGCACGATGCGTTTCACAGGCCGGCCTCCCGCGCGATGAGCATCAGCTGCACCTCGGTGGTGCCCTCGCCGATCTCCAGGATCTTGCTGTCCCGGTAGTGCCGGGCCACCGCGTACTCGTTCATGAAGCCGTAGCCGCCGTGGATCTGGGTGGCGTCGCGCGCGTTGTCCATCGCCGCTTCGCTGGCGACCAGCTTGGCGATCGACGCCTGCTTCTTGAACGGCTTCCCGGCCAGCATCCGCGCGGCCGCGTCGTAGTACGCGACCCGGGCGGTGTACGCACGCGCCTCCATCCGCGCGATCTTGAACGCGATCGCCTGGTGCCGGCCGATCGGCGAGCCGAACGCCACCCGCTCCTTCGCGTACCGCACCGACTCGTCGACGCAGCCCTGCGCGGCCCCGGTCGCCAGCGCCGCGATCGCGATGCGCCCCTCGTCGAGGATCCGGAGGAAGTTGGCGTAGCCCCGGCCGCGCTCGCCGAGCAGGTTCTCGCCCGGCACCCGGACGTCGTCGAACGACAGCGGGTGCGTGTCGGAGGCGTTCCAGCCGACCTTGTCGTACGCGGGCTCGGCGCGGAAACCCGGCGTCGAGGTCGGCACGAGGATCGTCGAGATCTCCTTCGGCCCGGTCACCGCGGTCACCGTGACGAGCGTCGTGATGTCGGTGCCGGAGTTCGTGATGAACTGCTTGGAGCCGTTGACCACCCACGAGTCGCCGTCGAGGCGCGCGGTCGTGCGCGTACCGGACGCGTCGCTGCCCGCGCCGGCCTCGGTGAGCCCGAACGCGGCCAGCGCGCGCCCGGACGTCAGCGACGGCAGCCAGGTCTCCTTCTGGGACGCGCTGCCGAACCGGTACACCGGCATCGCGCCGAGCGACACCCCGGCTTCGAGCGTGATCGCGACGCTCTGGTCGACCTTGCCGAGCTCCTCCAGCGCCAGGCAGAGCGAGAAGTAGTCCCCGCCCTGGCCGCCGTGCTCCTCGGGGAACGGCAGGCCGAACAGCCCCATCTCGGCCATGCCGGCCACGACCTCGTACGGGAACGAATGCTCGGCGTCGTGCTTGGCGGCCACCGGAGCGACCACCTTCTGGGCGAAGTCCCGGACGGCCAGCACCAGATCGCGCTGGTCCTCGGGAAGCAGGTCGTCGCTCATACCCGGTCCTTCAGTTAGTCGTCATTAACTGAAGCTAGCGTAGCGGCCAGCGCCATCCCCCGGAGGATCTCCCGCGAACGGCCGGGCGGTGCCGCCGCCGCGCTGTAGGGCGTCGAGTTGATCAGGCCGAACACGGCGTGGGCCTGCACCCGGG
This sequence comes from Cryptosporangium arvum DSM 44712, assembly GCF_000585375.1. Taxonomy (NCBI): domain Bacteria; kingdom Bacillati; phylum Actinomycetota; class Actinomycetes; order Cryptosporangiales; family Cryptosporangiaceae; genus Cryptosporangium; species Cryptosporangium arvum. Next base: position 5,259,946 of record NZ_KK073874.1, read on the forward strand.
CGTCGTCCTCGGCCAGCCCGGGCCGTACCGCGCACAGCACGGTCACCCACAGCTCGACGTAGGTGCGCTGGGTCTGGCGCACCCGGTGCAGCGCGTCGGCAGGCAGCGCGGTCAGGTCACGGTCCTGGATCCGGATCAGCTCCGGCTCACCGAACGCGAAGTCCAGGTGGAAATCGACGAGCCCGTGCAGCGCCCGGTCGGGAGTGCTCGCGCCGACGACGACCGCGTGCCCGCCGCGCAGCAGGCGGTCGCTGATGCCGACCATGATCTCGACGAGCAGGGCTTCCTTGCTCGCGAAGTGGCGGTAGACGGCCGGGCCGCTGATGCCGACGGCGGCGCCCAGATCCTCCAGGCGCACGCCGGGGAACCCGCGCTCGGCGATCAGCTCCGCACCGGCACGCAGCAACTGCCGACGCCGGTCGGCCTTCTGCATGCTCCGCCGCGTGGGCTCGGCGAGCTCCATCACCGCTCCGTCCAGCTCAGTTAACCGAAGTTTACTCAGCCGACACGGCGTTTAGGTAACCGCCCACCGAGACAGGAAACAGACGTGACCCTGCCCTCGCGATTACTGCGATCGCGCGACTGGAACACCGTCTCCGCCGCGCTGTACCTCGATCCTCCGGTCGCCGAGCCGTTCCGCACCGCCGCCACCGACGACCTGCTCGTCGTCACGGTCCTGAGCGGCCACTACACGATCGCGAGCGCCTCCGGGCGGACCACCTACCACCCGGGTTCGGTCGGACTGACCGCGCCGGGCAACACCTCCGAGCTGCGCTGGACGGCGCTGCGCCCAGACCCGATGGAGTCGGTCCACATCCGGCTGCGACCGGCGCTCTTCGCGGGCGCGACCGGTCTGCCCGACGCCCTGGTCACCAACGATCCGCTGGTCAGCGCCCTGGGCACCTCGCTCGGCGACGCGGTGCGGCGCGACGCTCCGACGCTCTACGCCGACACGATGGCGCAGGCGCTTGCCGTCCAGCTCGCCTCGCACCCCCGCCGCGACCCCGGCCCGCTGGGCCGGCGGCAGGTCGACCGCGTCGTCGGGTACATGCACGCCCATCTCTCCGACGACGTGACTCTCGACGCGCTGGCCGCGCAGGCGAACGTCAGCAAGTACCACTTCGTCCGACTGTTCACCCGCGCGACCGGCCGCACACCCCACCGCTACCTGCGCGACCTGCGTCTGCGTCGCGGCGCCGAGCTCCTGGCCGGGCCGGAGTCCGTGCAGCGCATCGCGCTCGCGTGCGGCTATCGCAGCCCGGGGCAGTTCGCCACCGCGTTCCGCCGCGAGTACGGCGTCTCCCCCACCGACTACCGGCGTGGGGAGAGCAGGTCGGAGAGCCCGACGCGCTCGTAGAACTCCGACCGCACCCGGTCGCCCACCGCGTTGACCTCCTCGGCGCCGTCGTTCGCCGGGTCGATGTGCACCCGGAACGGCCGCTCCCCCCTGGGCAGACCCACGACGCGGACGATCTGGCGCGCCACCTCCTCCGGGTCGGCGTCGGGCGGGGCGAGTGCGGCCAGCTTCTGCGACACCTGGTCGAGCAGGCCGGCGTAGCGCTCGTCGTACGCCGCGACGATCTCCTCGTCGGACGCGTGCCCGGCGTGCGCGAAGTGGTTCGTGCCGGTGGTGAACGAGCCCGGCACGATGATCGTCGTGTCGATGCCGAAGCGGGCGAGCTCGGCGGCGTAGCTGACCGCGAGGGCGTCCTCGGCCGCCTTGGCCGCGAAGTACGGCGCGAGGTAGGGCGGCGTTCCCCCGCGCGTGCTGCTCGACCCGACCCAGACCAGCAGGCCGTCGCCGCGCGCACGCAGCCCCGGCAGCACGGCCCGGTTGACCCGCTGGGTGGACAGGACGTTGGTGTCGTACACCTCGGCGAGCTGCTCGGGCGTGAACGCCTCGGTCGGCCCGAGCACCATGTGTCCGGCGTTGTGCACGACGACGTCGAGCTCGCCGGCCTGCTTGACCGCGGCGTCGACCGACGCCTGGTCGGAGACGTCCATCTCGACGACGTGGGCGTACTCGCCCGCCGTCTCGGCGGCCCGGCGGTTGCGGTCGGCGATGTTGCGCATCCCGGCGTAGACGGTGTGGCCGGCGTCGGCGAGCGCCTTCGCGGTCATCGCGCCGAAGCCGCTGGACGCGCCGGTGATCAGGATCCGGCTCATCAGGCGATCCCTCCGTTGACGTACACGGTCTGGCCGTTGACCCAGCGGCCGGGGCCGGCGAGGAACGCCACCGCCTCGGCGATGTCCTCGGGCACCCCGAGGCGCTCCAGCGGGGCCTGCTTCGCCATCCGGTCGACGGTCTCGGAGTCCTTGCCGTCCAGGAACAGCGGTGTCGCGGTGGGGCCGGGCGCGACCGCGTTCACCGTGACGTCCCGCCCGCGCAGCTCGCGGGCCAGGACCGGCGTGAGCGCGTCGACGGCGCCCTTCGAGGCCGCGTAGGCCGAGTAGGTGGGCAGCGCGAGCTTGACGACCGAGGTCGAGAAGTTGATGATCGCGCCGCCCTCGCGGACGCGCTGGACGGCCTGCTGGTTGACGACGAACGTGCCGCGGATGTTGGTGCGGTGCATGCGGTCGAGGTCGTCGAGTTTCAGCTCGGCGAGCGGGGCGAGAATCATGATTCCGGCCGTGTGGACGACGACGTCGACGCCGCCGTACTCGCGCTCGGCGGTCTCGAAGAGCGCGGCCACGTCGGTCTCCTCGGCGACGTCGGCCTGGGCGGCGGTGGCGGTGCCGCCCGCTTCCCGAATCGCGTCCACGACCACGTCGGCGCGGCGCGGGTTGCCCGCGTAGTGCACGAGCACGTTCATTCCGTCGGCGGCCAGACGCTGCGCGACCGCGCGTCCGATGCCGCCGGATCCTCCGGTGACCAGGGCTGTTCTTGTCATGCACCTCTGGTGCCCCGGCCTCGCGCGGTCACCTTCCCCGGCGTTGCGCCCCTCGTCCCCAGGATTGCTCTTCCGTACTGGGTCCGACGTGCTCGTCGAGCCAGGCGAGCACCGGGGCCGCCGTCCGCCAGGTCTCGCGGACGAACACGCGGCCCTCGTCGGCGCCGATCCCGCCGCCGGCCGGTCGCCGCCGCCCGAGCGTGACGCTGGTGAGCCGGAGCAGCTCGATGCGGGGGTGGTCCCGCGGGATCCCCCGCGGCGCGGTCGCCAACCCCTGGCTCCACTGTTCGAGCCCCGCGTCCACGGCGTCGGCGACACGCGCGGCCAACTCGTCGTCCACCGCCGCGCGGTAACGGACGAGCTGGTCGCGGGCCATCCGCCAGTACCCGGTGCCGGCGGCCAGCCCGTCGGCCGAGATCGCGGCGAACAGGCCGGCCGGGCTGAGCGACGACCCGGTCAGCAGGCCGTAGGTCTGGGTCTTGTACGGGGACTTGTCGGCCGCGAACCGCACGTCCCGGTGCTGGCGGAACACCTTCACCTCGCCGCCGAGCTCCGCGGCGAGGTCCGCGAGCAGCGCACCGAACCGCCCGCGGACCTCCCGCTCGTAGTACGCCCTGTGCGCGCCGAAGTACTCCCGCGAGTTGTCGGCCTCCAGTCCTTCGAACCACGCGACGACCCCGGCGTCGAACCCTGCGAACTCCCCCATGACCATATTCTGCCCATCGCGAGCGCCTCAGCCGAGCACCAGGACCCCCAGCAGCAACACGGCGGCGCCCACGAGAACCCAGATCCCGATCTGGATCAGTACGTACTTGGCCGCCGCCATCGTCCCGACCGTGTGCAGCTGTTCGGCCAGCAAGGTCAGCTCCGCGGCGGCCGACTGTTCGAGAGCCTCGATGAGCACCTCAACGTCGCGGGCGCGCGCCGCGTCTCCGAAGTACGCGACCGCACCCACGGACCTGCCCCTGGGCCGCGCGAGTCGCGGATATACCGCGGCCAGGAACAGCACTGCGCTCGTCAGGAAACCCAGGGCACTCAACCACCAGAAGGGCTCCGCCACCGGCCCCAGCAGCGACGGACGCCACGAGCGGGCCGCCAGCGTGCCGCCTCCGACGCTGGCGACCAGCCCGACGGTCGCCAGCAGCAGCGCCGCTTTTGTATCGGCCCGAGCCCTTTCCTCGCGCGCCTCGGTGAGCATTCGGCGGGCGTAGACGAGCGGCGCTTCCGTGTCCATCGGAGTCACGAAGGCTTGTGCCCGTTTTCTGCAAGCATCGACGCGAGATGATCCGGGAGCGGCAGACCGGCCCAGTCCATCAGCCGCTTCAGCGCCGAGTCGTACGCCGCCTCGAACTCGAGGAGCCCGGCCCTCTCCGCCGCGTCGCGCGCCTCCAGCACGATGGCGACGAGTTCCTCGTCCTTCTCCTCCCGGTTCACTGACAGGTCGTCCACGATGTCAGGCGCCCGGTTCGGATCATGGGCGAGACGTAGCAGGTACCGGGCCAGGAAGGGCGGGGGTTCCTCCCCCGGCGTGTTGATCCCGATGTCCGCTAGGAGCTTCTGCCAGTCCGCAACCCGCTCGCGGTGGTACTCAATCAGGGTCTCCGAGAAGGCGTGCTCAGCCGCTCGAGCGAAGACCCGGTCGAATTTCTCTTGATGGAGCCTCTGCACGCCGTCGTGGACCGAGATCTCCGCCCGCGCGGACCAGGTCAGTCGTCCGCCTTTGACGTGTGCGTTCTCGGCCAACGCCGCGAGGCGCTCGTTCAGTTCCCGTTCGGCGTCGAGTGCCTGTTCCGGTGGGAACGACCGCATTGTCCTGCGGGTTTCTTCCAGAATGCTCTCCCAGACGGCAGCGCGATAGGGCTCAGCATGCCGGGTCAGGCTTGCGACGCCGAAGGCTACGCCGGTCCAGCCGCATCGAAGCCGGACCGAGAAGTCGTAGATGTCACCGGCCGAGGGAACGGCGATTGGCTCCGCCATGGTGAACGGGGCGTAATAGGTGCGTCGCCACCGCGGAGTCAGCAGCCAGGCCAGTATTCGCGACGGCAAGCTCGCCGTCGGGCGGACCGGCACGGCAAGCCGTGCTGGTGGCTCCACAGTGCTGTCCGGCTTCGACTCTTTGGCCTGCAGAAGTCTGGACGCTTGCTTCGGGGTGATCGGGCGACGGTTTCCCAAGCTCATGAGCGCGCTCCCTGCGGAACGAGAAGGTGGGCGAGTAGGCGTTCGGACTCCGGTCGCGGCGCACGCCAACCGGCCCGCCACACCCGGGCGTAGAACGTGAGCTTGATCCGAATCCGGTCGTGCTGGTGGAGCGCCGCGAGGAGCCGGCGGCACACTGCCCGGAGCACGGGATCGGTATCAGAGCGCTCGACCCACCGGGCCAGCAGACGCCAGCCGTCGCCGAACACCTCCGAGCGTGTCAACGCCAAACTCCACGCCCACACGAACAGCTCCCAATGCCGGGCGTTCGTCGTCAGGGTCGTACGCAGCTCCGCAGGGAACGCCCCCACGGCGTACTCGCCGACCAGCAGTGCGCACCGCGCTGCGGTCAAGCTCAGCGCGGCCGTCGCATCCCGTCCCCGGCCGACGTCGCGCCGGGGTGCTGTGGCGACCCTTCGGTACCACTCGTCGAGCAAGGTGAAGACGTGCTCGGCGCCGCCTGGCTGGACGAGGATCTTGGTGAACACCGCCGCTCCGGCGTAGGACCAAGCGTGTTGCTGTTGCGGTGCCGCATAACGCAGAAGGGCGAGCGCAGCCGGCACCTGATCCTCATCGAGTGTTCGGCTGTAGACGAGCAGCGCGACCTGCCGCCACGGGAACGCACGATAGGTCCAACCACTGACCTCGCGCGCGAACGCCGCCCCCGTCCGGGAATCGGCCAGGATCACTTGTGCGGCCAGACCGGCGGCACGCCGGCCGGCCGCGTTCTCGTTGATCCACTTGTCGATCCGCTCCTTCACGGCCGCGAAATCGTAGACGGCCAGCCGTCCCACGGCTTGCGCCGCCCGAAGGCGAAGCTCCGGTTCCGCGTTCAGTCCCGGCACACCGCCGACGGCCAATCGGTGCAACCATTCCAGGAGCATTTCGCCCACGAGGTGGTAGTCGTTCCAGACGACCTCGAGGATGACGTCAGCCATCTGGGGCTTCTGCAGACGAACCGTACGACGTCCCACCGGGTCCAGTCCGGTATCCGCAGTGGGAACCTGGGGGTCTGCCTCCAGCCATGTCAGCAACGCGGGAGTCGGTTGCGTGAACGGCACCATGGCCTTCGCCAGATCCGCGTCGTCCGCGGCGAGGTACTGGGCCAAGGACGTGGTCGCCTTCGTCACCGACGCCAACGGCAGACCGTAGAAGATCGCGGCCGAGACGAGGAACGCACGCCGGAAGAGCTGAACGCATTCCGGATTCGCAGCGCCGGCGGACGACTCGTCCGCCGCCTTCGGCTCGCCGGACGCGCCGCCGGCCTCCGCGTTCCCCGGTGGATCGATTGCCGCCGCTCGGAACTTCTCGAGCGCCGTCCGCCGGAGTTTGCTCCGGAACGTGTACGGACGGCCGGAACGGACGGCGTCGCCCAATTCCAGCGCGATCGTGCTGACCTCGGACAGCGGCGCACCAACGAGCACCCCGCGGACGTCCGCCGAGCCGAGCAGATCCTCCGGTACCCCGATGCGGTCCCGACGGTGGAGCAGAGCCCGCAGGACGGCGAGCGAATCAGGTGCGGCGTGCGAGACCACAGCTCCTGGCACTACGACCTCGGGCGCGAGCAACAACACGATCTTCGTCGTGCGGCGCGCGGCGACGCTCCGGACGTGCTCGACGGTCTCCTCGATGGAATGGGCCAGGAGGGCGCTCACACCGATCACATAGCCGGTGCCTACTTCGAGATCGTCCGGCCGGAGACGCTGTGGATCCGTGGTGGCCGTTCCACCGAACGCGTCCACCCCGACGACCTCGTGGAGTGCGCGGATCGCCAGCGTCTCGCGCCCGGACCCCACCTGTCCGCGTACGCACACCACTCCGTCGGGCGCGGTGTTCAACGCCTCGATCAGACGGCGCAGGCTGGTCGCGCCACTTTCGTCAGGCGTCCCTTCGACGAAGTAGTCCTGCAGTTGAGTGATCCACTCTCGACTGCGTGGGTTCCAGGCGATTCCCAGGAATCGGCGCGCTCCGGCTTCAAAGAAGTTGTTGACAATATCGTTCCCGGCCGACTGGGAGTGGTCGCCGAGCGATGCGGTGCCCTGATTCGTGTCGATCCTGCGGCCGCCAGGCCCGGTGAAGAGGCGAACGCCCTCCTGCCGGAAATCGTGAAGCAACTCCTCTTCCGTCGGGTTGTAGTCGTCATCGCGCAGCGCCTCCCCCGCGGCGCCCTCGTCTTTGAGACCCTTGCGGGTCTTCTTCTCGCGCTTCGGCCGCTTGTCGTCTTTGTCGTCGTTCTTGTCGGTCCCCGGGGTACCAGCGGGCTCGGTGGTCGTAACACTGTCGTCGGCGGCCGGTCCGCCGTCCGCCGGCGCCGGTTCGGTCGCTTGATCCGTCGCGGTCTTCGCGTCGTCGTCGTCGCTCATCGCCGCGAACCGGCTCCCCACGACAGAGTGCCGTGAACGTCGCCGCCGGCCGCCACACTGTGGTCCCCCATCGCGACGACGCCTGAATTGGTGCCGACCGAACGGCCCGCAGCGGGAGGACCGGGTGGGGCTGGAGCGTGGGCTTGCTCTCGTGGGTGACCGGAGCCCACCGGCAGCAGTCGCACGAAATAACGCAGGCCTGCGGCCTTCGAGCCGGCTCCGATCGTCTGCTCCGCGAACTGCTCTGGTCGCAGGTCACGGGCTCCGGCCCCGACCGTCTCCCGGTGCATCCACTCCGTCAGCACCAGGACCACCGACGCCTCCGGCGCATCGCGCAGCGCCTCCCGTCCGCCCGGGGCGTCGAGAATGCGTGCAGTCTCGACGACCGGGTCGCCAGCCCAGTTGATACCGGCGGCGACGTGACCGCACCCCAACGCCAGGCGTACCCGGAGAGCGCCGGCGCGCGTTCGGTCCCGATTGCGACGCGCGAGTCGCGCGGCCAGTTCGCGGGGCAGGTCGGCGACGAGTCGAGCCGACGACAGCGCGGGCGGCGCCAGCAGGAGCGCACCGTCGCCCGTCTCCTGCACCTCGCGCGGGTCGATCGAGACCCGGAACTCGGCGAAGGCGGCTTCCACGATCTCCTGGAGATCGCGCCGGATCTCGGACTGCCCCCGTCGATCGCGCCCGCTGTAGTCCTCGATGTCGAGCCCCACGATCGATCTGAACTCGGCTTCCTCGTTACCCATCCCTGCTCCCCACCTCGGCGATCAGGACACTCTCCACGGACGCGGAATCCGAGAAAAGCCCGAACTGAGGCATTGGGGCTGGCGAGGAAGAACTGTCAGTCGAGGCCGGCGTGGTCCTCGAGAGCAACGAGATCGCGCACGACGAACCAGCGGTAGCGTGTCTCGATCACCCCGCGCAACCGCAGCTCGCGCAGCGCGCCCTGCGTCGACGTCAGACTGCATTCCGCCGCGGCCGCGAGCTCGGGCTGGGTGAGGGGGAAGGTCAGCTCCCAGCCGTGCTCGTACCGTTCGCCGTAACGCCGGACGAAGTACGCGAGGATACGAGCGACCCGTACCGAGGCGGGGTGTTCGCCGAGCTCGATCCGGCGAGAGGTCGCCGCACGCAGGCGCTCGGTGAGTACGAAGTGCAGTGCTGCGCTCGCGCTCGACCGGGTGGCGAGCAACTCCCGCCAGTCACGGACGTTGATCTCCCGGGCGTGCACGACCCCGCAGGCCGTTACCGTGGCCGTCCGCGGCCCGTCGTCGGTGGCGGCGAGCTCGCCGACGACCTCTCCCGCGGTTCGCACCGAGAGGAAGATCGTGCGGCCGCCGGCGGTGCCTACAGTGACCTTGACGACCCCCGATACCAGCAGGTATACGTGCGTGCTGAGGTCGTCTTGATGAAGCAGAACCTGTCCCGCCTCGAACCGGCGGCGCACTCCCGTCGAGAGAATCTGCGCGCGCACCGCTGGTTCGAGGCGGCCGAGAAAGCTTCCCGGTAACCAGGAATCGCCGGACGCATCCGTCTGACTCATGAGGCCCCCCAGCCAATCGTCAGATTGGTGGAGACTATCGGTCCGGGTGCCCGATCCGCTGACTCACGCGGTCAGCGCGATGTACTTCTCCTCGAGGAACTCGAGGATGCCCTCGGAGCTGCCCTCGCGGCCGAGGCCGCTCTGCTTCACGCCGCCGAAGGGGGCGGCCGGGTCACTGACGACGCCCCGGTTGACCGCGACCATGCCGGCCTCGAGCCTGCGGGCGACCGCCACGGCCGCGCGCTCCTCACCGAAGACGTACGCCATCAGCCCGTACTCGGTGTCGTTCGCCATCTGGACGGCCTCGTCGACGTCGTCGAAGCGGACGATCGCGGTGACCGGGCCGAAGATCTCGGTCGTCGTGATCGTCGAGCCGTGGGTGACGCCGGTGAGCAGCGTCGCGTCGTAGAACGCGCCGTCGGCGGAGGCGTTGCCGCCGAGCTTCAGCGTCGCGCCGTCGTCGACGGCGCCGGTGACCAGCGCGGCGACCTTGTCCCGCTCGGCGACCGACACCAGCGCTCCGAGGCCGTTGGCCCGGTCGAGGCCGGGGCCGACCTTGACCTTCGCCAGCGCGTCGGTCATCAGGTCGACGAACTCGTCGTGCACCGAGTCGTGGACGTAGAAGCGGTTGGCCGCGGTGCAGGCCGAGCCGCCGTTACGCATCTTGGCCAGCAACGCGCCCTCGACCGCCGAGGGCAGGTCGGCGCCGGGCAGCACGATCAGCGGCGCGTTGCCGCCGAGCTCCATCGACGTGCTCACGATGCTGTCCGCGCAGGCGTGCAGCAGGTCGCGGCCCACCTCGGTGGAGCCGGTGAAGCTCAGCTTGCGCACCTCGGGCCGGTCGATCATGGCCTTGACCAGCGGCCCGGTCGGTACCGGCGTGACCAGGTTGACGACCCCGGCCGGGACGCCGGCGCGGCGCAGCACGTCCACCACGTAGGCGGCGGTCAGCGGCGTCTCGCGGGCGGGCTTGAGGATCGTCGTGCAGCCCGCGGCGAGCGCCGGGGCGAGCTTGCGCGTCGCCATCGCGGCCGGGAAGTTCCACGGCGTGATCAGCAGCGACACGCCGATCGGCGACCGGTCGACGATGATGCGCTTGTCACCGGCCGGGGAGAGGCGGTAGTCGCCGGGCACCCGGACCGCCTCCTCGGCGAACCAGCGGAAGAACTCCTTGGCGTACCCGGCCTCGCCCATCGCGTCCGACCAGGACTTGCCGTTCTCCCTGACCATGATCTCGGCGAAGACCTCGACCTCGTCGGTGAGGATCTCGTAGGCCCTGCGCAGGAGTTCGCTGCGCTCGCGCGGCGCGGTCGCGGCCCAGGCGGGCTGGGCGGCGGCGGCCGCGTCCACCGCGTCCATGCAGTCCTTCTCCGACGCGATCGCGAACTGCGCGACGACCGAGAGGTCGGCCGGATCGACGACGTCGAAACGCGTGCCGTCGGAGCCCGGGCGCCATTCGCCGTCGATGAAGAGGTCAGTGATCACGGGGCAACCTCCGGTTCGGGGTGGGGCCTCATACTGTCAGCGCTCCGTCGTGGGCCCGTTCGAGGATCTCGAGCAGCGCCTCGCGGGTCGGGTCGATCGGGGCGATCGCGAGCAGCCGCTGGGCGCCCAGCGCCAGGTCGGCGATGCGCGGCAGCTGGTCGCGCGCGAGCCCGATCTCGGCCAGCGTGGCCGGGACGCCGATCGCCCGGTTGATCGCGACGATCCGCGCGATCGCCCCGTCCGGGGCACCGAGGGCCTCTCCCAGCGCGTCGACCCGATCCGGCACGGCGGAGCGGACGGCGTCGAGGACGTACGGGAGCATCAGGCCGGTGCCCAGACCGTGCGGGGTCTTGGTCAGGGCGCCGATCGGGTACTGGAGCGCGTGGCCGAGGTGCGTGCCGGTGGAGCCGAACGCGATGCCGCCCAGCAGCGACCCGCGCGCCACCTCGCTGCGGGCCCGCCGGTTGTCCGGCTCGGACACCGCGACCTCCAGCCACGGCCCGAGGTGCCGGGCGGCCTGCAGCGCGACCGGCTCGGCCAGCGCGTTCCGCCCGGTGAACACCGGCAGCGGCGCGGCCCAGGAGTTCTCCAGCGGCCGGGCGGTGTAGGACTCCACCGCGTGCACGAGCGCGTCGATGCCCGAGTACGCGGTGACGGTGGCGGGCGAGCCCAGCGTGAGCTCCGGGTCGACGATCGCCGCCGCCGGCACCAGGAAGGGGCTGGAGATGCCCACCTTGAGCTCGCGGTCGGGATCGGAGACCACCGCGACCGGCGTCACCTCCGAGCCGGTGCCCGCGGTGGTGGGCAGCGCGACGATCGGCACCACCGGCCCCGGCACCAGGTTCTCGCCGTAGTAGCTGTTCAGCGGGCCGCCGTACGCCGCGAGCAGCGCGATCAGCTTGGCCGCGTCGAGCGCGCTGCCGCCGCCGATCGCGACGATGACGTCAGGCCCGTACTCGCGGGCGACGACCCCGGCGGCGTCCAGCGAGTCGACCGGCAGTTCCGGCGTGACGTCGGCGTAGACCTTGACCTCGACACCCACGGCCTCCAGGCCGCCGACCGCGGACGCCAGGAACGGGGTGCCGGTCAGGAACGGGTCGACGACGGCGAGGACGCGGCGGCCGTGGACACGCACGATCTCCGGGAGCTGTTCCCGGGCGTCGTAGCCGAAGTGCACACGGGCGGGCAGGCGTAACGTGCCGATCTCAGGCAACGAACCCACCGTCCACCGGCAGGATGACGCCGCTCAGGTGACTGGCCCGGTCGCTGAGCAGGAACGACGCGGTCTGGCCGACCTCCGCGCCGGTGCCGGCCTTGCGCAGCGGCGTCTTCGCGATGCGCTCCTCGACGCCGCCGGGGATCGCCCGGCGGGTCGCGTCGAGCATCGGGGACTCGGTAGGACCGGGCGCGATCACGTTCACCCGGATGCCGAGCGGGCCGAAGTCGTGCGCCGCGGTGCGGGTCAGGCCGATGACCGCGTGTTTGCTGGCCTGGTAGGCGCCCATGCCGGAGCTGCCGCGCAGACCGCCGATGCTGCTCATGTTGACGATCGAGCCGTGGTCCTTCAGCACGCGGACCTCCTCGCGCAGGCAGAGCCAGGTCCCGCGCACGTTCACCGCCATGATCCGGTCGAACTCCTCCTCCGGAACCTGGTCGAGGCGCCCGGCCTGGGTCATCGCGGCGTTGTTGAACGCGCCGTCGAGCCGGCCGAACCGCTCCACCGTGGCGTCGACGAAGTTCGCCACGTCGGCCGCGTTCGCGACGTCGCCGGTGGTGTACGCGACGTCGTGCCCGTCCTTCTCCAGCTCGGCCGCGAGCTCGGCCAGCGGTCCCTCGGAGCGGGCCACCAGCATCAGCGACGCACCGTCGGCGGCGAACACGCGGGCGGCGTCGGCGCCGATCCCCGCGCTCGCCCCGACGACGAGGACGACTTTCCCTGCGAGGTCAGGCATCGGTACTCCGGGTGATCGAACGGCCGGCCTGGACGGCGGCCCTGGCGGCGGCGCCGAGCAGGCTGGCGTCGTTACTGAGCAGGGTGAACGTGAAACCGGTCTCGACGGCGTAGCGGGCGGCGTCCGCGGTGGCTCCGCCCGCGTTGCCGACCGGGACGTGCGCGCTCCGCGCGGCGTCGACGACGTCGGCGACCAGGTCGGCGACGTCGCTACGGCCTTCGCTCACGGACAGGTCGGCGGCGCCGACGAGCAGCGCGTCGATACCGTCGGTCGCGGCGATCGCGCCCGCGTTGCGCACGCCCTCGGCGCTCTCGATCTGCGCGATCACCACGACTTCCTCCTGGCCGTACCGGAGGTACTCGGCGCGGGGCAGCGCCCCCCACTGGCCGGCCCGGCTGGTGGAGCCGACGCCACGGGTGCCCAGCGGCGGGAATCGCACCGCGGTCGCGACCTCGCGGGCCTGCTCGGGGGTGTCGACGTGGGGCACCATGATGCCTTCGGCGCCGGAGTCCAGGACCCGCTGGATCAGGCCGGGGTCACGGCCCGGTACCCGCACGATCGGCGCCACCCCGGTGTGCAGCGCGGTGCCGATCAGCCGGTACGCGGTCTCCAGGTCGACCGGCGAGTGCTCGAGGTCGATCACGACGAAGTCGAAGCCGGCCAGCGCGACCAGCTCGACGACCTCCATCGCCGGGATCTTGATCCAGGTGCCGAGCGCCGGGGATTTCCCGAGGGCCGCGCGGAAGAGGCTGGCGCGCGTCACGGGGCAGGGTAGTCGTCGGCGTTCAACACCCAGCCGCTGGCCGAGAAGTCCACCCGCGGGGGGCCGAAGATGTCGATGAGCTGCTGGTGCTCGCCGATGCCCTGGGTGGTGTGGACCGTGGGCGGCGGGATCACGCAGATCGACGGGGTCGCGATCTCGCGGTGCTCGTCCTCGCGCCACTGGGTGGAGTCGGGGCCCCACGGGTACCGGATGTGGTGCACGAACCGGCCCTTGACCGCGAGCGAGATCTGCTCGAAGTCGTCGTGGTGGTGCGGCGAGAGCTTCTTCACCGGCCGCGGTGCCGACTCCTCGGCCAGGAAGTTGACCATCAGGTTCGTGGTGCGGAAGATGCGCCCGAACCGGCCCTCGGCGATCGGGGTGTCGACCAGCCGGTAGACCCGCAGCCGGAAGCCGCCGACCGGGTCCGGCCACGGCACGAGCGGCGCCGCCCGCAGGTCGGGTTCCGCGAACGCCTCGGCGTTGAGCGCCGCCGACGTCAGGTCGGACGCCACCGTCGAGAACAGCCGGATCAGGACGCCGTCCGCGTCGACGCGGATCGAGCTGTCACCCGGCGGCACCACGACGAACGCCTCTTCGGCGACCGACTGCGTCTCCTCGCCCGCGGTGACCGTCACCGGCGCGCTGTCGGAGTACATCAGCACCGCGTACTCGTCCGGCTGCCCGGCCCGGTCGAACACGTCCCCGGCGCGCGCCTCGGTGTACGCCAGCACCAGGTTCGACGCCCGGGCCAGCCAGGTGCGGCTCCCGTTCTCCGCCACCTCGGTCGGTGCGAGCGAGAGGAACTCGATCCACTGGGAGTTCTTGATCGGCGTCGACGGGTCGACCGTGCGTGCCGGTGCCGCCGCCGCGAGCTTCGAGCGGATGTCGTCCGCCGCGTACGTGGTCATGATGTGGTCCTTTCCCCTGCGCCTCGCAGCGCGAGCATCGCCCGCGCCTCGTCGGGAGTAGCGATCTCCTTGCCCAGGTCTTCGACTACCGACCGGATCTTCCGTACCTGCTCGGCGTTGCTCGTGGCCAGCTTTCCCTTGCCGATCCACAGGCTGTCCTCGAGCCCGACCCGCACGTTGCCGCCGAGCCAGGCGCTGTGGGTGCCGAACGCCATCTGGTCGCGGCCGGCGGCGAACGCCGAGAAGTAGTAGTCGTCGCCGAACAGCTTGTCCGCGATCCGAACCATGTGTTCGAGGTTCTCGTGGTCGGCGCCGATGCCGCCGAGGATCCCGAACACGCCCTGGATCAGCAGCGGCGTGGGGGCCAGGCCACGGTCCACGAAGTGTGCCAGCGAGTACAGGTGCCCGATGTCGTAGCACTCGTACTCGAACCGCGTGCCGTTCGCGCCGAGCGTCCGCAGCGTGTTCTCGATCCGGTCGAACGAGTTCACGAACGGGTGCGAGTACGTGTTGAGCACGTACGGCTTCTCCCAGTCGTGCTTCCACTCGGTCACCTTGTCGGCGATGCCGGAGTACACGAAGTTCATCGACCCCATGTTGAGCGACGCCAGCTCGGGCTCGAACGTCGTCGCGCCGGCGAGCCGCTGCTCCATCGTCATCGCGGTGGAGCCACCGGTGGTGATGTTGATGACCGCGCCGGTGCGCGCGACGATCGGCGGCACGATCTCGGCGAAGATCTCCGGCTCCCAGGCCGGCCGGCCGTCGGGGTGCCGGGCGTGCAGGTGCACGATCGCGGACCCGGCCTCGACCGACTCCACCGCGGCCTCGACGACGTCGGCCGCGGCCAGCGGCAGGTACGGGCTCTGCGACGGCACGTTCACCGAGCCCGTCACCGCGGTCGTGATGATGACTTTCGACGCCCGGCGCATCAGGGCTTCTCTTCCAGCCCGAGCAGGTAGGCGGTGTTGTGGCAGATCATCTGGCGGATGTCGGCCGCCGGGATCCCGTGGTCGAGCAGCTGCTGCCCCATGTACAGGTAGGCGTCGACGGGCAGCGGGTTGCCCTTCTGACCGAGGTCGGAGTTGATCACGGTGTGCTCGGGCCCGATCTTGCGGATCCAGTTCACGAGCTGCTCGGTCGGCCAGCCGACGGCCTTCACCTCGGGGTTGTACATCGCGAGGTCGTGCTCGACGAAGACGCCGAGCCCGATCATCTCCTCGATGATCGCGTCGTTCACGTTCACGATGTAGTCGGGGTGGTGCAGCATCATGCGCTTCACCCCGGCCTCGCTCGCGGCCCGGAAGAACGCCAGCATCGAGTCCCCGTCGAGGTGGCCGCCGGTGAGCATGATCCCGGCGTCGGCGACCAGCTTGAGCACCAGGCGGGTGTCGGCGCTGATGTCGCCGGACTCGTCGTAGATCGAGACTTCCTTCTCGTACAGCTCGCCACCGGCGCTGGGGAACCCGTCACCGTCGCTGTGCGCGCAGATGTGCTGGCCGGCCGAGACCGTCGGGCCCCAGACGCAGCGCCCGCCCATGTTGATCGCCAGCGCGGTGGCCGAGGGGTTGATGCCGCCGACCTCGGAGTTCAGCGCGACGCCGCCGTAGACCGGCGTCGGAGCGTCCTTGAGCTGGGTCTTCATGGCCAGGACGTCCATGGCCGTGTTGTGGTGGTGGGACTTGACGAGGATCGCGCGCATGTTGATGCGCGCCCCGTCGTACGAGGCTTCCACGTGGTCGAGCCGGCGCGGGAACGGGCTCGGGCCGGAGTGGCAGTGCAGGTCGACCGCGCCGTCGAGAACCTTTAACAGCGCGGCCGACGGAGCCGATGCCTCTGCAGTGGTGGCCATGCGGACGCCTCCATCGTTTGTTCATATCGCGTACTGCGTGTGCACACTACGGACAATAGAAGTCCCAGTCCAGACCCCCATACGTGCACTTTGGGATGCGCGTTCCGGCTGTGAGTTCACATTGCGAGTTCGACGGTTGCATGTTGAACTTCCGCCTGCTTCACTGTCGGAACTCTGAGACACCGACCACAGGAGGCGGACGAAATGAGCGTCGAGCAGCGCGGGAGCCCTCCCGCCCCGGCCAAGCGGTGGCGCACGCCGAGCCCGCAGTGGCTGCTCGTGCTCCCGGCGCTGGCCCTGCTGACGGGGATCCTGCTGGTGCCGTTGGGCCGCAGCGTCGCCACCAGCGTGGGATCGCCGGAGTTCACCCTCGAGCACTACAAGACGCTGTTCACTGACGGGGTCACGCTGACCGTGCTGCTGCGCACCGCGGGCACGGCCGCCGCGGTCACGGTGATCGCACTGGCGCTCGGTTATCCGTACGCGTACGTGATGACCCGGGTCGGGCCCCGCCTGCGCGGCGTGCTGATGGTCGTCGTCCTGGTGCCGTTCTGGACGTCGGTCATGGCGCGCAACTTCGCGTGGATCATCATCCTGCAGCGCAACGGCCCCGTGCACTCGTTCTTCAAGCTGTTCGGGCTGGACATCGTGCTCTACCAGAGCGTCGGCGGCGTCACGATCGCGATGAGCCAGGTGCTGCTGCCGTTCATGGTGCTCCCGCTCTACACCGCGCTGGCCGGCATCGACCGCAAGCTGCTGCTGGCCGCCCGCGGGCTCGGCTCGCACCCGGTCAAGGCGTTCTGGAAGATCTACTGGCCGCTCTCGCGCGGCGGCGTGGTCTCCGGCCTGATCCTCGTCTTCACGCTCAGCCTGGGCTTCTACGTCACGCCGGCGCTCGTCGGCGCGCCGCAGCAGTCGCTCGTCGCGCAGCTGCTCGGTCAGCGCACAACCCAGCTGCTCGACTTCGAGGGCGCCAGCGCACTCGGGCTGGTCGTGCTCGTCGTCTCGCTGGTGCTCGTGGCGTGGGCCAACCGCGTGGGCGGCACGATCTCGGCGATCGGCGCCGTCGCCTCCACCGCCCCGGAGAAGAGCCGCTCATGACCTCGACGCTAGAAGCGCCCGCGCCGGCCCGGAAGAAGGATCGGGGCGTCGACCCCGTTCCCTGGTGGCTGAAGCTGGTCGCGGTCGTCGTCGGCCTCTACTTCATCCTGCCGACGCTCTTCGTGATCCCGATGAGCTTCAGCCGGGCGACGACGTTCCAGTTCCCCCCGAAGGGCTTCTCGCTCGCCCTGTACGAGAACTTCTTCACCAACCCGGTCTGGCTCGACGCCCTGCGCAACTCGGTCGTCGTCGCGCTGCTGGCGTCGCTGCTGGCCACGGTCGTCGGCACCGCCGCCGCACTCGGCCTGCACAACCTGCAGGGGCGGCTGGCCCGGTTCGCCCGCACGATGCTGATGATCTCGATCGTCACCCCGGCGATCGTCATCGCGGTCGCCGTGTACATCTCGTTCCTGCAGTGGCAGCTGGTCGGCACGCTGGCCGGGTACGTCCTGGCACACGCGGCGATCGGTGTGCCGTTCGTGCTGGTCGCGGTCACCAGCGCGCTGGGTGGCTTCGACCCGAAGCTGCTCCGCGCGTCGGCCTCGCTCGGCGCTCCGCCGGTGCGCACGTTCCTGCGGGTCACGATGCCGCTGATCAGCCGGGGCATCGTGACGGGTGCGGTGTTCGCGTTCGTCACCTCGTTCGACGAGGTCGTCATCGCCCTCTTCCTGCGCTCGCCGGCGCTCCAGACGCTGCCGGTGCAGATGTACAACTCCGTGACCGTCGAGATCGACCCGACGATCGCCGCCTCGTCCAGCGTCGTGGTCACCGCCGTGACCACCGCCTGTCTGATCCTGCAGTTCGTGGGCAGCCGCCGGAAGTCCCGTTAGGAACCCCCATGTCTGTCGAAGCAACCACCACGACCACCAGCACCGGCATCCGGCTGGAGCGCGTCACCAAGAGCTACGGTCTGCCGACGCCGGCCGTCGACGACGTGTCGCTGAGCATCGAGCCGGGCGAGTTCATGACGCTGCTCGGGCCCAGCGGCTCGGGGAAGACGACGACGCTCAACCTCATCGCGGGCTTCGAGACGCTCACGGCGGGCACGATCGCGTTCGACGGCGCCGACGTGAGCAGCCTGCCGCCGCACAAACGCGACCTCGGCATGCTGTTCCAGAACTACGCGCTGTTCCCGCACATGACCGTGGCGCAGAACGTGGCCTACCCGCTGCAGGAGCGCAAGCTCCCCAAGCCCGAGATCACCAGGAAAGTCGCCGAGGTGCTCGAGCTCGTGCAGCTGACCGGGCGCGACGGCCACCACCCGAACCAGCTCTCCGGTGGCCAGCAGCAGCGGGTCGCGCTGGCCCGCGCGATCGTGTTCGACCCGAAGGCCCTGCTGCTCGACGAGCCGCTCGGCGCGCTCGACCGCAACCTGCGCGGCACGCTCCAGGCCGAGATCCGCCGGATCCACCGCGAGGTCGGCACGACGTTCGTCTTCGTCACGCACGACCAGGAAGAGGCGATGAACCTCTCCGACCGGATCGCGCTGTTCAACAACGGCCGGATCGAACAGGTCGGCACCCCGGAAGACCTCTACCAGCGTCCGGAGACGCTCTTCGCGGCCCGTTTCCTCGGCGACTCGAACGTCTTCGAGCTCGAGCAGGCCCCCGACGGCGACAAGGTCCGCTGGGAGGACAACGTGTGGGCGTCCGGGCCGGGCGCCGGCTCCGCGCTCGTCGTCCGCCCGGAGGACGTGCGGCTCAGCGACGGTGAGACGCCCCCCGGCGCGAACGCGGTGAGCGCCACGATCCGCGACCTCGAGTACCTCGGCTCGTACCGGATGGCCGTGCTGTCGCTCGGCCGCTCCGGCGTGACCGGCAAGGCCCGGCTCGACGCGTCGCAGTCCGATCTCACGCTCGGTCAGCCGGTCACCGCGTGGTGGCCGGTCGATCGCCAGCGTCTCGTAGCCCTCTGACCAACCCCTCTCCCCACCCCCTGAAAGAGGCAACGATGCCCAGACGTCTGTTGGCCGTGGTCAGCACGGTCCTCGCCGTGAGCCTGCTCGCCGCGTGCGGCGGCGGTGACGCCGCCGAGAACGACCCGGACGGCAAGGTCACCCTCACCTTCACCGGTTACGGCGGCGACGGCCAGAAGGCCATGATCGCCTCGTACCAGAAGCCCTACACCGCCGAGCACTCCAACGTCAGCTTCGTCAACACCTCCCCGCCCGACGTGGCGCAGGTGAAGGCCCAGGTGCTGAGCAAGTCGGTGAAGTGGGACGTCGTCGCGGTCGCGCCGGCCGCCGCCACCCAGAACTGCGGCAAGCTGTTCGAGGAGCTCGACTTCTCCGACCTGAAGGACAAGGGCGACCTGGTCGAGGGCACGGTCGGCAAGTGCTACCTGGGTAACTGGATCAACGCGAACCCGATCGCCTACCGCACCGACGCGTTCCCCGACGCGGCCAAGGCCCCGAAGACCGTCGCGGACTTCTTCGACGTGAAGAAGTTCCCCGGCAAGCGCGGTGTGCTGACGAACATCCAGAACGGTGTGCTGGAGTACGCGTCGCTCGCCGACGGCGTCGCGCCGGACCAGATGTACCCGCTCGACGTGCCGCGTGCGCTGAAGAAGCTCGACACGATCCGCAGCCAGACGACGTTCGCGCCGAACGTGGGTGCGCTCCAGCAGGCCGTCGGCGCGGGCCAGGTCGACATGTTCATCCTTCCGGACTCGCGTCTGGTGCCGCTGATGAACGCCGGCACGAAGATCACGGTCACCTGGGACGTCACGGTCACCGCGCTGAACGCGTTCGCGATTCCGAAGGGATCGCCGAACAAGGAGGCCGCGCGCCGGTTCATCGAGACCGTCGTCTCCCCGCCGTCGGTCGAAGCGATCTCCGAGGCGCTGGGCACCCAGCCCATCAACAAGGCCGCCAAGGCCAAGCTGACCGAGAACGCGCTGAAGGTCCAGGTGGCCGGTCCGCAGAACACCGGCAAGGTCGTCCAGCAGGACGTCGACTGGTATTCGAAGAACTTCGATCAGGTCAACACGCAGGTCAACAACTGGCTCGTAGGCTAGGAAAGAACATGGCGAACTCAGACCCGAGCGATGTCTCGACCTCCGACATCCAGGCGGTCACCCGCGTCGGCCAGATCTGTGCGCTCTTCGGGCCCAGAATCCCGGAGTTGACGGCGGCCGACGTCGCCGACCGCACCGGACTGAACCGCACGACGGCGTACCGGTACTGCGCGTCGATGGTCGCCGCCGGCATCCTCGAGCGTGGCACCCGGCGCGGCACGTTCGCGCTCGGCCCGCTCATGCTGGACCTCGGGGCCCTGGCCCTCGGGCGCCAGCGGGTCGTCGAGATCGCCCGTCCTTACCTGCAGAAGCTGAGGACCGCCGTCCGCATGACGGCGGTGCTCAGCGTCGCCGGCGCCCACGGGCCGATCGTGGCGCTCGTCGAGGAGGACACCAGCCGGGTGGTGGTGATGACCGTGCTTCCGGGGACGAAGCTCGACGTCACCGCCGCGCAGACCCGGCTGTTCCTCGCCCACGCCGACGCGTCGGCGACCGATGACCTGCTCGCGGACCTGTCCCCGGTCGAGCGCGTCCGCCTGGAGGCGGACGTGCGGTCGGCCCGCGAGCAGGGCTTCAGCTTCGTCCGGCCGCCCGGGGGCCCGACCGCGGTGGCCGCGCCGATCTTCGACGCCAACGGCCTGTGCGCGACCGTGGCGATCCTCTCCGCGGGCGACATCCCCGACCTGTCCCCCGCGCTCGAACACCTCCTGGCCACCGCCGGGGGGCTGAGCGACGAACTAGGAGCCGCCCGTGCCGCCGAAGTATGACGACCTGGCTTCGGCCGACCCGCCGTACTCCAGCTGGGAGTACTTCGGCCGGGAGGACCAGCGGGGCACGATCAACTTCCTCACCCCCGAGCGGGTGGCGGCGGCCGCACGGCTCGTGCGTACCGGCAAGCAGATCGGGCTCGACTACCCGGTGAACGCGTTCGAGCCCTATCCGACCGGCACCCGGCCGGCCACCCGCCACCACGTCTTCGCGAACAACGAGTTCCACCGCGACGACTGGATCGACTCGTTCTACCTGCAGTCCACGTCCCAGGTGGACTCGCTGCGCCACATCGGACACCCCGCGCACGGCTTCTACAACGGCCGGTCGCCGTCCCAGAACGACGCCGGCTCCACCGACCTGGGGATCCACGTCTGGGCGTCGACGGGCATCGCGGGGCGGGGGGTGCTGCTGGACGTCGAGCGGTACTTCCCCGGGCCCGGCTACGACCACGAGACGACGATCCCCCTCGACGTCGCGACGCTCGACGCGGTCGCCGACGCGCAGGGCGTGACCTGGTCGGGCGGGGAGATCCTGCTGCTGCACACCGGGTGGGCCGAGCACTTCCTCGCCGCACCGGCCGACGAGCGGGCCCGGATCAAGAACCGGTCACCCGGGCTGGCCCAGCGCCAGGAGATCGTGCGCTGGCTCTGGGACCACGAGATCGCGCTGGTCGCGTCGGACAACCTGGCGGTCGAGGCCGATCCGGTGGTCGATTCGGATTTCCGGATCCCCGGGGCCCGGCCGCCCGAGCGGGGCGTGAACCACGACGGCATGCTCCACCGGCCGCTGATCGCGCTGCTGGGGATGGCGATGGGCGAGATGTGGAAGCTCGACGAGCTCGCCGAGGACTGCGCCGCCGACGGCCGCTACGACTTCCTCCTGACCTGCAAGCCGCTGCACCTCATCGGGGGTGTCGGCTCCCCGGCGAACGCGATCGCCCTGAAGTGATCAATCGTTTTTCTTGACCTCGTCGTGGCACGATCGCGGGCATGTCTTCGAGAACGCCTGCCGCTGACACCCACGACGTCATCCGCGTGCACGGAGCACGCGAGAACAACCTCAAGGACGTCAGCGTCGAGCTGCCCAAACGACGGCTGACGGTGTTCACCGGCGTCTCCGGATCGGGGAAGAGCTCGCTGGTGTTCGACACGATCGCCGCCGAGTCCCGGCGGTTGATCAACGAGACCTACAGCACGTTCATGCAGGGCTTCATGCCCACCCAGTCGCGGCCCGAGGTCGACGTCCTGGAGGGCCTGACCACCGCGATCATCGTCGACCAGCAGCGCATGGGCGCCGATCCGCGCTCCACGGTCGGTACCGCCACCGACGCCAACGCGATCCTGCGCATCCTGTTCAGCCGGCTCGGGCAGCCGCACATCGGCTCACCGCAGGCGTTCTCGTTCAACGTCGCCTCGATCAGCGGCGCCGGCGCGGTGACCCTCACCAAGAGCGGGCAGACCGTCAAGGAACGCCGGGAGTTCTCGATCACCGGCGGCATGTGCCCGCGGTGCGAGGGGCGGGGTTCGGTCAACGACATCGACCTCTCGGCGCTCTACGACGAGGACAAGTCGCTCAACGAGTCCGCGATCAAGATCCCCGGCTACAGCATGGAGGGCTGGTACGGGCGGATCTTCCGAGGCGTCGGCTACTTCGACCCGGACAAGCCGATCAAGAAGTACACCAAGAAGGAGATGCAGGACCTCCTCTACCGCGAGCCGACGAAGGTCAAGATCGACGGCATCAACCTGACCTACTCCGGGCTGGTCCCGTCGATCCAGAAGTCGTTCCTCTCCAAGGACATCGACTCGCTGCAGCCGCACATCCGCGCGTTCGTGGAGCGGGTCGCGACGTTCACGACGTGCCCGGAGTGCGGCGGGACCCGGCTCAACGAGGCGGCCCGGTCGTCGAAGATCGACGGCATCACCATCGCCGACGCCTGCGCGATGCAGATCACCGACCTGGCGGCGTGGGTGCGCGGCCGGTCGGAACCGTCGGTGGCCCCGCTGCTGGCGACGCTGCAGCGCA
The DNA here is from genome assembly GCF_000585375.1 of Cryptosporangium arvum DSM 44712. Taxonomy (NCBI): domain Bacteria; kingdom Bacillati; phylum Actinomycetota; class Actinomycetes; order Cryptosporangiales; family Cryptosporangiaceae; genus Cryptosporangium; species Cryptosporangium arvum. Next base: position 5,282,805 of record NZ_KK073874.1, read on the forward strand.
CGCTCGACTCGTTCGTCGAGATCGGACTCGGGTACCTGTCGCTCGACCGGCCGTCGGGCACGCTGTCGGGCGGTGAGGCGCAGCGCACGAAGATGATCCGGCACCTCGGCTCGTCGCTCACCGACGTCACGTACGTGTTCGACGAGCCGACGATCGGCCTGCACCCGCACGACATCGCGCGGATGAACAACCTGCTGCTGCAGCTGCGCGACAAGGGCAACACCGTCCTCGTCGTCGAGCACAAGCCGGAGGCGATCGCGATCGCCGACCACGTCGTCGACCTCGGGCCGGGCGCGGGCACCGCGGGCGGCGAGGTGATGTTCGAGGGCACCGTCGACGGCCTGCGGGCCAGCGCGACGCTCACCGGGCGGCACCTGGACGACCGGGCCTCGCTCAAGCCGTCGCTGCGGACACCGACCGGAACGCTCCAGGTACGCGGAGCCGACACCCACAACCTGCGCGACGTCGACGTCGACGTGCCGCTCGGGGTGCTGGTCGTCGTCACCGGGGTGGCCGGGTCGGGCAAGAGCTCGCTGATCCACGGCTCGGTGGCCGGACGCGACGGCGTGGTCGCGGTCGACCAGACGCCGATCCGCGGTTCCCGGCGCAGCAACCCGGCGACCTACACCAGCCTGCTCGACCCCATCCGCAAGGCGTTCGCCAAGGCCAACGGGGTGAAGCCGGCGCTGTTCAGCGCGAACTCCGAGGGCGCGTGCCCCAACTGCAAGGGCGCCGGCGTCATCTACTCCGACCTGGCGATCATGGCCGGCGTCACGACCGTCTGCGAGGTGTGCGAGGGCAAGCGCTTCTCGGCCGACGTGCTCGAGTACACGTTCGGCGGCAAGGACATCAGCGAGGTGCTCGGGATGCCGGTCGCCGAGGCCGCGGACTTCTTCGCCGACGGCGGCGGCTCGTTGCCGGCCGCACACAAGATCGTCGAGCGGCTCGCCGACGTCGGGCTCGGCTACCTCACGCTCGGCCAGCCGCTCACCACGCTCTCCGGCGGCGAACGGCAGCGGCTGAAGCTGGCCACGCAGATGGGCGACAAAGGCGGGATCTACGTCCTCGACGAGCCCACGACCGGGCTGCACCTGGCCGACGTGGAGAACCTGCTCGGGCTGCTCGACCGGCTGGTCGACGCGGGCAAGTCGGTGATCGTCATCGAGCACCACCAGGCCGTGATGGCGCACGCCGACTGGATCATCGACCTCGGCCCCGGCGCCGGGCACGACGGCGGAACGGTCGTCTTCGAGGGCACGCCGGCCGACCTGGTGGCCACGCGCTCGACGCTGACCGGCGAACACCTCGCCGACTACGTGGGCGGCTGATCGCCGCGCTCGATGGCACCCATACGGATCAGTCATTTCCCCGGCCGGCCCACCCGGCCCGAGGATGAGGCGTATGGGACGCTGCGCCGGAAAGATCGTCGTCGTGACCGGGGCGGCCCGGGGTCAGGGCGCGGCCGGGGCCGCGGCGCTGGCCGAGGCCGGGGCCACGGTGATCGCCACCGACGTCCTGCCCCCGGCTGAGCCCACCCCGCCCGGCGGGGTCGTGTTCCGCGCGCTCGACGTGACCTCGCCGGACGGGTGGGCGGCGCTGGCGGCCGAGGTCGGAGACGTCTACGGGCGGGTCGACGGGCTGGTCAGCAACGCCGGGATCGCGTCCCGCGACCGGCTGCCGGACGTGCCCCTGGACGCCTGGCACCGGGCCCTGGACGTCAACGCCACCGGGCCGCTGCTCGGGATCCAGGCGCTGGCCCCGCTGATGGCGCCGGGCTCGTCGAGATCGCGGTCGACGGCGGCCTGACCGCCCACGTGTCCCACAAGGGCATCGCCGACGCCACCCGCCCTTGACTTCGAGCGCGCTCGAAGGTCGACGATCGGAGCATGACAAAACGCATCACCACGCCGTTCGGAGCCACCTCGACCGCCGCGGACGTCGTCGCCGGCCTCGATCTGCACGGTAAGCGGGCGATCGTCACCGGGGGCGGCTCGGGGATCGGCGTCGAGACCGCCAGGGCCCTCGCGCTCGCCGGCGCGGAGGTCACGCTCGCGGTACGCCGTACCGGTCCGGCCGAGGACGTCGCCGCCGACCTCCGGCGATCGACCGGCAACCCCGCCGTGCACGTCGCCCCGCTCGAACTCGTCGACCCGGCCGCCGTCGCGGCGTTCGCCGACGCGTGGAGCGGACCGTTGCACATCCTGGTCAACAACGCCGGCGTGATGGCGATCCAGGAACTCACCCGGACCCCGGCCGGGCGCGAGACGCAGTTCGGCACGAACCACCTGGGGCACTTCGCGCTCGCCAACGCGCTGCACCGCGCGCTCGCCGCCGCGAACGGCGCGCGGATCGTGTCGGTGAGTTCGAGCGGTCACCTGCGTTCGCCGGTCGTGTTCGACGACCTGGACTACCGGTTCCGCGACTACGACCCGTTCGGCGCCTACGGCCAGGCCAAGACCGCGAACGTGCTGTTCGCGGTGGAGGCGACGCGGCGCTGGGCCGACGACGGGATCGTCGCGAACGCGCTGATGCCCGGCGGGATCCACACCGCGTTGCAGCGCCACGTCGGGGACGCGGAGTACATCGCGCGGGCACGGGAACGCTTCGCCGCGGCCGGCGTGCACTTCAAGACCACCGAGCAGGGTGCGGCCACGTCCGTGCTGCTCGCGGCCTCACCGCTGCTCGAGGGCGTCGGCGGACGGTACTTCGAGGACTGCGCCGAGGCGGTCGAGATCACCGGACGCACGGAGACGACGATCGCCGGCGTCGCCCCCTACGCGCTGGACCCGGCCAACGCCGAGCGCCTCTGGGAGGTGTCGGCGGCCCTGACCTGAGCCGGGCCGGCGCTGAGCCGCCGGGCCGGCGCTGAGCCGCCGGGCCGGCTCAGGGGTCCAGCCGGTCGACGCCGTTGGTCGGGGTGTCGGGGCCCGGGTCGCTCGATCCGGAGACGCCGTGCGGACCGGAGCCGGTGCCGTGGGGGCCGGAACCGTGAGGGCCGGAGCCGTTCGGACCGGAACCGTTGGGGGAAGCGCCGTTCGGGCGGCGCCAGACGCTCGCGTCGCCGGGGAGCGCGGCCGCGTCGACGAGGACGACCGCCTCGTCACGCGCGTCCCTCGGCAGCGACGCGGTGAGCTTCCCGTGGCTGCGGTGGGCCTCCAGCGCGGCCCGGTGGTACTGCTCGAGCATCGAGGCGAACCCCTCGTCGGCGTAGATCGAGCCGTCGACGAGCGGCCCCGGCCGCCCCTCCAGCACCGCGACGACGTCCTCACCGGTGAGCGTCTTGTGCGTCTCCAGCGCGTGCGCCAGCGCCAGCACCTGCACGCGGTTCTCCTCGAGGATCTCGGCCGTGCGCGCGAGCATCGTGGCGAGGTTGTCCTCGATGCGGTCGGCGAGCGCCTTCCGCGCGTCGAGCTCCTCGCCCTTGCCGCCGAGGCCCTTGCCGCCGGGCGCGCCGGTACCGAGCTGCATCGAGTACGCGTACGACGACACGGTCGAGCCCATGCCCCAGACGCCCTCCATGTTCGTCGCGACCGCGGTGGCCGACTCCAGGTCACCGGACACCCCCGACGAGCTGTCCCCGTCGAAGAACATGCGCTCCCCGGCCAGCGACGCCAGCGACACGTAGATGTCGGACTCGTAGTGGCTGCGCCACGTCGTGAACTGGTCCTCGGGCGGGATCGACGCGACCATCCCCAGGTACCCCGATCCCTTCTCGATCGTCGCGATGTCGATCTCCATGTGGTGGCGCGTGCGGTACGCGACCACCGCGTGGCACGCCTCGTGCACCGCCACCGCGTGCCGCTCGCGCTCGATGTACTCGACGTTCTCGGCCGGGCCGAGCTCCTTGAGCTGCTTGGCGCGGATGATGTCGCGCCAGGTGATCGTGTCGCGCTCGTCGCGGATCGCGGTGATCAGCGCCTCGTTGACCATGTCCTTGATCGTGGCGCCGGTGGCGTACGGCGTGATCGTGGCGAGCTTGTCGATCTGCTCGGCGTCCAGTTCGTGCTTCACCTTGTCGAGGTAGCCCTGGTAGGTGCGCACCCGGCCGGCCTTGGTGGGGTACCCGACCTTGTAGATGCGGTCGATCCGGCCCGGACGCAGCAGCGCCTCGTCCAGCGCTTCCGGCAGGTTCGTCGCCATCATCACCAGGATGCGGTACTTCGGCGGCGGCTTCGGCCGCATGCCCAGCGCGCGACGCACGTACCGGTTGACGAACCCGCGCGGCTTCTTGAGGCCGGACAGCTCGGTGAGCAGCGCTTCGAGGGTGCCCATGCCGGCACCGCCCCCGCCCATGCCCCCCATGATGATCTTGTCCTTGCGCGGCTCCACGTCGTCGCGCATGGCCTGGCGGGTCAACCGCAGCCGCGAATCGCCGGACAGGTACGAGAAGCCGTGACACCCGTCGGCGAACGGCGCCGGGGTCATCCCGCCGCGCGGGAACGACCCGCCGCCCTGGGCCAGCGCGCCGCGGTTGCCGAGCGAGTCGGCCTCGTCCAGGAAGACGATGACCCCGCCGTAGCGCAGCGCGAGCTTGCGCAGCTTGCGGAAGAGCGCCTTGACCTTGAGGATCCCGACGCCCATGAACATGTTGGTGAACGCGCCGGGGTCGACGAACACGTACGGTTTGCCGGTCTCACCGGCCACCGCCTCGGCCATCAGCGTCTTGCCGGTGCCGGGCGGGCCCCAGAGCAGGATGCCGCCGGGCACGTACCCGCCCTTGGACTCGATCGCCTCGGGGTTCTCCAGGTAGACGATGTTCTCCTTGACCCGCTCGAGCACGTGGTCCTGACCCCACACGTCGGTGAAGCGGGTCTTCACGTCGTCGGGGTAGTAGACCTCGACGCCGCCGCGGGAGAGGAACCAGAAGATCGCGACGAACTGCCCGACCGCGATGAACAGAATGAACACGACCTGCAGGAACATCGGCGCGGCCTGCCACAGCAGCGCCGGGACCTGGAACAGCGCCAGCAGCGGCGTCGTGTCGAGCACCGCGGCGAGCACGACCGCCAGGAGCGTCAGGATCAGCAGCCACTTGACGACCCGGATCAGGCGGAAGCGGGTCCAGTCCGAGAAGAGCCGGTGCGACGTGCGCTCGAACCCCCCGAAGATGCCGTGCGTCCACAGGCGGTGGTACCCGGACGCGTGCTCGCTGACCAGGTAGTGCAGCTGGCGCAGCACCTCGATGCCGGCCAGCACCAGGAGCGTGATGCCGGTGCCGCTCTGCAGCTGCAGCCGGTTGGCGTCGGCGAACGGCAGCAGCGGGTTGTCGGCCATCGCCGCCCACACCAGCGCGAACCACACGAGCGTGAACAGCAGCAGGAACTTGACGCGGTCCCAGAAGGGCAGCTTCTTGCGGGTGGTGCGTACCTGTTCGCGCGGCCCGGTCTCCGGCGGCCGTAAGCCCTCCACTGTGGTCATGTGTCGCTCCTCACCGTGAAGGACGTCGCGATCGTGTCGAGCTCGTCCAGCCGCTCGCGGTAGCAGCTGGTCGAGCACCGGATGATCAGCAGGTAGAGCATCGTTCCGGCGTTGTCGACCAACGCGGTCTGGTCGAACGTGTGCAGCACGCCGTTGGCCAGCTCGTAGTCGAAGATCACCCGGACGCCGTGCAGCCCGTCGGACGGGGTGAGCACCTCGCTGTGCACCAGCTCGAAGCCGGTGAGCGGGAGCGACCCGGCCGAAGCCTCCCGGGCGGCCGGGGTGACCGGCAGGAAGGCGTCACGCAGCAGGTCGAGTGAGACCTTGCTCTGCTGTTGTTCGGTGAGCGGGGAGACCCGGGCGTAGACGATCGGGTCGTCGGTGAGCCCGACGGTGACCAGATGGTCCGCGGCCGGGGTGTCGGCGGCGTCGTAGGCGACCGACCACCAGGACTGCTCACGCATCTCGGCCGCCACCGAGTCGGTGTTCGTGCCGCTCAGCGCGTCGTCGAGCGACTTCGTGGCGGTCTCGTGCCAGCCGTGCGGAACCTTGAAGTACGTCCGGTGGCCCGAGTTCTTCACGTACGTGAAGTCCGGTGCGCCGCAGCCGGCGACGAGGGCCAGCACGATGATTCCGACGATGTGGATCCTGCGTTTGTGCATAGCGACTCCACCACCCGCTCGGCCCGGCGCAGCGTTGTCAGTATCTACCCGGACTGTTACACCGTCGTGACCTTCTGAAATTTTCGGTGCATGCGTAAACAAAAGAGTCGGGGGTTGACCTTGACCCAGGGTCAACCCTCCACGCTCGAGCCATGCGCGAAAACATCTCGGCGTTCTGCGACGCCAACCAGGTCCCCGGTTACCTCGTCGGTGTCTCCCGGGGCGGTACGACGACCACGCTCGCCCACGGCGTCGCGAACACCACGACCGGCACCCCGATGACCGGCGACACCGGCTTCCTGTTCGGATCGATCACCAAGATCATGACCACGACGCTGGTGCTCCAGCAGGTCGAACGCGGCGCACTGCGGCTCGACGAACCGGTCGCGGACCACCTGCCGGGGATCCCGCCGGGGATCCTGGTCCGGCACCTGCTCAACCACACCAGCGGGCTCGACGCCGACCTGTTCTTCCCGGACGCGAACGGCCCCGGCGCGCTCGCCGAGTACGTCGCCCGCCTCGAGCGCGAATGCGGGACGCTGTTCGGGCCCGGCGAGCTCGTCAGCTACTCCAACGGCGGCATGATCGTCGCCGGGCGGCTGCTCGAGGTGGTCACCGGCCGCACCTACCCCGAGCTGCTGGCGGCCGAGATCTACGGGCCGGCCGGCATGGCCGACGCGAGCACGTCGGCGAAGGAGGCGATCCTGCGCCCGACCGCGGTCGGGCACTTCCCCGGCGAGGACGGCGTCCCCCGGCGCACCGAGGTGTTCATGCTGCCCGACAGCTGGGGGCCGGCCGGCGGCACGCCGATCGGCACCGTCGCCGACCTGCTCGCGTTCGGGCGGGCGCACCTCGACGACGGCGGCCCACTGCTCTCGGCCACCTCGGCCGCGGCGATGCGCACGGTCTCGGCCGACCTCGGCACCCCGAACACGTCGCCGATCGGCCTCGGCTGGCTGCTCGCGCGGCACGGCGACACGACCGTGCTGTCGATGACCGGCGCCTCCCCCGGCGGCGTCGCGGTGCTCGCCGTCGTCCCGTCGCTGGATCTCGTCTTCGTCGCGTACGGCAACGCCCCGCAGGCGCTCGCACTGCACGAGGAACTACTGAGGGGCCTGGTGCCCGGGACCGGCGACCTGACCGTGTCCGAGCACCCGCACGACCTGACCCCGTACGCCGGGACCTACCGCTCGAACCAGCTGCGCGTCGACGTCCGCGTCGTCGGTGACACCCTGGAGGAGACCGTCACCTACGAACCCGCGGACGCGTCGCAGGAACGCATCTTCACCGGCTTCGCCGGCGGCGGGTTCCCGTTCCCGCCGATGCGGTACGTGCCGGTGGGGCCGGGGCTGTTCGCGCCCGAGGGGCTGCCGCTGGACCAGCCGCTCGGCTACACCCGCCAGCTGCTGGTGTCCTACCACGGCGAGTACCGCAACGCGGGCGGCCGGCTGAGCCGCCGTGCGCGCTGAGAAGCTCTCTCCCATGAACCTGCTGACGATCGGCCAGCTGGCGGCGTACGCCGGGGTCACGATCAAGGCCGTGCGGCACTACCACGCGCGTGGCCTGCTGCCGGAGCCCGGGCGCGACGCGTCCGGGTACCGCCGGTACGGCGCCGCGCACGCGGTCGCGCTGGTCAAGATCAAGACCCTGGCCGACGCCGGCGTGCCGCTCGCCCGGGTCGGGGAACTGCTCGCGGCCGACGCCGGGCAGCTGCGGAACGCGGTCGCCGAGATCGACCGGTCGCTCGACGCGCGCATCGCGGAGCTCCAGCGGGCCCGGACGCAGATCGCGCGGCTGGAGAGCGGCGACCGGCTGTTCGTGCCCGCGCGGTGCGACGCGTACCTGCGCCGGTTACGGGCCCTGGGGATCAGCGAACGGTCGGTGACCTCCGAGCGGGACGTGTGGATCCTGCTGCGCGCGGTGTCGCCGGAGACCGCCGACCGGTGGGTGGACGAGAAGACCGCGCTGCTCGACGACCGCGAGTTCCGCGGGCTCTACCTGGAGTACGACGCCGCGTTCGACTGGGACCCGGCCGACCCGCGGCTGCCGGACCTGGCCGCGCGCACCCGGGCCTGGCTGGCGGGACAGCCGCCCGAGGACCCGGGTGACGCGGACCTGTCGATCGCGGCGCTGGCCGCGAACTCGGTGGCCGAGCAGTCCCCGGCGTGGCTGCGGCTCGCGGCGTTGCTGGCGTGAGCGCGGGGTCTGGGCTTGTTATTTTCGACGAGCGGAGGTTTCAGCGGACGTAACGCTCGATCGCGTGGCGGATCTGCTCGGGGGTCATCGGGTCGGTGGAGAGCGCGCTGTGCAGCACCAGGCCCTCGATCAACGCGTCGAGTTCACGGGCGGTGGTGGGGTCGAAGTGCCGTTCGAGCGCGTCGCGGCTGCGCTGCATCCAGGCCTGGGTGACCGCGCGCAGCGCCGGGTTGCGGGCGGCGGCGACGTAGAGCTCGACGGTGAGCACCAGGTCGGGCGAGGAGCCGAGCAGGTCGTCGCGGACGAGCGTGATCACGGCTTCGATCGCCGAGGCGCGGTCGGTGGCGGCGGTGAGGCGCTCGTCGAACACGGCCGCGATCGTCTCGGCGTGCCGGGTGAAGGCTTCGGTGAGCACCTCGTCCATCGACGCGAAGTGGTAGGTCATCGACCCGAGCGGCACGTCGGCGACGCGCGCGATCTCCCGGTGGGTCGTCGCGGCCACGCCTTTCTCCGCGAGCACCACCAGGGCGGCGTCGATCAGCCGGTCCCGCCGCCCGGGGTCGTGCCGCCGCACCCGCCGCGGGGTGGGGATGCGGTCCGCGTTCATGTGTACGAGCGTACATAAGCAACACGACGCCGCCAACCGCACCGGCTCCGGCGGGCACCGGCTCGACGCGGTTCGCACCGAGGGTGATCGAGCCGGGCCGGCGGGGTCTGGCAGAATGCGCGGCATGACGGTGCCGGGGATCCTGCGCGAAGCGCGCGCCCTGGTCTTCGTACTGGTCTGCCTGAGCCTGTCCACCGCGCTGCACACCTGGGCCCACGGTGATCTACCTCCGCTGATCGCCCTGATCGCCGGCGCCGGCCTGGTCGTGCCGCCGGCGATCGTGCTGACCGGCAAGCAGCGCGGCCTCCCGCTCATCGCCGGTGCGCTCGCGGTCACGCAGGCCGCGCTGCACGGGCTGTTCACGCTGGTTCCGGCCGGGGTCGGGCACACGATGACGATGCCGGCGCCGGGTTCCATGCTCACCGCGCACGTCGTCGCCGGTGGGCTCACCGCGCTCTGGCTCTACGCCGGCGAGGTCGCGGTCTGGCGGCTCGTCCGCCGGCTCGCCCAGCGTCTGCCGCGCCTGGGTCTGTTGTTCGCGCTGGCGGCCCGGCGGCTGCTCGCGCCGGCTCCGCGCCGCTTCACCCGGGCGCGCCTGGCCGATCTCGCGCCCGCGCTGCCCGAGCCCACGTGGCTGCGCAGCGTCGTCCGGCGGGGGCCTCCGGCGGCCCTCGCCGTGACCGCCCGCTGACCTGATCCCCGCCGGCTCGCGCCGGTGGTCCGGGCTGCCCCGGGTGGATCACGGCCGTCCGCGTCCGTGTTCCGTTCCACCCGCCCAGAGAGGGCACACCCATGTCTTCACGCACCCGTCGTGCGTCCGTCCTGCCCGCGCTCGGTCTGACGCTGGCCCTGCTGGCCGCCGGCTGCGGCAGCGATTCCCCCGCGACCACGGCCGCGGCCGAGAAGCCCGCGGCCCCGGCGTCCTCGTCGGCGGCCGCGACCGCGATCTCGATCACCGACCCGTGGATCAAGGCCGCCGACAAGGGCATGACCGCCGCGTTCGGCACGCTCGTCAACAACACCGACAAGCCGCTCACGATCGTCGGCGCGTCCTCGGACGTCTCGGCGATGGAGCTGCACGAGATGACGATGAAAGACGGCAAGATGATCATGCGGCCCAAGGAGGGCGGCTTCGTGCTGCCGGCCAAGGGCAGGCACGAGCTCTCGCCGGGCGGCGACCACCTGATGTTCATGGCGCTCACCGCACCGGTGAAGGCCGGTGACGAGGTCGCGTTCACGCTGAAGCTCGCCGACGGCGGCACGGTGCCGTTCACCGCGGTCGCGAAGCCGTACTCGGGTGCCGAGGAGAGCTACGCCCCCGACGGCGGCATGGACATGCACGAATGAGTCCTCGCCGCCCCACGGTGAGCAGGCGGGGCCTGCTCACCGGCGGTGCGGCAGCGGTCGGCGGCGCCCTGGTGGGCGCCGCCTCCGCCACCGCCGTCACCGCGTCCTCCCCCGACGACCGGCCGGCCGCGCGCCCGGAACCGGCCGAGTTCGGCCGCCAGACCGTGCCGTTCCACGGCGAGCGGCAGGCCGGCATCGACACTCCCCCGCAGGCGTTCGCGTCGTTCCTCGCGTTCACGCTCGCGCCCGGTACCGACCGGGACGCGCTCGGCCGCATGCTGCGGCTGCTGACCGACGACGCGGCCCGCCTCACCCAGGGCCGGCCCGCGCTCGGCGACACCGAGGCCGACCTGGCGGCGATCCCGGCGCGCCTGTCCGTCACGTTCGGGTTCGGGCCCGGCCTCTACGCGGCCGCCGGTCTCGCGCCCGCGGTCACCGCGCTGCCCGCGTTCGCGATCGACCGGCTCGACCCGCGCTGGACCGGCGGCGACCTGCTCCTGCAGGTCTGCGCCGACGATCCGACGGCGGTCGCCCACGCCCAGCGCATGCTGATCAAGGACGCCCGGCCGTTCGCCGCCGTCCGCTGGGTGCAGCGCGGCTTCCGGCGCGGGCGCGGCGTGGAGGCCGACGGCGCGACCCACCGCAACCTGATGGGTCAGCTCGACGGCACGGTCAACCCCAAGCCCGACAACCCGGCGGTCTGGAACGGCGACACCACCACGCTCGTCGTGCGCCGGATCCGGATGGAGATCGAGACCTGGGACAAGCTGTCACGGACCGACAAGGAGCTGGTCACCGGACGGCGCCTCGACACCGGCGCGCCGCTGACCGGCCGGAACGAGCACGACGAACCCGATTTCAGCGCGGTCGACGCGTCGGGGCTGCCGGTGATGCCGGACTTCTCGCACGTCACCCGCGCGCACGTCAGCGATGAACGGATGCGCATCCTGCGACGTCCCTACAGTTACGACGGCGAGCCGGACGCCGCCGGAGTTCCGGACAGCGGGTTGATCTTCGCGTCGTTCCAAGCCGACGTCGCGACGCAGTTCGTCCCGATCCAGCAGCGCCTCGCCGAACAGGACCTGATGAACCAATGGATCACTCCGATCGGATCGGCCGTCTTCGCGGTACCGCCCGGCTGCGCGGAGGGCGGGTGGATCGGCGAGGGCCTGCTCGCCTGAGCCCGCGCCGGGAGACGCTCGCCCGGGCCGCGCTGGTGCTGGTCGTGGGCCTGGTGGCGCTGCTCGTCGCGCAGCCGGCCCGGGCCCACTCGGATCTGGAGAGCAGTTCCCCGAAGGCCGACAGCACGGTGACGAGCGCACCGGAGGCCGTCTCGCTGACGTTCGGCGAGGTGATCCGCGGAAACTTCAGCACGGTCGTGGTCACCGGCCCGGACGGCGTCAAGTACGGCGACGGTCCGGCCCGCGCGGTCGACAAGACGCTGACGCAGCCGGTGAAGCCGCTGGTCGCGGGCGAGTACACGGTGGCGTGGCGGATCGTGTCGGCCGACGGGCACCCGCGCCAGGGCGTGTTCCGCTTCACCGCGGACGTGCCCGCGGCCCCGTCGGCGAGCCCGGTGCCCAGCGAGGCGCCGTCCAGCGCGCCGGCGGCCGCCGCTCCGGCGCCGTCGGCGAGCCCGGCCGCGGCCGGGCGCAGCACCGACGACGGCGGCACGTCCTGGCGGCCGTGGGCGATCTCCGGCGTGGTCGCGGTGATCGCGCTGGCCGGCGCGGCCGTCCTGGCCCGGAGCCGCCGCGGCGTGACCCGTTGAGCGCGCGCGCCGGGCGTTCCGGCGCTCGGCGGCGCCCCGGATCGTCCCGGTCCGGGGCGCCGCCGCGATCGGGCGTTAGGCTCGTGCGGTGGCCGAGGATCTGCTGGCCCGCCTGCGGCGGGCGGAGGACGAACTCCGGTCCCAGGTCGACGCGCAGGCTCGGCTGGCGTTCCTGGCCGCGATCTCGCTCGAGCTGGACTCCAGCCACGAGGTCGACGAGACGTTCCTGCGGGTCTCCCGCATGATGGTGCCGGCGGTGGCCGACGCCTGCCTGGTCTATCTGCGCGACGACGCCGGCCCCCGGCTGGTGGCCGCCGCGCACCTCGACGTCGCTCAGGAGCGGGCGCTGCGGGCGCACGTCCCGAGCTGCCCGACGCTGGCCGAGCGGGTCGAGGTCGTCCTGCGCTCGGGTGAGCCGATCGAGTCGGGCGTGGAGTGCACGTGCGCCGACGGGCTGCCCGCGCGCTACGCGGACGGCGTGCTCGTGCCGCTGCGGGCGCGGGGCCGGGTCTTCGGCGGGCTGTGGCTGGCCCGCGACCGGCTCGGCGCCGACAGCCGCATGCTCGACGTCGCCTTCGTGGACGACCTGGGGCGGCGGGTCGCGATCGCGGTCGACAACGCGCTGCTGCACCGGCAGCGCCGCGACAACGTCATCGCGCTGCAGCGGCGGCTGCTGCCACCGACGCTCCCCAGCACCCCGGAGTTCGAGTTCGCGGCCGCGTACGAGGTCGCCGACGTCTCGCTCGACGTCGGCGGGGACTTCTACGACGTCGTGCGGCAGCCGGGCGGGTCGTTCGCGCTGATCGTCGGCGATGTGTGCGGGCGGGGGGCGAGCGCGGCCGGGCTGAACGGCCTCTCCCGGCACACGCTGCGGCTGCTGCTGGAGGAGGGCTGGTCGCCGGCCGACGCGCTGGCCCGCCTCAACCGCTCGATCCGCGACGAGGGCAACCTGGCCCAGTTCTGCACGGTGCTGGTGATCTCGCTGACACCGGAGACCGACGGTGCCACCGCCACCGTGACCAGCGCCGGGCATCCGCTCCCCTACCGGATCAGCGAAGGCGGCACCGTGACCCAGTGCGGGGCCAACGGTCAGCTCCTCGGCGTGTTCCCGCAGCTCAAGGTCGTGGACGTGCCGATCCGGCTGGGCTTCGGCGACACGCTGTTCCTCTACACCGACGGGGTGACCGAGGCCAGGAGCCCGGCCGGGCTGTTCGAGGACCGGCTGGTCGCCGAACTGGCCGCTACCGGGGGTTCGAGCGCGGCGGAGACCGTGGAGCGGGTGCGTACCGCGGTCACCGCGTACCGGCGCTCGGCCGCGGACGACGTCGCCATCCTCGCCGCCCGGTTGCGGCCCCCGGGGACCGGGAGCATGCTGACGCGAAGTGAGGGGGTCTCGTGACCAATGACGTCGTCCTGCTCGTCGAAGACTCCGACGAGGACGTCGAAGCGGTCCGCCGGGCGCTGCGGGTCACGCACCCGGCCGTGCAGCTCGAACACGTCGGCAGCGGCGGCGAGCTGGTGCCGTGGCTGATCGCGTCGCAGCGGCCGGCGCTGGTGCTGCTCGACCTGAACATGCCCGGCCTCGACGGTCAGGCCGCGCTCCAGGCGGCACGCGAGCGCGTGGAGTTCGCCGAGATCCCGATCGTCGTGTTCACCTCGTCGACGCGCTCGGGCGACGTCGACCGGGCGTTCGAGGCCGGAGCCAGCGGTTACCTGGTCAAGCCGCTGAGTTTCCAGCTGCTCCAGCAGAGCCTCGCGCGGACGGTCACGTACTGGCTGACGAAGGCGGAAGCGTGAACCAGAACGTGCTGCCGCGGCCGGGCTCGGAGTCGACCCGGAGCTGACCGCCGTGCCGCTCGACGATGCGACGCGCGACCGCGAGGCCGACGCCGGCGCCCTCGTACCGGCTCCCGCGGGCGTGCAGCCGCCGGAAGATCTTGAAGATCTCGCCGTGGAAGACCGGGTCGATGCCGATCCCGTTGTCGCGCACGTAGAACGCGCCGTCGCGGGCACCGATCTCGATCCGGTCGCCGCCGTACTTGATCGCGTTGGACAGCAGGTTGACCAGGACGTCGAGGATGAGGACGGGGTCGCCGCCGGCCGGCGGTAGCGGACCGGCGCGGACGATCTCGACGGGCGCGGCGGCCAGGCGGGGGGCGAGCGTCTCGAGCGCGTCGTCGACCACCCCGTCCATGTCGACGGGCTGGGCGGTCACCGCGGACGCGCCGAGCTGAGCGAAATCGAGCAGGCCGTTGAGCAGGTCGTTCATCCGCCCGGCGAGACGCTGGATGGTGGTGAGGCGTCGGCGGGACTCGTCATCGAGGCCCTCGTCGGCGTCCTCGAGCACGAACGTCGCGTAGTTGGCGATGCCACGCAGGGGTTCTTTGAGGTCGTGGGAGACCGCGTAGCTGAACGCGTCCAGGTCGGCGTTGCGGGCCGAGAGCTCGGCGTTGAGCTCGGCCAGGTGCGCGGCGTGCCGGAGCTGCACGGCGGCGATCGAGCGCCAGAACTCGGCGGCGATGTCGCGGTCGCCGGTCGTCCAGGCGACGCTGGTGCCGCGGACGGTCTCCCGCCAGACCGTGGACGACCCGCGCGGGGTCAGGCGCCGGCCGCCGGGCCCGGTCACGACCGGCCGTTCCGGGTCGACCGCCCACCGCCGGTCGACCGGCTGCTCCCGCCGGAACCAGGCGAGGTAGTCCCCGCTGTCGGTCAGGGGGACGACCATCGCGCCGGCGACGTCGTCGTGCCCGGCGCCGGGCACCGCCTCACGCAGGCAGTCGCTGGCCCAGACCCGGCCGGTCCCGCGGCCCGCGGCGGACAGGATCGGGTCGGGATCCGGAGGGACCAGGCCCGCGGATTCGGTCGTGTCGCCCACCCGGATCAGGCAGCCGTCGGCGTCGACCAGGTCGGCCATCGACACCGGACCGTGCACGACGGCGCCGGGGAAGGCCTCGACGTCGGTGTGGACGAGCGTGTTCAGCTCGCCCCGGCGGCCGGCCAGCGCGCTCGCGGCCTCCCGCTCGTCGACGACCGCGAGCTGCAGCGACAGCGCCGCGCCGAGGAACTCGCAGGCCGCGCGGACCTCCGGGTCGAGCCAGCGCGGACGGCTGTCGTGGCAGGCCAGCAGGCCCCAGAGGCGTCCGTCGTCGATGAGCGACACCGACATCGACGCGGCGACCTCGATGTTGCGCAGGTAGTCGAGGTGGTAGCCGGAGACCGTGCGCAGCACCGACCCGGACAGGTCGAGCGGCCGGTCGGTGCCCGGGAGCAGCGGCGGGTCGAGCGCGACGCTCTCGTCCGCGACGTCGCCGATCAGCCGGATCCAGTTCCGGACGTAGAGGCGCCGGGCCTGCGGCGGGACGTCGCTGGCCGGGAACCACAGCCCGAGCCAGGAGGCCCAGTCGGGGCGGACGTCCTCGGCGATCACCTGACCCGGGCCCTCACCGGCGAACCGGTACGCGACCACGCGTTCGTAGCCGGTGAGCGCGCGGATCTCGCGGACCGCCGCCGCGCACAGCTCGGTGGCCGTGCGGGCACCGCGCAGGCGGGCGAGCGCGTCACGCACCCCGGGGTAGAGCGGGGTCGACGCCGGGGGCGCCGCCGGCTCGAACTCCACGACCGCGAGGCCGTCGGCGCGGTGCACGGTGGCGTCGAACGGCGCCCCGGTCGTCGTGCGCACCCGCACCACCGCCGAGGAGCCGTCGGCGAGCCGGGCCAGCGCGTCCCGGAGCGGCCCGGCGTCGGCGAGCAGGTCACCGAGGTGGTCGCCGCGCCGCGCACCGAGGATCCCGGCGGCGTTCCGGCTCGCCAGCTCGATCGTCAGGTCCGGTTCGCGCACGGCCAGCAGCGCGCCGTAGGGCTGGATGCCGCCGAGCAGGTGGATCGGTTCGGTCAGGCACTGCGCGAGGTCGAACGGGGTGCCTGCCGCGTACTCCGCGGCGAGTTCCCGGGCCGACAGACCGGTCACTGCCTCATCGCCCGCCACCAGCGGCACCTTACGCGGTCAGGTCACCGTGACGCGATCGGTGGTCCAGGCGCGGGCCTGTTCGCTGAGCGTCACGCCCAGGCCGGGGCGCGTCGGGACGACGATCCGGCCGCCTCCGATCTCCAGGCGCTCCTCGAACAGCGGGTGGAGCCAGTCGAAGTGCTCGAGCCACGGTTCGGTCGGGTACGCGGCCGCCAGGTGGACGTGGATCTCCATCGCGAAGTGCGGCGCCAGCGTCAGGTGCGCGTGCTCGGCCAGCGCGGCCAGGCGCAGGAACTGCGTGATCCCCCCGATCCGCGGCGCGTCGGGCTGGAGGACGTCCACCGCGTCGAGCAGGGCCACGTGTTCCCCGACGCTCGTCAGCATCTCCCCGGACGCGATCGGCGTGTCCAGCGCCCGGGCCAGCTCGCCGTGCCCGGCGGCGTCGTAGGCGTCGAGCGGTTCCTCGATCCAGACCAGCCCGAGCTCCTCGAGCGCACGCCCCATCCGCAGCGCGGTCGCCCGGTCCCACTGCTGGTTCGCGTCGACCATCAGCGGCACGTCGTCGCCCAGGTGCGACCGGACGGCCCGGACCCGGGCGAGGTCCGTCGCCGCGGACGGGTGCCCGACCTTGATCTTGATCCCGCCGATCCCGGCGGCCAGCGCGGCCGACGCGTTGTCGAGCACCTCGGCCACCGGCGCGTGCAGGAACCCGCCGGACGTGTCGTAGCACCGCACCGAGTCGCGGTGCGCGCCGAGCAGCTTGGCCAGCGGCAACCCGGCCCGCTTCGCCTTCAGGTCCCAGAGTGCGACGTCGATCGCCGCGATCGCCTGGGTCGACGCACCGCTGCGCCCCACCGACGCGCCGGCCCAGACGAGCTTCGTCCACAGCCGGGCGATGTCGCTGGGGTCCTCGCCGATCAGCTCGGGCGCGACCTCGCGGGCGTGCGCGAACTGCGCGCGGCCGCCGGCCCGCTTGCTGTAGCTGAAGCCGATCCCCTCGTGCCCGTCGGCCGTGCGGACCTCGGCGAACAGGAACGCGACCTCGGTCATCGGACGCTGGCGCCCGGTCAGCACCTTGGCGTCGCTGATCGCGGTGGCCAGCGGCAGCGTCACCGCGGAGAGCGTGACCCCGGCGATCCGGTCGGCCATCACACGACCGTGGCGACGAGGGCGCCGAGCGCGGCCTGCTCGTCCGGGGTCAGGTCGGTCAGGGGTGGCCGTACCCGCCCGCCGTTGCGCCCGACGACGTTCAGACCGGCCTTGACGATCGAGACCGCGTAGCCGCGGGCGCGGTCGCGGATGTCGAGGTACGGGATGACGAAGTCGTTGAGCATCGTGTACACCGCGGTCCGGTCCTGGGCCCGCACGGCGGCGAAGAACCGCAGCGCGAACCGCGGCGCGAAGTTGTACAGCGCCGAGGAGTACGTGGTGACGCCGAGCTGCAGCAGCGGCAGCGCGAACGTCTCCGCGGTGGGCAGCCCGCCGACGTAGAGCAGCCGGTCGCCGACCCGTGCGTAGGTGCGGGTGAGGCGTTCGATGTCGCCGACGCCGTCCTTGAGCCCGATCAGGTTCGGGTTCTTCCCGGCCAGCTCGTCGACGGTCACGTCGTCGAAGACCGCGTTGCTCCGGCTGTAGACGATGACGCCCAGCTCCACCGCCGAGCAGACCGCGGTGACGTGGGCGGCCAGCCCGGCCTGCGTGCCCTCGGTGAGGTACGGGGGCAGCAGCAGCAGACCGGCCGCGCCCGCGTCGGCGGCCGCCCGGGCCTGGGCCACGGCCTGCGCGGTGCCACCGGTCGCCGGCGCGACGACCGGCACCTGGGCGCCGACCTCGTCGACGGCCGCCCGGACCACCGCGTCGATCTCGGCCGTGGTGAGCGAGAAGCCCTCGCCGGTCCCGCCGCCGGCGAACAGGCCCGCGACCCCGAACCCGGCCTGCCAGGCCAGGTGCTCGCGGTAGCGCGGCTCGTCGAACGCGAGCTGGTCGTCGAAGTGCGTCACCGGGAACGAGAGCAGGCCGCCGCCCAGGCGGGCGGCGAGCTCGGCAGGAGGCATCGTCACCCGATCACGGTAAGAACCCGCGACGATGCGTGTCCAAGAGTGTTTCCGTATGACGCGATGCCCGTCAGGCATCACCGCGCAGGACGGCGAGGGCACGGCCGAGCGCCGGGTTACCGGACGCGCGCGGCCACAGCAGGTGCAGCTCGACCGGGCGCGCGACCGGCGTGGTCAGCGGCACGAACCGCACGCCCGGGATCCCCAGCAGGGTGGCCGACTCCGGCACGAACGCGACGCCCCGCCCGGCCGCGACCAGCCACAGCATCGTCATGATCTGGCTGACGCTGTGCACGACCCGCTCGTGCGCCAGCGGCACCATGCTGACGACCAGGTCGTAGAAGTACCGGGCCTTCTGCGGGGAGTGGAAGATGAGCGGCTCGGAACCCAGATCGGCCGGGGTCACGGCGCGGCCGAGCGTGGCCAGGCGGTGCCCGGCCGGAACCGCGAGCACCAGCGCCTCGCGGTGCACCTCCCGGGAGTCGAACAGCGCGGTGTCGAACGGGGGCCGCGCCAGCCCCAGGTCGAGGTCCCCGGCGGCGAGCGCGGCGAGCTGCTCGCGCGTCACCAGCTCGAACAGGTCGATCCGCACCTCGGGCAGCCGCCGCTCCAGGTCGTTGAGCAGCCGGCCGAGGATCCCGAACGTGGACGCCGCGGTGAACCCGAGCCGCACCACGCCCCGGCTCCCCGACGACACCCGCTGCGCCAGGTCGGGCGCGGACTCGACGAGAGCGAGGATGCGCCGGGCCTCGGCCAGGAACGCCGCGCCGGCCGGGGTGAGCAGCACCCGGCGGTTGTCCCGGTCGAGCAGCCGGGCCCCGACCGCAGCCTCCAGCTTCTGGATCTGCCGGCTCAGCGGCGGCTGGGTCATCCGGAGCCGGGCCGCGGCCCGTCCGAAGTGGAGTTCCTCGGCCACGGCGACGAAGCCGCGCAGCTGCTCGAGCGTGTACGTCATGGCGCACGTCTACCATGCCGCCACGGCATCACTTGATGCCGTAAGAGATTTAGACACGCATCAATGGGGCCCCTAGGCTCCCGACCAACCCCGAACGGGAACTCCCCACCGTTGAGGAGCAGACCCATGAAGCGTGTCGCCGTTCTCGCTCTAGTCGCCGTTCTGGCCGGGTGCGGAGGGAACCTGGGCGAGTCCTCCGACGACGAATCGTCCTATCCCGATCGGGCGATCACGCTGCTCGTCGGCCAGGACGCCGGTGGCTCGACCGACCTGATCGCCCGGGCACTGGCCGAGCAGGTCAGCGACGACCTCGGCAAACCGGTCACGGTCGTCAACCGGCCCGGCGCCAACGGGGGCGTCGCGGCGAAGGAGCTCGCCGGCACCGAGCCCGACGGGTACACCGTGATGATGTTCGTCGGCTCGCTGGCCTACATCACGCCACTGGCGGTGGCGCCCGGCCAGGCCGTCGACATCACGAAGTACGACGTCGTCACCGGCGTCTCCCAGGACGACTACGTCCTGGTCACCACGCCGGCGAAGAAGTTCACCACGGTCAAGGACATCGTCGACGCCGGGCGGGCGATCAAGTACGGCACGACCGGTGTGGGCACCGGGAGCCAGCTGAGCTCCGCGCTGCTGTTCGCGCAGGCGAAGGTGAACGCGACCGCGGTGCCGTTCGACGGCGGCGCACCCACGTTGACCGCGGTGCTCGGCGGCCAGGTCGACGTGGCGTCCGTGCAGCTCGGCGAGGCCCAGGAGCAGATCAAGGCCGGGAAACTGGTGCCGCTGGTGACGTTCGCGCAGAAGCGTCCGACGTACCTGCCGGACACACCGACGGCGAAGGAAGCCGGGTACAACGCGCCGGTGCAGCAGTCGCGGGCCGTGGTGGCGCCGGACGGGACGCCCACCGCGGTGGTCGACCGGCTCCGGGGCGCGTTCGGGAAGGCGTTCGACGCCCGGGAGTACCAGGACTTCAACACCGAGCGCCTGCTGACGCCGAACGAGGTCGACGGGAAGACGCTGCTCGACCAGTGGACCGGTTCGCTCCGGACGTACCGGTCGCTGACCGAGCAGTACGGCATCGACCTGGCCGGCAAGTGACCTCGACGTCCGCCGGGGACCGGCCCGAACCCGGCGAGCGACCGGCGGACGGGCCGGTCGTGGAGGAGCCGGTCGCGCCGACGCCGGTCGCCGGGGAGCCGGTCGCGGAGGGGGTGCCGCCGGCGGGGCCGGTGGCGAACCTCGTCGTGGCGGGGGTGGTGGTGGCGATCGGGGTGGCGGCCTTCGTCGGCGCGCTCGGGCTGGGGCTCGGGAGCGCGGCGGCGCCGGGGCCCGGGCTGTGGCCGGCGATCGTCAGCGGGTCGCTGGCCGTGCTGGGTGGCGTGCTCGCCGCCCGCGCCCGCGGCACCGACGACGCCGAGCGCTTCACCCGCACCGGCCTGCTCGTCGTCGCCGCGGTCGCGACGATGGTCGTGTTCGTCGCCGTGGTCGGGCTGGTCGGCTTCGAGCTGCCCACCGCGGCGCTCGCGTTCGTTTGGCTGCGCTTCCTCGGTCACGAGTCCTGGCGCGTGTCGATCGCGGTGAGCCTCGCCGCGACGATCGTCTTCTACGCCCTCTTCGTCGGCGCGCTCGACGTCACCATTCCGCACTTGTTCTAACGGGAGCCCATCGCGATGGAAGGCGTGCTCGACGGCTTCGCCGTCGTCCTGGAGCCGGGCAACCTGCTGTACTGCCTGCTCGGCGTGGTCATCGGCATGCTCATCGGCGTGCTGCCCGGCCTCGGTCCCGCGGCGACGATCGCCATCCTGCTGCCGGTCACGTTCGGGCTGGAGCCGGTCACCGCGATCATCATGCTCGCCGGGATCTTCTACGGCGCCCAGTACGGCGGCACGATCACCAGCGTGCTGCTGCGCCTGCCGGGCGAGGCGTCGTCGGTGGTCACGGTGTTCGACGGGCACGCGCTGGCCCGGCAGGGACGGGCCGGCACCGCGCTGGGCATCGCCGCGATCGGCTCGTTCGTCGGCGGCACGGTCTCGATCGTCGCGCTGAGCCTCCTCGCGCCGTTCGTGGCCTCGTTCGCGCTCGACTTCGGCCCGCCCGAGTACACCGCGCTCGCGCTTCTCGGCATCCTGCTGATCTCGACGATCTCCCAGGGCGGACGGATCAAGGCGCTGACCGCGGCCGCGCTCGGCCTGCTGCTCGCCGTCGTCGGCCGGGACGGGTTCACCAGCGCCGAGCGGTTCACCTTCGACAACCTCTCGCTCGCCGACGGGCTGGACTTCGTCCCGATCGCGATGGGGTTGTTCGGACTCGGGGAGATCCTGCACAACCTGGAGGAACGCCACCGGGCGGCACCGGAACCGGCGCCCGTGCACAACGTCTGGCCGAGCGTCGCGGATCTCCGGCAGGCGAGCGGGGCGATCGGCCGGGGCGGTGTGCTCGGGTTCGTGCTCGGCGTGCTGCCGGGCGGTGGGGCCGTGATGTCGTCGCTGGCCGCGTACGCGGTGGAGAAACGCCGCTCCAAGCACCCCGAACGGTTCGGGCACGGCGCGATCGAAGGGGTCGCCGCTCCGGAGACCGCGAACAACGCGGCCGCGACCTCGTCGTTCATCCCGTTGCTGTCGCTCGGGATCCCGGCCAACGCGACGATGGCGGTCATCTTCGGCGCGCTGCTCATCCAGGGCATCACGCCGGGCCCGCAGCTGGTCACCGAGCACCCCGAGCTGTTCTGGGGTGTCGTCAACTCGATGTACATCGGCAACGTGCTGCTGCTGATCATGAGCATCCCGCTGGTCGGGCTGTTCGTGCGCATCCTGCGGGTCCGCCCGGCGATCCTGGCTCCGATCACGACGCTGATCACGCTGATCGGCGCGTACACGGTGAACAACAGCGTGTTCGACATCGGGCTGGTCGTCGCGTTCGGTGTGCTCGGGTACCTGATGAGGAAGTTCGGGTTCGACCCTGGTCCGCTGGTGCTCGCGTTCGTGCTCGGCTCGCTGCTCGAGACGTCGCTGCGCCGGTCGTTGCTGCTGTTCGACGGCGACCCGACCGGCTTCCTGACCCGCCCCATCTCCGGGACGCTGCTCGCGCTGTTCGTGCTCGTCGCGCTGGCTCCGGTGGCCCGCGCCCGGCTCCGGAAGCGTGATCGAATAGCGGGGTGAGCACCCCCCGGCAGATGTGGCCGCTCTACGCCGCCGGCTTCACGACGGCGTTCGGCGCGCACGGCATCGCCGCGAACCTCGGGGGGTTCTCCGACGACGCGGTCACGTCGCTGCTGGTGCTCGGCGGCCTGCTGGCGCTCTACGACGGCGCCGAGGTCGTCCTCAAGCCGGTGTTCGGCACGCTGGCCGACCGGATCGGGGCGCGGCCGGTGCTGCTCGGCGGGCTGGTGGCGTTCGCGCTCGCGTCCGCGGTGTACGTGGTGGCCGACAGCCACGCCTGGCTGTGGGCGGCGCGCCTGGGCCAGGGCGCGGCCGCCTCGGCGTTCTCGCCGTCGGCGTCGACGCTCGTGGCCCGGCTGAACCCGGCCGCGAAACACGGGAGGGCGTTCGGGTCGTACGGGTTCTACAAGTCGATCGGGTACACGCTCGGGCCGCTGCTCGGCGGGGTGCTGGTGTGGGCCGGTGGGCTGCGGTTGCTGTTCACGGTGCTCGCGGTGCTCGGCGCGGCGGTGGCGGTGTGGGCGCTCCTCGCGGTGCCGGTGGTGCCGCCACTGCCCAAGACCCGGCAGACGCTCGTCGACCTGGGCCGGCGGCTGGCCGACCCGGGCTTCCTGCTCCCGACCGGCGCGCTGGCCGGAGCCACCGCCGCGCTCTCCGCCGGCGTCGGGTTCCTGCCGGTGAGCGGCCGGGTCGCCGGACTGGGCACGATCGCGACCGGAGCGGCGGTGTCGCTGCTGGCCGCGTGCGCGGCGGTCGTCCAACCGCGAGCGGGGCGCGCGCTGGACGCCGGGCGCCTGACCGCCCGGGCCGGTCTCAGCACCGGGCTGGCCGTGACCGCTGCCGGGCTGGCCGCCGCGACGATCCCCGGACCGGCCGGGGTGCTGATCGCGGCCGCGCTGATCGGGGCCGGCACCGGCGTCATCACACCGTTGGCGTTCGCGGCGCTGGCCGCGAACACACCGGAGGAACGGCTCGGCCAGACGATGGGCAGCGCCGAACTGGGCCGCGAGATCGGCGACGCCGGTGGTCCGTTGCTGGTGGCGGGGGTGGCGGCGGCGCTGACGCTCACGTTCGGCTTCGCGGCGCTCGCGGTGGTCCTGGCGGTGATCGCGGTGGTCGTGGTGCGCGGCCGGTCGTGAGTGGGTGGTCGTGGTCTGTGGCTGGGGTGGCGCGGCGCGCTCGGGCGCGGTGCGGGCATGGGGCGGGCGCGGCTGGGCGCGGCCAGGCGCGGCGCGGGCGTGGCCGGGCGCGGCGCGGGCGTGGCCGGGCGCGGCGCGGGCGTGGCCAGGCGCGGCGCGGGCGTGGCCGGGCGCGGCGCGGGCGCGGCGCGGGCGTGGCCAGGCGCGGCGCGGGCGTGGCCAGGCGCGGCGCGGGCGTGGCCAGGCGCGGCGCGGGCGTGGGCGCGACCAGGCGCGGCGCGTCCCGAGCGTGACCGGGCGCGGCGCGGCGGGCGTGGTGCGGCCGGGCGTGGTGCGGCCGGGCGTGGTGCGGCCGGGCGTGGTGCGCGGCCGCTTGCGGGAGGGGGCTCTGGCAGCATGGGGCGCATGGGGAACCCGGGGCTGCTGCGTGAAGCGCGCGCCCTGGTGTTCGTGCTCGTCTGCGTGAGCCTGTCGGTGGCGTTGCACGGGTGGGCGCACGGGCACCTGCCGACGCCGTTGGCGCTGCTGGCCGGGAGTGGTCTGGTCGTGCCGCCGGCACTGATGCTGACCGGTCGCCAGCGTGGTCTCTGGACCATCGCGGGCGCGTTGGCGGTGGCTCAGGGTGGGCTGCACGTGGTGTTCTCGCTGGGGTCGTCCCATTCCATGGCGGGGGCGTCCCATCTGGTACCGGCGGCGCCCCTCGGCACGGTCGGGTCGGTCCGGCCCGGGGTGATGCTGGCGGCGCACGTGGTCGCCGGGGCGCTGACCGCGTTGTGGCTGGGTGCCGGCGAGGACGCGGTGTGGCGTCTCGCCCGGTGGTTCGCGCGGCGGCTGGTGCGGTTCGCGCTGATCGTCCGCCGACTGCCGGTGCTGATCGTGCGCCGGTCGCTGGTGCGGCGGGACGAGCGGGTCGTGCTCGTCACCGAGCCGCGGTGGACGCGCTGCATGGTGCGCCGAGGCCCGCCGGTGGGGACGGCTGCCTGAGCGGCGGAGTTCGCTGCTCGGGCCGGGCTGGTCGGGCGATGGAGTGAGCTGCTCGGGCGGGCCCCTCGAGCGGCGGCTTTCGCTGCTCGGGCCGGCTGCGTGAACGGCGGGACCCGCTGCCGGGCCCGCTGCGTGAACGGCGGGACCCGCTGCCGGGCCCGCCGCGTGAGCGGCGAGATCCGCTGCCCAGGCCAGCTGCCTTAGCGGCGAAATCCGCTGCTTGGACCGGCTGCCTGAACGGCGAAATCCGCTGCTCGGACCGGCTGCGTGAGCGGCGAGATCCGCTGCTCGGCTGGCTGTGTGAGCGGCAGGATTCGCTGCTCGGGCCGGCTGTTCGAACTTGTGCGTTCCCCTTTTCCCAGCGTCGCGGGCGTGGTGCCGTCGCGATGCCCTCATGAGTGTTCAGAGGTAGTCATGCGTGTAGTGGTTCGCCGTGCTCTCGGCGCGGCGTTTGTGGGTGTGGTGCTCGGATCCGGGGTGTTCGGAGGGGGTGGTCCGGCTCGGGCGCATTCGGACATCGTGAGTAGTAGTCCGGCGGCGGGGAGCACGGTCGTGGTGCCGCCGCGGGAGATCTCGCTGACGTTCGCGGGCGAGATCCGCGGCGGGTTCAGCACCGTGGTGGTGACCGGTCCGGAGGGGACCGCGTACGGCGACGGGAAGCCGCGTGCTGCCGGGCGGGTGCTGCGTCAAGCCGTGCGACCGCTGGTCGGGGGCCGGTACACGGTGGCGTGGCGGATCGTGTCCAGCGATGGCCACCCGCTGCAGGGTGTCTTCACGTTCACCGCCGATCCGACTCGGACCGGAGCGTCCCCGGGCGGTTCCCGGCCCACGGGCGTGACTTCGGCGCCGCAGTCGTCCTCGGCACCAGGCTCCTCCCCCGCACCAGGCTCGTCCTCCGCGCCGGACTCCGCGCCGGGCTCCGACTCGGACTCGGGCTCGGGCTCGGGCTCGGGCTCGGGCTCGGGCTCGACGCCGGGCGCAGTCTCGGGCTCGGACTCCGCGCAGGGCTCGGACTTGGCGCCGGGCCCGGACTCGGACTCCGGGTCGGGCTCGGGCTCGGACTCCGGGTCGGGCTCGGGCTCGGACTCCGGGTCGGGCTCGGGCTCGGACTCCGGGTCGGGCTCGGACTCGGGGTCGGCTGGGGCTGTTGATGGCTCGAGCGGGAACGGTGATGCCTCGGTCGGTGGGGACGGGGCGTTCCTCTGGGCCGCGGGGGTGGGGATGTTCGTCGTCGTCGCCGGGCTCGTGGCTCTGGGGCGGAGGCGTCGTTTCCGCGACGGCGAGGTCTCGCGATGACGGCGACCGCAGCGGCGCGCGGGCGCTCGCGGCGACGGGCGATGACGATCGGGCTCGCGGCGGGGGCGGCGGTCACCGGGTCGGGGGTGCTCGCCGGCGCGCTGCGGTTCGGCCAGGCGCTGGAGGCGGCGATCCCCGGTCTGCCGACACCGGGCGCGTTCACCTCGTGGGGGCTGCCGCTCGCCACCGGTCTCGCGACCGCCGCCGGGACCGTCGCGGTCGGCACCGCGTTCGTCGGAGCCTTCCTCGTCCCTGGTGCCCCACCCGCCACCGGCGCCACTTCCGCGCCGGGCACCGCCCCCGACTCCCCCGACGAGCCCGACGCCCGAACCCCCGCCGAAACCACGGCCGGGAGCGCGGCCAAAAGCGCGGCCAAGAACGCGACGAGGATAAGCACCGGCGACACAACCGGTTATGGCACCGGGAACGCAACCGGGAGTAGCGCCGAGAAAAGCACCGGAAGCGCCGCCGGGAAAAGCACCGGAAGCGCGGCCGGGAGAAGCACCAAAAACGCCGCCGAGAAAAGCACCGGAAGCGCGGCCGGGAGAAGCGTCGAAGGTGCGACCGGTAGAAGCACCGAGAACGCGGCCGGAGGAGACACCGGGAGCGCGACCGAACGGGCGGCCGGGAACGGCACCGAGAGTGCGGCCGGGAGAAGCACCGGGAGTGCGACTGGGAATGGTGCCGGGAGTGGGGCCGGCTCGGGGAGCGCGGTCGAGCGTCGGGCCGGGCCCGGGGGGATGATGGGGGCGGCGGGGTACCGGTTGGTGCGGGCCGCGTCCTGGGCGGCGGTGGCGTGGTTCGTCGCGGTCGGCGCGGCGGTTCTGCTCACCACGTCGGACCTGCTCGGCGTTCCCGCCTCCGGTATCGGCGCGACCGAGACGCTCAGTTTCGTCAAGGACGTCTCGCAGGGGCGGGCGCTGGCGGTCCAGGGTGGGCTGGCCCTCGTCGTGGCGGTCGGGGGGCGGCTCGTGCTCTCCCGCAACGGTGCGGCCTGGGTCGCGGTGGCCGCGCTCGCCGGGATCGTGCCGCCGGCGTTCACCGGTCACGCCGCCGGGGCGGGGAACCACGCGGTGGCGGTCACCGGCCTCGCGTTCCACGTCGTCGGCGCGGCACTGTGGACCGGCGGGCTCGTCGCGCTCCTGCTGATCCGCCGCACCGACGTCCTGGCGCCGGCGGCGCGGGCCTACTCGCGGATCGCGCTGTGGTGTTTCGTCGCGGTCGGGCTCTCCGGGGTGCTGAACGCCTGGGTGCGTCTGGGCACGGTGGACGCGCTCCTGCACTCGCGGTACGGCACGCTCGTCGTCGGCAAGGCGGTCGCGCTCGTCGTGCTCGGGGTGGTCGGCGCGCTGCACCGGGCCCGCACGCTGACGCGGCTGCCCACCGCGTTCCGGCGGCTCGCGGCGGGTGAGGTGCTCGTCTTCGCGGCCACGACCGGGCTGGCGGTGGCGCTCTCGCGCAGCCCCACGCCGGTGCCCACCGACCCGGTCGACCCCGACCCGACCACCGACCTCGTCGGCTTCGGGATGCCGCCGGTTCCGACCCTGGGGCGGTTGATCACGCTCTGGTACCCCGACCTGTGGTTCGCCACGATCGTCGTCGTCGGCGCGGGGCTCTACCTGGCCGGTGTGCTCCGGCTACGCCGACGGGGCGTCCGCTGGCCCCGGAACCGCACCGCTTTCTGGCTGGGCGGGCTGCTCCTGCTCGCCGCGGTCACGCTGACCGGCGTCGGCCGGTACAGCTTCGTGCTGTTCAGCGTGCACATGTTCCAGCACATGGTGTTGTCGATGGCGGTGCCGATCCTGCTGGTGCTCGGCGCACCGGCCACGCTCGCGCTGCGGGCGCTCGATGCGCGGAGCCCGCGCGCGTGGCTCCTGGCCGTCCTGCACTCGCAGGCCCTCACGGTGCTGAGCCACCCCGTCGTCGCGACCGGGCTGTTCGTCGGCAGCCTCTACGGTCTGTACTTCTCCGACCTGTTCGAGGACGCCATGCGCTCCCACGAGGGGCACCTGGTCATGCTCACGCACTTCGTGCTCGTCGGGTACCTGTTCTTCTGGGTGGTGATCGGGGTCGATCCGGGGCCGAGGCGGCTGCCGTACCCGGTGCGGATCCCGGTCCATTTCGCGGGCATGGCGATGCACGCGTTCTTCGGTGTCGCGCTGATGCAGGCGGGCACGGTGATCGCCGAGCCGTGGTACGCCGGGCTGCACCGTCCGTGGCTCACCGATCTGCTGGCCGACCAGAACCTCGCCGCCGGCATCACCTGGGCGTTCGGCGAGCTCCCGTCGGCGGCGGTGCTCGCGGCGCTGTTCTGGCAGTGGGTGCGCGCCGACGAACGCGAACAACGCCGCGTCGACCGTGGGCCGGCCGACCGGGACCTCGCCGAGTACAACGCGGCGCTGCGGGCGCTGCACCGGGCCGATCCGCCGTGACGCTCAGAGTGAGCCGGCCGCCAGCAGGATCGTGAGGTCCTGGACCACCTCGTCGCAGGACTGGTCCGAGGCGGTCGCGAGCAGCGCGACCGCCAGGTCGGCGAGGACGAAGAACGCGCCGGCCTTCGCGGCGTCGTCGGGGAACGACGCCAGCAGCGCCTCCGCGCCGGTGTCGTCCCCGCGGCGGCGCGCGGCGATCACCCCGGCGGCGCGCTGGGCCGCGTCGGTCGCCGCGCGCACCGCCGCACCCGGCTCGGCGGTCACGGCGCGACCGCCGCCGCGTACCGGGACGCCACGTCGGCCCAGTTGACCAGCGACCACAGCTTCTGCACGTAGTCCGGCCGGACGTTGCGGTACTGCAGGTAGTAGGCGTGCTCCCAGGCGTCGAAGACCAGCAGCGGGGTGGTGTTGAGCCCGACGTTGCCGTGGTGGTCGTAGACCTGGTGGATCAGCAGCGTGCCGCTGACCGGCTCGTGTGCGAGCACACCCCAGCCGGAGCCCTGCACGCTCGTCGTGGCCACGGTGAGCTGCTTCTGGAAGGCCTCGAACGAGCCGAAGTGCTCGGTGATCGCGTCACCGAGGACCCCGTCGGGACGGTCGCCGCCGTCGGGCGTGAGGTTCTGCCAGAACTGGGTGTGCAGCACGTGCCCGGAGAGGTTGAACGCGAGCGTCTTCTCCAGCCCGACCAGCCCGGTCGGGGTGAAGCCGTCCTTCGCGCGCACCTCCGCGAGCTGCTCCACGGTGTCGTTGGCGCCCTTCACGTAGGCGGCGTGGTGTTTGGCGTGGTGCAGCTCGAGGATCTCGCCGGTGATCGCGGGCTCGAGCGCCGCGTAGTCGTACGGCAGGTCCGGCAGCGAGTACGTGGCCATGGGAGCGGGCCTCCGGGTCGCGGGGCGGTGGACGGCACCGAGCGTCCTCCGTCTAGAGTCTTAATGCAAGTAGCTTGCAAGAGCACAATGACTGCACCAAGGAGGACCGTGGGGCCCGTCGACGCGCTCGGGTTAGCCGCCCGGCGGCGGCGCACGCTGGGATGGCTCACCGCGCTGACGCTCGGCCTGCTCGCCACCGTGGTCGCCGGGCTCGGCTCCGGCGCGGTCGGGGTCAGCCCGGCCACGGTCGCCGCGATCCTCGGCCACCACCTGGCCGGCTGGCCCGGCGACGCCACCTGGGACCTCGCCGAGGACGCGATCGTCTGGGACGTCCGCGCGCCCCGGGTGGTGCTCGGCGCGCTGGTCGGCGCGGGGCTGGCGGTCTGCGGGGTCGCGCTGCAGGCGATGGTGCGCAACGTCCTGGCCGACCCGTACCTGCTCGGCATCAACTCGGGCGCGTCCAGCGGCGCCGCGGCGGCGATCCTGTTCGGTTTCGGCGCCGGGTTCGGTGAGCACGCGCTGCCGTTCAGCGCGTTCCTCGGTGCGCTCGCCGCGTCGTTCGGCGTGTTCCTGCTGGCCCGCAGCGGCGGCCGCGTCACGTCGCTGCGGTTGCTGCTCGCGGGCGTCGCGGTCGGCTACGCGCTCTACGCCGCCACCAGCTTCCTGATCTTCGCGTCCGGCTCCGCCGAGGGCGCCCGCTCGGTGATGTTCTGGCTGCTCGGCTCGCTCGGCCTGGCCCAGTGGAACGCACCGCTGGCGGTGGTGGCGGTCGTCGTCACGCTGACGACGGCGCTGCTGACGATCTGGGGACGGCGGACGGACTCGCTGGCCATCGGCGACGAGACCGCGCACACGCTCGGCGCATCCCCCGAACGGTTCCGCGTCCGGCTCCTGGTCGTCGTCGCGCTGTGCATCGGCGTGCTGGTGTCCGCGTCGGGCTCGATCGGGTTCGTCGGCCTGGTCGTGCCGCACCTGGCGCGGCGGCTGGTGGGGGCCACCCACGTCCGGGTCGTCCCGGTCGCCGCGCTGCTCGGCGCGCTCCTGCTGATCTGGGCCGACGTGATCGCGCGGACGCTGCTCCAGCCGCAGGAGATCCCGATCGGGATCATCACGTCCCTGCTCGGCGCCCCCTTCCTGCTCGTGCTGATCCGCCGTTTCCACGCCTCGTGAGGATTCCCGTGCGCAGACTCGCCCTGGCCACCGTCGTTCTCCTGGTCACCGCCGCCTGCGGCAGCGGCAGCGGGACCACCTCGACCGGCTCCGGCGGCGCCTACCCGGTCACGATCTCCAACTGCGGCACCGACGTGACGTTCGACGCCGAGCCCGAACGCGTCGTGCTGCTCAAGAGCGCCGCCGTGCCGTTCCTGCACGAACTCGGCGTCCTGGACCGCGTCACCGCCCGCGCCGGCCAGTACCCGAAGGCCTACTACGACGCCGGGACGCTCGCCGAGCTCGACCGGATCCCGCTGCTCACCGACAAGACCGACACCAGCGGCCACCTGCAGATCTCCCCGGAGGTGGTGATCGCGCAGAAGCCCGACCTGGTGCTGGGCCAGGTCGACAACCTCTCCCGCGAGACGCTGTCGGCCGTCGACATCCCGCTGATCGAGGAACCGGCGCTCTGCGAGACGACGACGACCGCGCCGACGTTCGACGACGTCTACCGGCAGCTGGAGAACTACGGCAAGGTCTTCGACGAGCCGTCCGCGGACGCCGTCGCCGCGCTGCGGAAACGCACCGCGGCGGCTACGGCGAAGCAGCCGGGCGGACGCACGGCCGCGGTGCTCTACCCCACCGTCGGCGGCGGCACGACCTACGCCTACGGCACGCTGAGCATGGCCGACCCGCAGCTGACCGCGGCCGGGTTCACGAACGTCTTCGGCGACGTCGACGAACGTGTCTTCGAGGTGACCCGCGAGGAACTGCTCGGCCGCGACCCCGACGTGCTGATCCTGCTCCACAGCGACGGCGACCCGAAGGCCGTCGAGCAGGCGGTCACCGGCGCACCGGGCGCGGAGCGGCTCACCGCCGTCCGTGACGGCGCCGTGCTGACGCAGCTGTTCAACTTCACCGAACCGCCGTCGCCGCTGTCGATCACCGGCCTGGAGATGATCCGGAAGCACTTCGGATGATCACCGCCGACGGGGTGTCCTGGTCGTACGGTGCGAAGCTCGTCCTCGACGGCGTCGACGTGAACGCCGCCGGGAACCGGGTGCTCGGGCTGATCGGCCCGAACGGCAGCGGCAAGACGACGCTGCTGCGCCTGCTCTACGGCGCGCTACGCAGCCCTACCGGGCAGGTGAGCGTCGACGGCGACGCGCTGGACCGCCTCCCGGGTCGGGAGACCGCGCGCCGGCTCGCGGTCGTGGTGCAGGAGACCGGCGGCGAGACGTCGCTGACCGTCGGCGAGATGGTGCTGCTCGGCCGGGGCCCGCACCTCTCGACGTTCCAGCGCACGAGCGCCGCCGACCACACGATCGCCGCCCGCGCGCTGGAACGCGTCGGCGCCGCCCACCTGGGCGGGCGGCCGTTCGCCGAGCTCTCCGGCGGCGAACGCCAGCGGGTGCTGATCGCCAGGGCGCTCACCCAGCAGGCCACGCACCTGCTGCTCGACGAGCCGACGAACCACCTCGACATCCGCTACCAGCACGAGGTGCTGCGGCTGGTGCGCACGCTCGAGACCTGCTCGGTCGTCGTGCTGCACGACCTGAACCTGGCCGCCCGCTACTGCGACGACCTGGTGCTGCTCTCCGACGGCGGCGTCGTGGCCGCCGGCCCGACCGGCGAGGTGCTCGACCCGGCCGTGCTGGAGCCGGTCTACGGCATCGGCATCCACCGGATCGACCTCGACGGCCACCTGCACCTGCTGTTCCGACCCGAGGAGGCGATCGTGTGAACGTCCAGGACCGCATCAACGAGTACTGGACCGGGCGGGCCCCGTCCTACGACGACTACCAACAGCAACCCGCTCGTCTCGACGCCGACCGCGCGGCCTGGGGCGCGATCTGGGCCGCCGCCCTCCCGGCCGCGCCCGCCGACGTGCTCGACGTCGGCACCGGCAGCGGGCAGGTCGCGCACACGATCGCCCGGCTCGGCCACCGGGTCACCGGCATCGACCTCGCCGAGGGCATGCTGGAGCGGGCCCGCGCCCACGGCGGCGACGCCACGTTCCGCTCCGGCGACGCGGTCGAGCCGCCGTTCCGACCGGCCCGCTTCGACGCGGTCGTCAGCCGCTACGTCATGTGGACGCTCCGCGAGCCGGCCCGCGCGGTCGCGAACTGGATCCGGCTGCTGCGTCCCGGCGGGACGATCGCCGTCGTCGACAGCACCTGGTTCCCGGACGGCCTCGACGCCTCCGGCGGGGACTTCAGCCGCTGGTACGACGCGTCCGTGCGGGCCGCCCTGCCGCTGGCCGCGGCCCCCTCGATCCAGCCCACCGCCGACGTGTTCACCGCCGCCGGGCTCACCGACGTGCGGGTCACGCCGCTGACCACGATCCTCGAGCTCGACCGGACGTTCGGCGTCGCCCCGGGCCACGAGGTGCAGATGCAGTACCTGATCCGAGGAGCCGTCCGGTGAACGACCTCGCCGACCTCGTCCGCCGCTGGGACGACCAGCAGGCCGCCTACGTCGCCGGGCGCGAGCAGCGTTTCACCGCGATGCTCGACGTCCTCGAACTCACGGTCGGGGCCGACCGCACGATCGTCGACCTGGGCTGCGGGCCCGGTTCGCTGAGCCGGCGCATCCTCGACCGTTTCCCGGGCGCGCGGGTGGTGGCGATCGACTACGACCCGGTGCTGCTCACGCTGGCCCGGGAGACGCTCGGCGGGCGGGCGACGGTCCTCGACGCCGACCTCACCGACCCCGGCTGGGCGTCGTTCGACGGCGAGGTCGCGGCGATGGTGTCGACCACCGCGCTGCACTGGCTGCGGCCCGACCAGCTGATCCGGCTCTACACCCAGGTACACGAGCGCCTCTCCCCCGGCGGGGTGCTGCTCGACGGCGACCACTTCCGCTTCGACGCCCGCGACGCCGCGCTGCGCCGGATCGCCGCCGACCACGACGACACGACGCAACGGGCGGCGTTCGCGGCCGGCGCCGAGGACTGGACGGCCTGGTGGACCGCCGCGAGCACCCATCCCACGCTGGCCCCGCACGTCCCCGCCCGCGAGCGGCGTTACGCGCAGCGCGTCAGCGCACCCGAGACCACCGTCGAGTTCCGTCTCGCCGCCCTCCGCCAGTCCGGCTTCGCCGCGGCCGGCCCGGTCTGGCAGTTCCTCGACGACTACGTGGTCTGGGCCCAGAAGCAGGGAGAGACCGGGCCTTAGCGCAACACGCAGTCGCCGCACACCGGGCGGGGCGGACCGGGGTCGAGCCGGTAGATCAGGCAGCAGCTGTTCCGGCGGAAACCGGCACCGACGTCCGGCGCGGCGATGCTCCACGGTGGACGCCGGAGCAGCGCGTCGGCTAACCGCGCTGCCCGGCCGGCCAGCGCGGGCCGGGCCGCGGCGAGCATCGTCACCGAGCTGTTCAGCGCCGAGGCGCTGTTGTCACGCAGGATCGCGGGCGCGACCGGGTTCGTCCCGGCCGCCGCCTCGGTCAACCCGGCGACGAGCGGCACCACGGAGTCGGCGAAGGCGTCGACGAGGGAGCCGGGAGCGACCGGCGTCACCGGCGACCCGAACGACACCGGCACCATCCCGCCGGGCACCGGCCGCCACCAGACGTCCGGCGGCGGAACCGCGGAGGACACCACGGCCAGCGCGAACGCCGGTGCGAGCACCCGCGCCACCACGCCCAGGTGCGCGGTCGCGAACGCCACCCGCTCCTCGACCGGCCGGCCGGCCATCCCTTCCAGCGCCCGCCGGACGGCCGCGGTCCGCGCCCGCCACGCGTCCCCCGACGCGTCGAGCAGCGTCGACACCGGCTGCCACGGCGCCGGCGGCGGAGCGCCGGCGGCATGGGTGTGGACCGCGAAAGCGGGCCCGAGCTCGTCGAGCCCGGACCCGCGGTCGCGGTCGGTCACCGTCAGGCGGGCACCGCGTCGCCGGCCGTGGCCGGCGCCGGTTCGCCGAGCAGCACCCGCTCGGCCAGCGGCCCGAAGACCAGGCCGAACGTGCCCCAGAGGAGGGCCTGCGCGCCCACCGAGTAGAGGCGGAAGGACGCCAGCACGTCGGCGGGGAACGCCGGGTAGACGATCCGACCGCCCGGGTCACGCAGCGGTTCGGGCATCTCGGCGATCGTCGGGAGCAGCAGCAGCACCACCGTCACCGCCACCACGTACACGCCGCCGGCGAGCAGGGTCGCGTTCCAGTTGCCGAACCGGGCCGCCAGCCGCTGCCCGAGCCAGACCGACGCACCGAGGATCACCAGCGACGCCAGCACCAGCGCGAGGTACAGCCCGCCGCGTGTTCCGATCGTGTCGTCGTCGCCGACCGCGGGCGGGTTGGCCGGGTACTTCAGCCACGGCACCAGGAACAGCCCGAGGAACGCGCCCCCGGCGACCAGCAGCGCGAGCACCCGCGGCCGGACGGTGCCGACCCGGCCCAGACAGATCAGGTAGATCACGGTGGCCAGCAGCCCCATCGCGACCCCGAACACGATGATGCCGGTGCCGATGCCGACGTTCGCCTGGATCGTGCGGCTGAACACCTCGGCCTCGGCGGCCGGGACGGGAAGGCCCGCCGCCTTGTCGAGGGCCTCCTGGGCGGCGCCCCGGCCCTCCTCGTAGTCGATCGCCTTCTGGATCTGCGGTTCGGCGAAGATGCGCGCGAACAGGAACGCCAGCAGGCCACCGGCCCCGCCGGCGAGTGCGCCGCGGAGCAGGAGCTTGAGTTCCATCAGTGGCAGGGGAAGCCGAGGAAGTGACGCGCGTCGTGGATGTACTCGTGGACGTGCACGTCGTTGCCGAACACCGAGGTGGCGCCCTGGTCGACGCCGATGAAGTAGTACGCGAGCAGCGCCAGCAGCACGGCCGCACCGAGGTAGACGGCACCCCGCGAGCCGGAGATCACCACCGGGGTAGCGGCGGAACGAACGGACGGACTAGTCACGTAGAGCCTCCTCCGGGGATCGTGCGTCCCCTGTTGCAACGGGCTCGTGACGGCACCAGTATCTGACTCCCCGGCCCGGGACCGGATCACAGTGGCGCGACCGTGCTGGACTTCCACCAGCTTCCTCGCGCCGCCACGCTCTGAGAACCGTAGGACCGCGTGGGCCCGCGGTCAACGTGAGCTAGCGCTCCTTGCGACGGATGAGGTAGGTGTCCATGATCCACCCCTTTTGTGCACGCAACTCCGCGCGGGTCGCGGCCACCCGGTCGGCGACGTCGTCCAGCGGCCCCGCGATCAGCACCTCGTCGGGGGCACCGAGGTAGGCGCCCCAGTAGAGCTCGGCGTCCTCTCCGGTGAACCGGCGGAACGCGAGGCTCGCGTCGAGCATCACGACCAGGTCGGCGTCGCCGTCGTGGTGGCCGTTCGCCACCCGGCGACCGGTGGTGACGACCACCGCACCGGCCGTGCGGGTCAGCGTGATCCGGTGCCGCGCGGCCAGCACCTGCACGCTGCTGATGCCCGGGAGCACGTCGTAGCCGCACGCGACCTGCCCGCGGCCGACGATCGTGTCGAGCATCCGGATCGTGCCGTCGTAGAGGGCCGGGTCGCCCCAGACCAGGATCCCGGCGGTGCCGTCCGCGGCCACCTCGGTGCGCAGCGCGTGCTCCACGGCCGCCGACCGCGCGTCACGCCAGGCCTCGACCGCCCCCGCGTAGTCCTCCGCGGTGCGGTCCCGGGGCGGGTCGGCGATCGTCACGACCCGGTAGCCGCCGGTTCCGCGGAACCGCTCCAGGATCGCCTGCCGGGCGGCGGTCAGCTCCGCGGTCGTCTCCCCCTTGTCCAGGACGAGGAACACGTCGACGCCGCGCAGCGCGTCGACCGCTTCGACGGTGAGCAGGCCGGGGTCGCCCGCGCCGATACCGATGACCCGAATGTGTCGCACCCGCGGAGCCTAACCAGGCTGTTCGTCCACCGCGCAGGTACGGGTCCTGCGCCGGGCCAGACCACCGAGCAGCGCCGCGGTCAGCCCGAGGACCAGCGCCACGAACCCGCCGACGATGCCGCTGCCGCTGCCGGGACCGCCGTCCGCGGTGGCGACGACAAACGCGCCGGCCAGGGCACCGGCACCGCCGGTGGCCAGCGCCGCGGCCGACGCCCGCCGCCCGGCCCTGGCCAGCGCGACGCCGCCGAGGACGACCCCGGCCAGCGCGATCACGGCCGCGGTGCTGGCGACGAGCCGCCCGGTGGTGAGGCTGTACACCGTGGACTCCAGAACCATGGGAACTCCTCCGTCGTTGGTGACCTGATCGTGTCCCGCCGGCGGCCGGTCGCGCGTCGTGCGGACGCGGGCGCTTCGCGCTGCTGCGAACGTGGTAGCCGGGTCCTCCTCGCGCAGGACCCGCGCGGCCGGGGAGCCGGTTTACAGTGCCCGCATGGGCCGTGTCCGGGACGCCGCGATCGCCCTCGGGCTCGCGGCCGTCCTGGTTCTCGCCGGGCTCTCCGAGGGCACCGGGGCGTCGATCGGGTACGTGTTCCTGGCCGGGGGCGGGCTGGTGCTGGCGGCACGCGGCCGGGCGCCCGTCGTCGTGCTCGTCGTCGCCGGGCTGTGCGCGATCGGCCACCGCGCGGCCGGGTTCGACGTGCTCGCGGTCGGCTACCTGGTGGCGGTGTACGGGGCAGTGCGGGCCGGGCACCGCCGGGTCACCGCCGGGGTGAGCCTCCTCGTGCTCGTCGCGCTGCCGGTGGCCACGTCGCTCTCCGGGGTGCACGGCGCCGGAGCGGCGCTGACGCAGGCCCGGGGGGTGCTCGAGCTGGCCTGGCTGATCGCGGCCGGAGCGGCCGGGGAAGCGCTGCGCCAGGCCGAGCGGCGGGCCGACGAGGCCGAGCGCACCCGCGAGGAGATCGCCCGGCGCCGGGCCGACGAGGAGCGGCTGCACATCGCGCGCGAGCTGCACGACTCGCTGACCCACCAGATCTCGGTGATCACCGTGCAGTCCGAGGCCGCCGTCCACCTCGCGAAGAAGCGCGGCGAGCCGGTGCCGGCACCGATGCTGGCGATCCGGGACGCCGGCCGCGAGGCCTCCCGCGAACTGCGCGCGACGCTGGAGGCGCTGCGTGACGACGCGCGCACCCCGCCGCGCGGGATCGACGACATCCCGGACCTGGTGCGCCAGGTCACGGTCGACGCGTCGCTGACCGTGGAGGGCGACCGCGGCGACGTCCCCGCCGCGGTGGACCGCACCGCGTTCCGGATCGTGCAGGAGTCGCTGACCAACGTCGCCCGGCACGCCGGGGCCACGTCGGCGTCGGTCCGGATCGCCTACCGCCCCGAGGTGGTGACGATCCAGGTCGACGACGACGGCCGGGCGCGACCGGCCGCACCGCCGGTGCCGGGGGTCGGCCTGGCCGGCATGCGTGAGCGGGTGACCGCGCTGGGCGGAACACTGCGTGCCGGTGCGCGCGACTCCGGTGGGTTCACCGTCCACGCCGAGCTGCCGCGGTGATCCGGGTCCTGCTCGTCGACGACCAGCCGCTGATCCGCAGCGGGTTCCGGGCGCTGCTCGAGGCCGAGGACGACCTGGAGGTGGTCGGCGAGGCCGGCGACGGGCACGAGGGCGTCGCGCTGGCCCGGCAGCACCGGCCCGACGTCGCGCTCGTCGACGTCCGGATGCCGGTCACCGACGGCATCGAGACGACCAGGCGGATCGCCGGTGACCCCGCGCTGGCCGGGGTGCACGTCGTCATCCTCACCAACTACGGCCTCGACGAGTACGTGTTCCACGCGCTGCGGGCGGGGGCCGCCGGTTTCCTGGTGAAGGACATCCAGCCGGAGGACTTCCTGCACGCGGTGCGCGTCGCCGCGCGGGGTGACGCGCTGCTCGCCCCGTCGATCACCCGCCGGCTGATCGACCGGTACGTGACCCGGCCGGTGCGGGTGGACACGACCGCGCTGGCCGGGTTGACGCAGCGCGAGCGGGACGCGGTCGCGCTCGTCGCGCAGGGGTACTCGAACGAGCAGATCGCCGGGCTCTGGGTGATCAGCCCGGTGACCGCCAAGACCCACGTGAACCGGGCGATGACCAAGCTTGGCGCCAGGGACCGTGCGCAGCTCGTCGTCCTCGCCTACGAGTCGGGCCTGGTCCGGGGCCCGGACCGCGGCTAACGTCAGCCGCTCGACCTCGGTCGGAGCGTGGTGAGCGCCGCCCACACGGACTTCCCGTCCGGCACCGGGCACACGCCCCAGCCGCTCGCGAACGTGTCGACGAGTCGCAGTCCGCACGGTCCGCGCCCGACCGGGATCGTCGACGGGGTGACCGAGCGGTCGGCCACCGACAGGTGCAGGGAGGAGCCCCGGTAGGCCATCGTGACGAGCATGTCGGTGCGCGCGTGCCGCACCGCGTTGTCGACCAGTTCGGTGACCACCACCGCCGCCGCCTCGCCGACGTGCTCGAGGGACCAGGCCGCGCAGGCCGCCGCCAGCATCCGGCGGGCCTCCGGCGCCGCGTCCGCGGTGGGCCGGAGGTACAGCCGCAGACGGGCGACGTCCGGCATGTGAGCCTCCTCCGACCCGGGCGGCCCGGTGGTACCCCCGCTACGGAGGCGGAACCGCCGGACCGGGTTAGACTTCTGATCGGGTTCGGCCCAGAGCCCGGTCATGCACGCGCGCCCGCCACGGCGCCCTGACCGGAGGTCTCCGTGACCGATTCGTACTTCGCCGAGCCCGACCTCCCTCTCACCGTCACCGTGCGCCGCCACCAGGCCGGTATTCGCCTCGAGCTGACCGGTGAACTCGACCTCCGGACCGAGCCGCTGCTGCTCGGCGCGATCGATTCGCTGCTGCCGCGGCCCGGCGGCCCGGTCATGGTGGACTGCACCGCGTTGCGGTTCATCGACGCGCGCGGGCTCGCGACGCTGCTGCGCGCCCAGGCCACGCTCACCGACGCCGGTTACGGCCTCGCCGTGACCAACCCCTCCGCGGCGCTGCGCCGCATCCTGTCCGCGACCGGTCTGTCCGGCACGCTGCCCGAGCGCTCCCGCCCGAAGCTCGACCGTTAGGCGGTGGCCCGCTCGGCCGCGGCCACCGCGTTGCGGAACAGCATCGCGACGGTCGTCGGTCCGACGCCGCCGACCCGCGGCGTGATGGCCGAGGCCACCTGCTCACACGCTTCGTCGACGTCGGGCAGGAGCCGCCGGCCCGCGTACCGGACCCCGGCGCCGATCACGACCGCGCCCGGGCGCACGTGCTCGGGCCGGACGATGCCCGGCACGCCGGCCGCGGCGACCAGGATCTCCGCGCGGCGGGTGTAGCGCTCCCAGTCCGGGACGCCGGTGTGCACGACGGTGACCGCGGCGTTCGCGGTCGGCCGCTTCTGCGCGAGCAGCATGGCCAGCGGCCGGCCGAGCGTCGCGCCCCGCCCCAGGATCACGACCTCGCGCCCGGACACCGGGATCTCGTAGTGCGCGAGCAGCGCCTCGATACCGGCCGGGGTGCACGGCAGCGGCCCGGGAAGGCCCACCGCGAGCCGCCCCATGTTCGTCGGGTGCATGCCGTCGACGTCCTTGTCGGGCTCGAGGGCCTGCAGGGCGGCGTCGTAGTCGAGGTGGCCCGGGATCGGGTACTGCACGAGCACGCCGTGCACGGTCTCGTCGGTGTTGAACTCGCTGACGACCTCGAGCAGGTCGGCCTGGGTCGCGTCGGCGGGCAGGTGCCGGTGCGGCGAGTCGAAGCCCAGATCGGCGGCCTGCTTCTGCTTGATGCGGATGTAGCCGGCGCTGGCCTCGTCGTCGCCGACCAGGACGGTCGCGAGGCCGGGCCGCACGCCCCGGGCGCGGAGCGCGTCGGCGCGCCGGGCGACGTCGGCGAGTACGGACGCGGCCACCGGGCCGCCGGGCAGGAGTCGAGCCGTCATCGACGCTCCTCGAGGTGCGGAAGCCCAGGCGGTCGACTCCCGCGGAGAGGCTCCCCGATGGTTCGGACCATCCCAGTGCCGCCAGTCGCGTCTACCGGTCAGGATACCGGGGCCGGGACGAGCGCGGCGCGTGCCGTCGCCCGTGCGCCCAGCGCCGCGACGAGCACGACGTTCACGGTGACGGCGAGCCAGCCGACGTTCGCGATGTGCGCCACCGGCCAGCCGAGCGCGGCGACCGCCACCCCG
Source organism: Cryptosporangium arvum DSM 44712 (assembly GCF_000585375.1). Classification (NCBI taxonomy): domain Bacteria; kingdom Bacillati; phylum Actinomycetota; class Actinomycetes; order Cryptosporangiales; family Cryptosporangiaceae; genus Cryptosporangium; species Cryptosporangium arvum. Next base: position 5,322,872 of record NZ_KK073874.1, read on the forward strand.
AGCGCGACCCAGGTGTGCTCGCGGCGCAGACCCACCGCGATCAGGAGCAGCGTCAGCGGGAAGCCGAGGCCGAGGACCTTGATCAGCGTCGCGGCGCCGCCGGCGTCGTTGAGGTCGGTGTCGCCCAGCGCGACGTGCAGCGTGTTGAAGCCGTAGCCGATGTTCCCGGCCGCACCGAGCACCCCGACGACCAGCAGTGCGACGGCGAACGCGCCCCGCTGGGTGCCGGCCGCCCAGAACACCACGAGCACGTACCCGGCGGCGCCGAGCACGTGCAGCACGCCCGCGGCCGGGTCGTCCCAGCCGCGGAGCGCGTAGAGCAGGTCGGCGGCGAGGTAGATCAGCGGGGCCACGAGCAGTGACCCGGTCAGCAGGCGGTCGGTGGGTGTCACGGGACGCTCCCTCGGTCGGCGGGTTGCGCTCCACGATCGGGGCTCCGGCGGCCCGGGACATCGGGGCCGGCCCCCGGGGGTCCTAGGGCCAGCCCTGATCCATCCGGCCCCGCGGCTCTGCGACGATGCCGCCATGACCAGCACGGTTCGCGCGGCGGGCACGGGCGTGGCCGCGTTCGTCGTCGCGGGCGCGGGGGCGGGCGTGGCCGCGCTCGTCGTCGCCGGGTTCGTGCTGGGCCCGCACCTGGGCAACCTGCACAACGGTCTGATCGGGGCGTCGTTCGGCGCGGTCGGTCTCTACGTCGTGCACCGCCGGCCGGCGGTCCGCGAGGGCTGGTTGTTCGTCGCGACCGGGGCCGCCCACGCGTGGATGTTCGCCGCGCGGGAGTACGGCCTGCACCCCGGCCCGCTGCCGGGCGCGTCCTGGGTCGGCTGGCTCGGGGTGTGGCCGCTGCCGCTGGTGCTGGTGCTGGTCGGCGTCACGATCATGGGTTTCCCGGACGGGCGGCTGCCGTCGCCGGGATGGCGGCCGGTGGTCGGAGGGCTGGCCGCGGTCGGTCTGGTCCTCTCGGCCGTGTCGGCGTTGTGGCCGGTGGAGTACGCCCGCACCGGGCTGGTCGCCCCGCACCCGCTGCACCTGCCGGGGCGGGCGGACGCGTTCTACGAGATCGCCCGGGGCGTCGGCTACCTGCTGTTCCAGCTGACGTGGGTGGTGTGCGTGGTCGTGCGGCTGCGCCGGGCCCGCGGCGACGAGGCGCGTCAGCTGCGGGTGTTCGTGTTCGCCGCGGTCGGGTCGGGCGCGGCGATGGTGACCGGCCTGCTGATCTGGGGCAGCCCGCTGGCCGGGGTGCTGGCCGTTCCGCTGGTGGCGGTCGCGGCCGGTGCCGCGATCCTCAAGTACCGGCTGTACGACATCGACCCGGTGCTCAACAAGGCGTTCGTGTTCGCGGTGATGGCCGGCCTGGTGACGCTGGGTTACGCGGTGCTGGTGACGAGCATCGGGCAGCTGGTGTCCGGCTACGCCTCGCTGGTGGCGACCGGGGTGGTCGCGGTGGCGTTCGAACCGTTGCGCCGGCGGGTGCAGCGGCTGGCCGACCGGCTGGTGTACGGGCACCGCGCGACCGCGTACGAGGCGCTGGCCCGCCTGTCCGCGCACCTGGCGACGCCGGCCGGCCGGCCGCTGGACGGGATCTGCGCCACGGTCGCCGACGGGGTCGGGGCACGCGAGGTCGTGCTCTGGGCCGGGACCGCCGACGAGCTGCGTGCGGTGTCGGCCTGGCCGGAGAGCGCCCGGCCCGGCGGCGTGTGCGCGCTGGGCGACGTACCGGGGGTGCCGATCGTCCACGACGGGCGGTTGCGTGGGGTGCTCACCGTGGTCAAGGCCGACCCGCTGTCGGCCGCCGAACGTCGCCTGGTGGGTGAGGTCGCGGCCCAGGCCGGTCTGATCCTCGAACTGCAGGGCACCGCGCAGCGCCTGGTGGCCGCCGGGGACGCGGCCCGCCGCCGGTTGGAGCGCGACCTGCACGACGGCGCCCAGCAGCACCTGGTGACCGCGTCGTTCGAGCTGGGGAGCCTGGTGCGGCTGGCCGAGGCGTCCGGCGACGCCGACCTGGCCGCGCGGGCGGAGTCGGCGCGGGCACGGGTGCTCGCCGCGACCGCGGAACTGCGTGAGCTGGCCCGGGGCCTGCACCCGGCGGTGTTGACCGACGACGGGCTCGGCGCGGCCGTGGAGCAGCTCGCCGACCGGTCGGCGATCCCGGTGCGGGTGGCGTTCGACGTGGAGTCCCGGCCGCCCGCCGAGGTCGAGGCGACCGCGTACTTCTTCGTCAGCGAAGGGCTGGCGAACGCGGCGAAACACTCGGGGGCCTCGGTGGTGCGGGTCGGGCTGACCCGGCGCGGCGACCGGCTCGCGATCGACGTGATCGACGACGGGGGCGGCGGCGCCGAGGTCCGCACCGGCAGCGGGCTGGAAGGGCTGGCCGACCGGCTGGCGACACTCGGCGCGCGGCTGGAGGTCGACAGTGGCCCGTCGGGGACCCGGATCGCGACGGTGATCCCGTGCGCGTGATGCTCGCCGACGACTCGGTACTGCTGCGCGAGGGCGTCGCCCGGATCCTCGCCGAGACCGGTTTCGTGGTGACCGGCCAGGCCTCCGACGGCCCGGGGCTGCTGGCGATGGTGCGCCGGGATCCGCCCGACGTCGCGGTGATCGACCTGCGGATGCCGCCGGGCTTCTCGGCCGAGGGCATCGACGCCGCGGCCGCGATCCGGGCCACCGCGCCGGGGGTCGGGCTGCTGATCCTGTCGCAGTACGTCGAGGTGCACCACGCGCTGCGCCTGATGACGCAGTTCGACGGCGGCGTCGGCTATCTGTTGAAGGACCGGGTGTCCGACCTGACGGCGTTCGCCGGTGACGTGCGCCGGATCGGCGGCGGCCAGACCGTGATCGACCCCGAACTCGTGTCCCAGCTGGTACGCCGGCGGCGGGAGCAGGATCCGCTCGAGGAGCTCACCGCTCGGGAACGGTCCGTGCTCGGGTTGATGGCGCAGGGACTGTCGAACGCGGCGGTCGCGGCCGAGCTCCACCTGTCGGTGAAGACCGTGGAGGCACACATCGGGGCGATCTTCGCCAAGCTCGGCCTGGCCCCCGACGACCGCGAGCACCGCCGCGTGCGGGCCGTGCTCACGTTCCTGCGGGCGTGACCGGCGGCGTCCGGTGCACGTTGCCCGGCGCGAAGCCGGCGAACAGGTTGTGCGGGAACATCTGCGGCACCACGACGCTGGCGCGGTCCAGGTCGGCCAGTTGCCACCGAGGTCGAGGTAGCGGTGCAGGATCCGGCCGGCGGTCCCGGCACCGGCGTGCCAGCCGGCGTCGCCGAACGTCATCGTGCCCAGGCCCAGGCGCGCGACGCGCAGCCCGGTGCGGCCAAGGCGCGCGTGCTGGAGCGGATCGACCGCCTGCACGATCATCTCGGGCAGATCCGGGCCAAGATCGACGTGTACTCGTCCGGCCGCACCTGGTCGCCGGTGGGTTGGGGCGGCGGAATCGGGTAACCGGGGGCACCACTACCGAGGGAGCTCCATGGCTGACGACGACGCCCGTACGGTTTCCGAGCTGATCAAGAGCAGCGGCCGGATCGGCATGCTGACGACCACCGCGCCCGACGGGACGCTCACCAGCCGCCCGATGGCGCTGCAGGAGGTCGAGTTCGACGGTGATCTGTGGTTCTTCGCCGAGCGGGTGTCGCGCAAGGTGGCGCACCTGGCCGCCCACCCGGGCGTGAACGTGACCGTGGGGTCGGGCACCACCTGGGTGTCGCTGGCCGGCACCGCGACGCTTGAGGACGACCCGGCGAAGAAGAAGGAACTGTGGAACGCGGGCGTCGAGGCGTGGTTCCCGAACGGGGCCGACGAGCCCGGGGTGGCGCTGATCAAGGTCACCGGCGAGTCGGCCGAGTACTGGGACACCCCGGGCGGCCGGGTCGCGAGCCTGTTGAGCTTCGCCAAGGCCAAGGTCACCGGCAAGCCGTACGAAGGCGGCGAGAACGAGACCGTGCAGTTGTAAATTCCGCCCGCACTGGGTAACGGCATCGGCATGACCGACCTCGGGTTCCTGCTGCTGCCGATCGTCGTCGCCGCCGTGCTGGTGCTGTTCCTGCGGGGACGCAGCCCGGGCCTGCCGGAGGGCACCGACGGCCTCGACCGGGCGGCGAGCTCGGAGGTGCGCCGGTCCGTGCGTGCCGGGACGCCGGTCACCCGCCCCGAGCTCGCCGACGCCGCCGCGTCCCACGCGCTCTACGTGCTCGCGGCGAACGAGCACGCGGTGCGCCGGATGCGCTCGATGCGGTGGATGTTCGGCCTGGTCGGCGCCGGGCTGATCGTCGCCGGGGTGCTCAGTTACCTCGACGACCCGACGCTCCGCAACGCGCTGACGCCGCTGGTGGGGGTGCTCGGGTGCGCGATGCCGTTCGTCAACCCGATGATCAACCGGCGCCGGATCGCCCGCGCCGAGGCCGCCCTGGCCGCCGACCGCGCTCTCGGCGCCCCGTCACACCAGGCGGTGAGCTGACCCGGGCGCACCGCGCTCCGCGCGCGGCTGGCGGGCCGGGGTACCTTCCGTACTCATGACGTACCCTAACGACCCGCAGCAGCCGTACGGAAGCGGTCCGCAGCCGCCTCACGGCTCGGGGCCGCCGTACAACCCCGGCCCGCAGCAACCGTACGGCGATCCGTCGTCGCTTCCGCAGCCGCCGTCGTACGGCGACCCCGCCGCAGGTCAGCCCTACGGTCAGCCCGCTTACGGGCAACAGCCGTACGGGCAGCAGCCGCCGTACGGGCAGCCGGCCTACGGCCAGCCGGGCCCGCCGCCGTACGGTCAGGTTCCGCCGCCGAAGAAGTCCAACGGCGGCAAGATCGCCGCGATCATCGGTGGCGTTTTTGTCGCGTTATGCCTTGTCTGCGGCGTTGTCGGCTTCTTTCTGTACAACGGCGCCAAGGACGCGGCGAACGATGCGTCCGAGCGCTACAGCTTCTCCCCTCCCGCGATCACCAGCGGCGAGCCCGAGAGCGGCACCAGCGAGGCTCCGTCCGGCGGCCAGGACGGCGCGCTGAACCAGCCGGCCCGCGACGGCGACGCCGAGTTCACGGTCACGTCGGTGAAGTGCGGCATCAACGAGATCGGCCAGTACGCCAAGTACAACCCCAAGGGTCAGTACTGCCAGATGAAGGCCACCGTGAAGAACGTCGGCAGCGGTGAGGTCTCGCTGGTCGCGGCGTCGAAGTACGCGGCGACGACCGACGCGGGCACGTCCGTCGACGCCGACATCACCGCCACGGTCGCGTCGAACCCCGACGACACCAGCAAGTTCCTCGGCGACGTCGCCCCCGGCGGCAGCGAGGACATGGTCGTCGCGTGGGACATCCCGAAGGGGCAGAAGATCACCAAGATCACGCTCTTCGGCTCGTTCGGAAGCTCGGGCGTCGCCGTCGCCGTGTCCTGACCGCGCGGTCACGGGCCGGCGCACCGGCCGGCCCGCCGCGCGGCGTCAGACGTAGTCGCCCGCGTACAGCTCCAGGCGCCCGCACCCGCGGCAGCGCAACGCGCGGATCTCGCGCCGCGGTTTGCCCATCGTCCGGGCCCCGCCGAAGAGGCCCCGCTGGAGCGAACCCTCGATCCAGCGGGTGTAGCCCCGCGCCGACTGGCCGCTGTCCTCCAGGAAGCCGTCGTCGAACTCCTGCGCACCACACCCCGTGCACGTCATGAGGCGAGTATCGCTCAGCTGTGCCAGAGCGTCCCGCCGTCCGCGTCGAGGACGCGCACGTCGGTGCCGGTCAGCGCGACGTCGAGGTGGTCGGTGCCGTCGCTGACCCGGTAGGTGTACTCGGTGTTGGTGAGCGTGAGCGCCTCGGTCGTCGCCGCGTGCAGCCACGGGTGGCGCCGCCGCAGGCCGATCAGGTCCTGGTGGGCGCGGTGCAGGCGCTCGCCCCACGGCGCGAGCTCCCCCGGCTCGTCGGGGAAGGCCGGCCGGACCGCGTCGTCGCCGCCGAGCCGTTCCTCTTTGACGCCGGTGAAGCCCTGCTCGTCGCCGTAGTAGATCGACGGCACCCCGCCGACCGTGAGCAGCACCGCGAGCGCCACCAGCGCGCCGTCCTCGCCGACGGTGGACGCGATGCGGGTCACGTCGTGGTTGCCCACGAACGTGTTCAGCCCGACGCTACGCAGGTGCTCGCGGTGGCGTTGCAACGACCAGTCGAGCTCGTAGAAGTTCCGGTCGGCGAGGCTGGACCAGATCGCCTTCCAGAGCTCGTACTGGGTGACCGCGTCCACCCCGGACGCCGCCGCGAACGCGACGTAGTCGCCGTGGATCACCTCGGCCAGGAACCAGGCGCCGGGGTGGCGCTCGCGGGTGCGCCCCAGCACCTCGTGCCAGAACGCCGGGTCCACCGAGTAGGCCGCGTCCAGGCGCCAGCCGTCGATGCCGCGGTCCAGCCAGTGCGTCAGCACGCGGGTGGTGTAATCGAGCGCGGCGGGGCTGCGGTGGTCCAGCCGCGCCAGCCCGTCGTGGCCCTCGAAGACCCGCGGCTCACGCCGCTCCCAGTCGATGTCGAAGAGCCCCGCGCCCGGCGCGTCCGGGCCCTCGCGCAGCACGCGGACCAGGTCGGGGTGGGAGCGCCCGACGTGGCTGAACACGCCGTCGAGGACGACGCGCAGGCCGCGGGCCCGGCAGGCGGCGATCAGCGCGTCGAAATCGTCGGCGTCACCGAGCCGCGGATCGATCGCGAAATGGTCGAGGGTGTCGTACCCGTGGGTGCTCGCGGTGAACACCGGCCCCAGCAGCAGCCCGTTGGTGCCCAGCTCGATCGCGTAGTCGAGCCAGTGGAGCAGGCGCCGCAGCCGGGGCGCCGGGGCCGGGTCCGGGTCGCGGATCGGCGCGCCGCAGAACCCCAGCGGATACACGTGCCACCAGACGGCGTGCTGGACCCACTCCATACCGCTCCTCACCGAGCCGGGTCCATCACGGTACTTCGCCGGTGAGGACCGGCCGGGCCCGGCTCCGGGTTCTGCCCGCGATCAGCCGGCCGCCCGGGCGGCGGCCACGGCGCGGCCCTGGGCGGTGTCGGGGTAGCGGGCGAGCAGGGCGCGGACGGACGCGGCGTCGACGTTGGCGCCGAACAGCTCCGCGCCCGGCTGCAGCCGCACCCCCTCGGCGAGCGGGCCGGCGACGACCGGGTCGAAACCCAGCGCGTCGACGAGGCCGGCGACCGTCGCCACGGCCGCGTCGTCGTCGCCGGCGATCGCGATCGCCTTGCGGTCGGCCGCCCCCGCTTCGCCGTCGAGGTCGTGGTAGCCCATATGGTTGAACGCCTTCACCACGTGCGACTCCGGCAGGTACGCCTGCACGATCTCGCTCGACGAGGTGCGCGGATCGGTCAGGTCGTCGCGGACCCCGTCGATCTCCCACCAGTAGTTCATCGCGTCGACGACGACCTTGCCGCGCAGCGGCTCCACCGGTACGGCGCGGTACTTGCCGAGCGGCAACGCCAGCACGACGAGGTCCGCGCCCGCGGCGGCGTCGGCGGCCGACACCGCCCGGGCTCCGGGCACCAGCACGTCGACGATCAGCGCGATCTTCGCCGGGTCGCCGGAGCCGGCGATCAGCACGTCGTAGCCGGCCGCCACCGCGAGCCGGGCCAGTACCGTGCCGACCTTGCCGGCTCCGAGAATTCCGAGGGTGGTCACTGCGCCACCATGTCACGGACCAGCGGCGCGACCTTCGCGCCGAACAGCTCCACGGCCCGGGTGCGGGCGCCGACCGACTGCGCGCCGACGGTGTAGATCAGGTCGAACCGTCCCACGCCGAGCGTCTTCACCGACTCCGCGATGCGCCGGGCGACGGTCTCCGGCGCGCCGACGTAGAGCGAGCCGCCCTCGACCTCGGCGTCGAACTCCGCGCGGCGCAGCGGGGGCCACCCGCGCAGTGCGCCGATGCGGTCACGCTGCACCTTGTACGCCGGGTAGAACGCCTCCCTGGCCTCCTCGTCGGTGTCGGCGACGAAGCCGGGCGAGTGAATGCCGACCGGGTGCGCTTCGGTGCCGAGCTGCTCGGCGGCCCGCCGGTACAGGTCGACGTAGGGCGCGAACCGTCCGGCGGGGCCGCCGATGATCGCGAGCATCAACGGCAGGCCGTAGCGCGCGGTACGCACGACCGACTGCGGGGAGCCCCCGACGCCGACCCAGGTGTCGAGGTGGCCCGACTCGGTCTTCGGGAACACGTCGGCGTCGACGAGCGCGGCGCGGGTCGTGCCCTCCCAGGTCACCGGCTGCTCCTTCAGGAGCTCGGCGAACAGGTCGAGCTTCTCCTCGAACAGCACGTCGTAGTCGCTCAGGTCGTAGCCGAAGAGCGGGAACGACTCGGTGAACGAGCCGCGTCCCAGGATCACCTGCGCCCGGCCGTTCGAGATCGCGTCCACGGTCGCGAACCGCTGGAACACCCGCACCGGGTCGTCCGAGCTGAGCACGGTGACGCCGGACGCGAGCTTGATCCGCCGGGTGCGTGACGCGATGCCGGCCAGCACGGTCTCCGGGGTGGAGATCGAGTACTCCGGCCGGTGGTGCTCGCCCAGCGCGATGACGTCGACGCCGAGCTCGTCGGCGAGCACGGCCTCGTCGATCACCTGGCGGATCGCGGCGGCGTGCGAGACGGGCGCGCCGGTGTCGTCGGCCGGCACGTCGCCGAAGGTGTCGAGGCCCAGCTCGAGCTCTGTCATGACGGCTCCCTCCAGTATCATTGACACGTCAATCACTTGGAGGTGGCCGCTATTCCCCGGACCCGAAGGCTGCCGACGCGCGACGAGCTCACCGTCTGGCGGGACTTCCTCGAAACCACCGACGCGCTGAAGGCGACGCTGGCCGCGCGGCTGGCCGCCGACACCGGGCTCTCCCCCGGCGACTACGCGGTCCTGCTGGCGCTGAGCGAGGCCGAGGGGCAGCGCCTGCGCTCGTCCGTGCTGGCCGAGGCGGTGGGCTGGGAGCGCAGCCGGTTGTCGCACCACCTCGGGCGGATGGAGCGACGGGGACTGATCCGGCGGGAGAACTGCACCGGGGACAACCGGGGGCAGGAGGCGGTGCTCTCCCCGGCCGGGTCGCGCGCGTTCCGGGCCGCGACCGTGCCGCACCTCACCGCGGTCCGCGAACTGTTCGTCGACGCGCTCACGCCGGAGCAGCTGGCCGCGGCCGGGGAGATCGCCGCCGCCCTGGACGCGCACCGGAGCCGTTCGCGCCGCCCGGCCTCCTCCGGGCCGGGCGAACCGCACTAGGCTGGGGCGATGCCCGCGCTCCCCGCGCTGTCCCTGCCGGAGTGGATCGTGCTCACGCTCGTCGACGAGCACCCCACCCACGGCTTCGCGATCGCGACGCTGACCGCGGAACAGCACGACGTCGGGCGCGCCTGGCACGTACCGCGCCCGATCGTCTACCGCTGCATCGACCGCCTCGTCGACCTCGGCCTGGTCCGGCGCGAAGCGACCGAGGCGGGTGACCGCGGCCCGCGGCGATCGATCCTGAGCAGCACCGCCGACGGCGGGTCGGCGGTGCGCGCGTGGCTGCGCCAGCCCGTGGCGCACGTCCGTGACCTGCGCTCGGAGCTGCTGGTCAAGCTCGCGCTGCGGCTCCGTCGCGACCTGCCGCCGGACGAGCTGGTGGCCGCGCAGCAGCGGACGCTCGCGCCGGTCCGCGACGCGCTGGAGAGCCAGCGCGACCACGCCGAGGGCTTCGGCGCGATCCTGGCCGGCTGGCGGGTCGAGAACGTCAACGCCGCACTGCGTTTTCTGGACTCCTTGGCCGCTCGCTGACGTCGTCCCTCATCGCGTCGCTCATCGCCCGGACCAGCGCGCGGATCTCGGTGGCGTCCCAGCGGTAGCCGGCGACCCGGTCGGCGAGGTCGAGCAGCGGCCGGGTGCGCCGGTCCCGCTCGGCCTCGAAGTCACCGAGCGCGTCCGCGACGACCGCGCCGGCCAGCAGCTCGGCGTCGCGCAGCGCGTCGGAGAGGCCGGAGGAGCTGATCGGGTCCTTCCAGGATCCGGCGTCACCGACCAGGGCCCAGCCCGGCCCGCACGCCTGGCGCAGGTGACCCGGGCGCCCGGTGAACGTCCGCACGACCCCGTGCACCGTCCCGGCCGCGACCCGGGCCGCGAAGCCGGGTGACGCCTCGGCGAGCAGCGCGCCGATCACCTCGCGCCCGCCGCGCCCCACCCGCGCCGGGCTCGACCCGGCGAACACGCAGACCCGTCCGTCGTTGGTGGGGATCAGCCCCGCGGCGGCGGAGGGTCGATAGGCCCACTCGTAGCCCCGCGTGGTCACCCCCGACCAGTAGCCGTAGACGTAGGCGCCGGTGTTCCGGGCCCGGTGACGGACCACCGAACCGGCCAGCCGCGCGACCGCCGAGCGCACCCCGTCGGCCCCGATCACGAGGCCGGCGCGCACCGCGACGTCCGGGCCCCGCCGGGACCGGGCCCGCACCCCCGCGACGCGCCCTTCGACGTCGATGTCCAGCGCGGTGACCTCGAAGCCGTAGCGCACCTCGGCGCCGGACCGCACGGCCGCGTCGACCAGGGCCGGGTCGAGCACGGTGCGCCGCGGGGCGCAGAGCGCGTCGACCCCGTCGCCCGGGCGGACGTCGACGCTCACGGCGTCGGCCTCGTAGTGGAACGTCACCGACGAGATCGGTGGCGTTCCCGCCGCCCGGAGTGCGGGCAGCACGCCCCAGCGGGCGAGCCGGGCGACGCCGCCGCGCATGAGCGCGTGCGTCGAGAGCGTGTCCAGACCGTACCGGCCGCGGTCGAGCACGAGCACGGACAGCCCGGCGCGGGCCAGCAGCATCGCGGTCGACGCGCCGGCCGCCCTGGCGCCGACCACGACCACGTCGTACGCCGAGTACAACGGGCGCGAGTAGAGCGGGAGGTTCACAGCCACGGTGCTCCGTTCGGATCAGGTCGGATGGCGGTGCGCGGTGGCGGCTCAGCCGCCGTCGACGTCGATCCGGACCGCGACACCGTGCGTGAGCACGTCGAGCACGGCCGAGCGGGCGGCGGAGCGCTCGACGACGTCGCGCAGTTTCGCCGGATCGTCGCCGCGCAGGTGGAAGCTGATCCGCAGCTGCGAGAAACCGTTGCGGACGCGCTCGTCGAGGCCGAGGATGCCGCGCAGGTCGATGTCGCCCTCCACGGTGGACGACACCTCGGTCAGCGTGACGCCCCGCGCGGCCGCGACGTTCGCGATGCCGCCGGTCAGGCAGGCCGCGAGCGCGTGCAGCAGGAACTCCGGCCCGGTCGGGCCCTGGTCGGCGCCCACCAGCACCGCGGGGTGGTCGGAGTCGTAGGTGCGCGGCTCGGCGTGGTTGAGCTCCTGGCCGGCGCCGTAGAAGCCGTCGATCGTCGAGCGGTTGTGGGTGCCGCTGACCCAGGTGTTGGTCGCGCGGAAACGGAACTCCGCGATCCGGGGATCGGCCGTGACCGCGTCGATCGTGGCGAACAGGGCACCGGTGTCCACGCCGTTGGCGAGTGCAGTTGTCATGCGTTCCACTGTCGGCTCGCCGGTCGTCGGGGACATCCGTGCGCGCCACGGAGGTTGTTCGTCCGTGGCCACCACGCAAGACTGGGTCCGTGGCCGAGACGCTGACCGCCCGCGAGGCCGAGGTGCTGGCGCTGCTCGCGGAGCGGCTCACGAACGTCGAGATCGCCGCGCGGCTGGTCGTGTCGGTGCGCACGGTGGAGAGCCACGTGTCGGCGCTGCTGCGCAAGCTCGCGGTCGCCGACCGGCGGGAGCTGGCCCGGCTGGCGCCGACGGCGGGTGCGCGGCCTACGCTGCCGTCCCCGCTCACGTCGTTCGTCGGACGTGTACGCGAGCTCGACGCACTCGTCGACGCCGTGTCGCGCGACCGCCTCGTCACGGCGACCGGGCCCGGCGGCGTCGGGAAGACCCGGCTGGCGCTGGCGGCCGCGCACCGGGTGAGCGGCGACTACCCCGACGGCGCGACGTTCGTCGACCTGGTGCGGATCGTGGACCCGGCGATGGTCGTGGCCGCGGTCGCCGACGCGGTGGGCGTGCCGGAGCGGGCCGGGACGAACCGGGAGCAGGCACTGCTGGCCGCGCTCGCCGCGCGCGACGGGGTGGTGGTGCTCGACAACTGCGAACACGTCGTCGACGGGGTGCGCCCGTGCGTGGAGCGGCTGCTGACCGGCTGCCCGCGGCTGCGGGTGCTGGCCACGAGCCGGATCCGGCTGATGCTGCCGTACGAGAGCGTGTTCGCGGTACCGGGGCTGTCGGTGGACGCCGGGGACGCGGGGGCGTTGTTCGCGGCGCGGATGGTGGCCGGTGGGGCGCCGGCTCCGTCGGGCGGCGACGAGGAGATCATCCGGGGCATCTGCCGGGGGCTGGACGGGATGGCGCTGGCGATCGAGCTGGCCGCCGCCCGGGTCCCGGCGATCGGGCTGGACGGGTTGCTCGGTGCCGATCTGCCGCTGCTGACCGCCGGGTACCGCGCGGAGCACCGGCACGGTTCGCTGCGGGCGACGATCGACTGGAGCTACGCGCTGCTCGGACCGGACGAGCGGGCGGCGCTGCGTGCGGCGTCGGTGTTCGCGGCCCGGTTCGACGCCGAGTCGCTGGCCGCCGTGCTGGGGTGGTCGCGGACGGCGACGCTGGACGCGCTGGGGCGGCTCGTCGACTGGAACCTGGTGGCGCCGCGACGGGGGGCGGTGACGCGGTACCGGATGCTGGAGACGATTCGCCAGTACGCCGCGGACCTGTCCCCGGACTACCGGGAGGCGCACGTGCGCTGGGCGCGAGAACGCCTGACGTCGCTGCTCGCGGACGCGGTCGGCCCGGCGCCGCGCGTGGCCCCGACGGCTGCGGGCGCCGGGGAGGACGGGGCCGCAGAGCGGTCGGTGTGGTGCGCGGCGGTGGACGCGGTGCTCGACGACGGGCGGGCCGCGTTGCCGTGGCTCGGGGCCCAGCCGGGGCGCGGAGCGGAGGCGGCGCGGCTGGCCGGCCTCGTCGCCGCGGTCTCGTTCCAGCGGGGGCGCCCCGGCGAGGCCCAGCTGCGCTACACCCAGGCCGCCGACCGCGCCGACGACCCGGCCGAGCGCCACCGCTACCTGCGGTACGCCGCCGGGGCGGCGGCGGTGCGCAACCTCGGCTCGGACGCCGTCGACCTCCTCGAGCGGGCCGCGGCGGGCGCCGCCGACCCCGACGCCGCCGCCGAGGACCTCGCGCTGGCCGCGATGTACGAGCACCGGTGCCGCGGCATCATGGGCCGCACCGTGACCGCGGAGCAGACCGAGGAGCGCCTGGCCCGGGCCCGGGCCGTCTCGGCCGGCGGGCCGCGGGCCCTGGCCGCGATCGCGATGGCCGAGGGCTGGGCGCCGGGCGCGACCGCACGCTCGCGGCAGCGCACCCTCCGCGCGTTGGAGCTCGCCCGCGCCGCCGGCGACCCGCTGCTGGAGAACATGGTGCTCGACCAGCTCATCGTCGTCGAGCTCGCCGACCGGGACGTCGCGGCCGCGCTGGACGCCGTCCGCGGACGCCTGCCGGTGCTGGCCGGCGAACCGGTCGACGCCCGCACCGGGTTCGAGTTCTTCGACGCCGCCCAGATGGGCAGCAACCTCTTCCTCGCCGCCGGTGACCTCGCCGAGGCCCGGCGGCACGCCGACCTCGTCGCCGCGCTGCCGTTCTACCGCGAGGAGGAACACATCGGACTGGCCCGCCGGATCGACGTCGACGCGCTGGCCGGCGAGTTCGGCGCGGTCGTCGAGGCCGGCGAGCGGATGGAGCGGGACTGGGTACGGGCCGGCCGTCCGGTCGCCAGCAACCTGGCCGTGAGCGCGTACAGCGTCGCCGCGGTACACGGCCTGCTCGGGGACGACGACGCCCGCCGGCACTGGACCGGGATCACCACGGCGCTGCTCGGCGCGTACCCCGAGGTGATCCGGCAGCGGGCGGGCTGGGTGCCGGTGCTCGACGCGCTCGTCGACCTGCACCGGGGCGACGCGGCCGCGGCGTTCGCCCGGCTGGCGGCCGAGCCCGAGGACGGCGCGGACTGGGCGAACGCCAACCTGGTGACCTGGCAGGCGTGGTACGCGGCGCTGTGGGCGGAGGCGTCCGTCCTGGCCGGACACCCCTCGGCCGCCGACCGGCTGCCGGTGGCCCGCGGCGTGGCCCGCACGAACCCGATCGCGCTGACGATCATCGACCGCAGCGCCGCGCTGCTGCGGGGAGACCGGGCGGAACTGCCCGCGCTGGCCGAGCGGTTCGCGCGTGCCGGTTGCCCGTACCAGCGCGACCGGACATATTCGCTGGCATGACGACGACCTGGAACGGGTGGGTCGAGGCGGCCACCGTGCTCGACGTGCTCTACCGCCCCCTCGCCGACGCCCTGCTCGACACGATCCCGCCCGGTGGCGCCCGCCGGATCCTCGACGTCGGCTGCGGAACGGGAGCCACGACGATCGCCGCGACCCGCCACGGCCACTGCGTGGGCGTCGACATCTCCGACCCGATGGTGACCGCCGCACGGAAGCGGGCCGGGGCCGGGGCCGAGTTCGTTCTCGCGGACGCGCAGACCCATCCGTTCCCGGAAGCCGGGTTCGACACCGTGATCTCGCGGTTCGGCGTCATGTTCTTCGACGACCCGCTGGCCGCGTTCGCGAACCTGCGCCGCGCCTGCGTCCAGGGCGCGGCGCTGCGGTTCGTCGTGTGGCGGACCGCCGAGGAGAACCCCTTCCTGCGCGCGGCCGTGCCGGCGGCCCGGGCGGTGCTTCCGGACCTCGAGGAGCGTCCGACGACCGGACCGGGCCCGTACGGCCTCGCCGATCCGGACGCCACCCGGGCCGGGCTCGAGGCCACGGGGTGGGCGGACGTCGACATCCGTCCGCTCGACATCGAGTGCCGGATGCCCGAGCCGGACCTCGAGGTGTACCTCACCCGGATCGGGCCGCTCGCCTCCGCGCTGGCCGACGCGGACGCGGAGACCTCCACCCGGGTGTACGACACGATCCGCCCCGCCTACGACCGCTGGGTGCACGACGGCGAGGTGCGCCTGCCCACCGCGTGCTGGCTGATCGAAGCGGAGGCCCGCTAGGGCTGTTCGAGAGGGCGGTTCGCTGGTAGTCGCCCGGTTCGCGGTGGCCGGGGCCTACCCGAGTGACCTGACCGACGCGCAGTGGGCGCTGATTGGGACCGCCGGCTGGTCCGCGGATGCGAGTCCCGGCCGGAGACCAGCGTCTCGCGCACGTCATGGGCCTCGACGGTCAACATGGTCCGCCGGCTGACCGGCACCAGCACCCCGACCTGGCGAGGAGCCTGCCCACGACGAACGCAGATCCAAACGCCTGGTCAGACGGCACGTCCTGACCGAAGCCCAACCAGGCCTGTTCGCTCTCGACCCGACCGGAGGAGATCGAGTGGCTTGCGGTGCATTCCCAGAGCGCCGAGGCTGTAGCTGCGGCGTTGGGGCTCGGTCGACTTTCGCAGGCGCCGTGGGAAGACGCGGTGACCGCCGCCTACGCCGGCCAGTGGATGGTGACGCCGCCCATCGATGGTTGGACCCTCGCGGCATCGAGGAGTGTGCCGGCTCCGGACGACAGCCGGTTCGCGTCGTGGCTGGCCGGCCTCAGCGCGTCACTCGGACAAGTCCAATACTTCGGGTCGATCCGCAGCGCGGATTACTACGCGTGGGGGAGGGCGAGCGGCGGCGTCGTCGAGCGGGCCTTCGGATACCTCGGCGAGCGCGAGGAAGCGCTCTTCGACATCGGTGAGCGCACAGCCGAGGAACACGCGCTGGGCGTCGGTTTCCTCCCGGACAGCTGGCCGGAATGGCCGGAGGAGCCGGAGCCGGACGATGACGAGGACGCCGGCCCCTGGCCGGACGAAGAAACCGCGCTCACACTCGCCGGGTTCTGGAGTGTCGATCCACGAAGTCTGGAAGGCGCGCCCATGGCAGGCTTGCCGTGGATCACGGAGAGCCATGCGGACGGCTAGAGCACGCATCCGAACCAGGCCGTGTCCTGCGAATCCGTGCTCGGCCGCGGCTCCGCTCAGCCGCCGCCAGGCCGCGGTGTCGGACCATCCGGATACAACAGCTGCCCACTACCCAGCGGCAGCCGGATAGTCCTCCGCCTTGCCCGACGGCGCCCGAGCGGTGCCTCGCTGCGAGCGAGATCCGCAGGACACGACCTAGCGAGTGTCCTGCAAGTCATCGGAGCCAGAGCACGATCGCGGCGAGGATGGGGTCTGACTGGTGGTAGGCCGTCCATCTGGCGTAGCGGGTCGCCAGGTCACGGAACTGTTTGAAGCGGTTGAAGCAGCGTTCCACGACGTTGCGCTGCTTGTAGGCCCGCGGCTCGAGGCCGGGGGGCGGCCACCAGTCGAGCCTTTGGCCGCCCGATCCGGGCGACCCGGATCCCGTCGAGCAGAGGCAGCAGTTGCGGGTTGTCACCGGCCTGACCAGGCGTGTACACGATCTGCATCGGCGGGCCGCGCCCGTCGACAGCGAGGTGGATCTTGGTGCTCAGCCCCCCCGCGGGACCGTCCGAGTCCTTCGCCCTCGACCGCGAGGTCCTCGACGTCGATCCCGCCGCCCGACCCGGCTCCGCAGCCCCTTTTGTGCGGGCACCGGCCGCATGTTGATGCGCCCGGACCACGGAGGAGTCGATGCTGATGATCCATTCGACCTCACCGACGGAGTCGTCTTCGACGATCACGTGATCGAGGATTTTCTGCCAGGTGCCATCGGCGGTCCACAGCCGCAGCCGTTCGTGCGCGGTCTTCCACGGTCGTTACCGTTCAGGCAGGTCACGCCACGGCGCACCCGTCCGCGTCTTCCACAGAATGGCGTTGATGACCTGCCGGTGATCACGCCACCGACGACCACGCCCAGACGTCGGTAACAACGGCTCGATCACCGCCCACGCCCGATCAGTCAGGTCTCCCCGACCTACCACGCCACAGGATTACCAGACGTCGCAGCTCGACCACTTACAGGACACTCGCTAGACGCCTGATCCCTCGTCGAACCGATCCGGACAAGCGTTCACGGAACGCCCTCTGAGGCGGTTGATCCCGCACTCGACTACGTGGCGCTGCTCGTAGGTTTCGGGATGGAGAGCCGGTGGCCGCCCGCCGTGGCGTTTGCGGTGGCTGATCCGGTCTGCCAGGAGGGTGGGCGCGGATCCCGCGGCGGCGCCGGTAGACGCGGTGGGCGCGGGATCCGTAGGCCTTGTCGGCCAGGACCCGGGCCGGCCGGGCGCGGGCCGGCCGGGCGCGGGCCGGCCGGGTGTGGGACCGGCCGGGTGTGGGACCGGTGACGCGGATGGCGTCCAGGGCGGGTGGGAATTGGGGCGGCGCGGGCCTGTCCGCGGTGATCAGCAGCGGCCGCTGCCCGGCCTCGGCTGCGAGCTGGATCGTGGTGCCCAACCCGCCGCGTGACCGCCCAGACCCTGGTCGTTGGGCTCTGCGGTGCACCTCCCGGCGGGTGTGTCTGCCCTTGCCCCCGTTACGAGCTCGGGCAGCGGGCTGGTGGGCCCGGGCCACGGTCGAGTCGACCGACACATCCCCGGTGATCAGCGCTTTCACCGGCACCGGCACCGGCACCGGCGCCCGCGCCCGCGCCCGCGCCCGCAGATCAGACCCGACCCGCGACCCGGTCGCGCCCGGCGCTCCGGTGCGGACCCGCCACCGGATCCCGTCGATGACCTGCCACTACGAACGCAGCGGCAGGTCACCTGGCTTTTGCCGGCAGCAACACCCCAGCGAGGACCCACTCCGCGTTCGTCAGATCACCCCACGAACGACGAGGCTTCACGCACGCGCTAGCCGTTCGGGCGTGACTCCAGGCCCTGCAGCGACCACGAGTTGCCGTCGGGGTCGGTGAAGTAGACGAAGTTGCCCCACGGCTGCGGGTCGACCTCGCTCGCGTCGACCCCGGCCTCGGTCAGCTGCGCGCGGGCCGCTCCGGCGTCGGCGACGACGACCTGGATCTCCTGGGTGCCGGGGGCCTTCTCGGTGATGCCCTCACCGAGGACGATCGAGCATGCGGAGCCGGGCGGGGTGAGCTGCACGAACCGCAGGCCCTCACGCACCCGGTGGTCGTGGTCGGCGTGGAAGCCGACCCTCTCGTAGAAGGCCTTGGCGCGGTCGACGTCGGTGACCGGCACGGGAATCAGCTCGATCTTCCAGTCCATGGCAGGCACTCTAGGGAACCGGTACGACACTTTCCGGAGTGGAGAGATCGTGGACGCACGCGACATCGACCAGTTCGAACGCGACGGCTACGTGGTGGTGCGTGGCGCCCTCACGCCGGAGACGGCGGCGGCCTGCCGGGACGCGATCTGGGACGCGCTCGCCGGCCACGGCGTGACCCGTGACCGGGCGACCTGGACGCGACCGATGGTCCCGGTCCCCTGCCCGGAAGGTGGTCCGTTCGTCGAGGCCGGGACGTCACCGGCGCTGCGGGCGGCGTACGACGCGCTGATCGGGCCCGGCCGCTGGCGGCGCCGCCGGGGGGTCGGGGGCCTCGTGCCGGTGCGCTTCCCCTCGGAGGAGTTCCCCGGCGACGTCGGCTGGCACATCGAGGGCAGCTACCGGGGCACCGGCGGGTACTGGGCCAACGTGCGGTCGCGAGCCCGCGGGCTGCTGGCGTTGTTCCTGTTCACCGACGTGGGTGAGCACGACGCGCCGACGCGGCTGGCGATCGGGTCGCACCGGTGGGTGCCGCGGTTGCTGGCCGGGGCCGGGGAGGCCGGTATGCATCCCGACGACGCGTTGGGGCGGCTGCGGCCCTCGGTGCTGTGCCGCACGGTCGTGCACGCCACCGGGCGCGCCGGTGACGTGTTCCTCGGCCATCCGTTCCTGGTGCACACCGCGACCTGGCCCCATCGGGGCGTGACGCCGCGGATGGTCGCGCAGCCCGCGGTGCACGCCGGCGGGTTCGCGCTCGACGGGTCGGACCCGTCGCCGGTCGCGCGGGCGATCGTGACCGGGTTGCGCGAGGAGGCCTACGCGCCGAGGAAGTGACGCACGGCGCCGGCGAAGAGCTCCGGGGCGGTGTGGGTCGCGAAGTGCATTTGGCCGGGGAACACGACCCGTTCGGATGCCGGGAGCACCGCGGCCAGGGCATCCATGGTGGACGGAAGGGGATCCCAGCTCTCCCCGCCCTGCAGCAGCAGCACCCTGGCGTGGATCGCCCGCCAGCGTTCGACGTCGCCCGAGTCGGCGGCCAGAGCCTCCAGGTCGTGCGACGACCCGACCGCCTCGGCCGGGTCCGGGCTCGACGCCGCCAGGGCGGAGAGGAGGGGTTCCGGTACGCGGGCCACCTTCTCGGCGAACAGGTGATTGGCGGCGGCCAGGTCCCCGGCCGCCACCAGCGTCCGGTACTCCTCGGCCACCCCCGCCGTCCCCGCCGCGAACAACGGCGGCTCGAACAGGACGAGCGACTCGATCCCACCCGCCCGCGCCGCGTGCAGGCCCACGATCGCGCCGTACGACGCGCCCACCACCGCGGCCGATCCGGCGCCGCCCCCCGCGGCCGCGGCCACGGCACGGAGATCACTCACGTCGTCGGCGAAGGACTTCGGGCGGGTGGGCCTGCCGCTCGGCGCGTAGCCGCGCCGCGCGTACGTCCAGAGCTCGAACGTGTCCTCGAGGTACGGCGCCACCGGCGCCCACGAGTCGAGCCCGCCCGCCGTGCCGTGCACCAGCACGACCGGGGCACCCCGCCCACTGCGCCGCGCCGCGATGCGCGTCCCGTCGTCCGCGTGCAGAGAGATGTCCACGGGGCGGAGCCTCGCACGCCCCGTGCCGGCACCGCACGCGAGATTCGCCGGCTCTGAGAACTCACTCAGAACTTCTGCCGGGACACCTAACCCGGCCCAGCAGTGTGCCGCCCATGACACCCATCCTCCGCGGCGCGGCGGCCGCCCTCGCCGCCCTGGCCGTGACGGCGGGCCTCGCCGTGACCGCGCTGGCCCTCCTCGACCTGCCGATGACGCTGGTCCCCGCGGTCCTCTCCGCGGCCGCCGGCGCGCCCGCCGAGCTGAGCGGCGAGGTCGCGACGCCGCTGGTCCCGATCGCGCTGCGCGGCACCGTCGACGTGGTGCCGCTCGGCATCACCGCGCCCGGCGTCGTCGTCCTCGCGCTGGTGTCGTGGGGTTCGGCGCGGACGCCGCTCCGGACGCTCGCGCTGCGCGCGGCCGGGACCGCCGGAACGGCGGTGGTCGCTCTGGCGGTGCTCTCGCGCGCGGGGAGCACCGTGGTCGACGTCCCGCTGCCGGCCGGGCGGGTGCCGCTGCCGACGAGCGCGGCACTCATGGTCGAGCCCGGGTCCGCGGTGCTCAGCGGTCTGCTGGCGGTGCTGGGGCTGGCGGCCGCCGGCGCGCTGCTCACGCGTGTGCCGTACCGCCGGGTCGTGATGGTGACGGTGCTGGCCGGGGCGGTCGTGCCGGTGCTGATCGGGCTGGTGGCGGCCGTGGTCCTGGTGGGGCGGCAGCCCGCGCTCGCCGGGGCGGCGCTGCTGTTCGGCGCGAACGCGGTGCTCGCCGCGGTCGGAGCGTCCTCGCTGACGGGGCCCGGCGGGCCGTCGGCGCAACTGGTGGACGCCGCGGTGAGCCGCGCCGACTGGCTGCCCGGCGCCTGGGCTCCCGCCACGGCCGTCTTCGTCCTGCTCGCCACCGCGGCCCTGGCCCTCACCGCACCCCGCCCGCACGCGACCCCGCCCCTGCGGGCGCGCCGACCGGGCCCGCACCCCCGTCCGTTCCCGGCCACCCCGCGGACCACGGCCGACGGACGGTGGCGGCGCGCCGGGACCGAGGCGGTGGTGGCGGGGGCCGCCCTCGGGCTCATCCTCGCGCTCACCGCCCTCCTCACCGCCGGCGGGCTCGACCTCGCGATCTCCCTCGCGGTCTTCCGCACCCCGCTGCTCGCGCTGCGGCTGGAACCCGCCCCCGGCTGGGCCCTGCTCGCCGGCGCGCTCGCCGGCGCCCTGGCGGGTGGCGTCGGCAGCTTGACCGCCGACGTACGGTGGCGGGCTCAGCAGCGCCTCCTCCGGCGCATCCGCGCCTACGGGTGAGGTCAGCAATGCAGCGCTTGCTCGTGGTCGACGACGACGACACGGTCCGCGGCCTCCTCGCCGACGCGCTGCGTTACGTCGGGTACGACGTCACCGCGGTCGCCACCGGAGCGGACGCGCTCGACGCGGCCCGGCACGACCCGCCCGACCTGGTCGTGCTCGACGTGATGCTGCCGGGCCTGGACGGCTTCGACGTGATCCGCCGCCTGCGCGCGGCCACCGAACACGTTCCGGTGCTCTTCCTCAGCGCCCGCGACGACTACGCCGACAAGGTCAACGGCCTCACGCTGGGCGGCGACGACTACGTCACCAAGCCGTTCCACCTGCCGGAGCTCATCGCGCGGATCGAGGCGATCCTGCGCCGCGCCGGCGGCGGGCCCGGCGACGGCACGCTGAGCGTCGCCGACCTGACGCTCGACCCGACGACCCGCGAGGTGACCCGCGGCGGCCGGCCGGTCCGGCTCTCGCCCACCGAGTTCCGGCTGCTGCGGTACCTGATGGAGCGCGCCGGTCAGGTCGTCTCCAAACCGCAGATCCTGGAGGACGTCTGGCACTACGACTTCGCGGGCGACACGAGCATCGTCGACACCTACGTCAGTTACCTGCGGCGCAAGGTCGACGCCGGGGAGCCGAAGCTGATCCACACCCTGCACCGCGTCGGCTTCGTGCTGCGGGGGCCACGGCGATGATCCCCCGCTCGCTGCGGGCCCGGTTGCTGCTGATCACCGCGGCGCTGCTGGTCGTCGGCCTGCTCGTCAGCGACGCGGTGGTGACCTCGGCGCTGCGCACCCGCCTGGTGGACCGGGTCGACCACCAGCTCGTGCCGATCACACTGGTGCTGGCGCGGCTGGAGCCCGGGGTCGTGAACCTGGACGGCGCGGCGACGGTCGTCCGCGCGCTGGACCTGATCAGCGCGGTGTCGGTGGCGTACGTGGGAGCCGACGGCAGCGTGGCGCACGTCGACAGCACCGGCGCACCGCCGCCGCGCTTCGACGGGTCGCTGCTCGGCGCGCCGCCCGGCGAGGCGTTCACGCTCGGCGGGTCCTGGCGCGCGGTCGTCGCCCCACGGCCGGGCGGCGGTGTCGTGGTGGTCGCGGCCTCGCTGAGCACGATCGACGCCACGATCCGGCAGCTGCGCCTGGTGTGCCTGGTGACCGGCCTGATCGTGGTCGCGCTGCTGACCGGCGTCGGCTGGATCGCGATCCGGGCCGGGCTGCGCCCGCTCCGCACGATCGAGGACTCCGCGGCCGCGATCGCCGGCGGCGACCTGACCCACCGCATCCCCGAGGCCGGCCCTCCCGGCACCGAGGTGGCCCGGCTCACGCTCGTGCTCAACACCATGCTGACGCAGATCGAGCGGGCGTTCGCGGCGCGGGCGGAGTCCGAGGCCCGGATGCGCCGGTTCGTCGCCGACGTCAGTCACGAGCTGCGCACACCGCTGTCCGGCATCAAAGGTTCGGCCGAGCTGCACCTGATGCGCGGCGGCGCCGACGAGACCGTGCGGCGCATCGACCGGGAGGCCGGGCGGCTCGCCGCGCTGGTGGAGGACCTGTTGCTGCTGGCGCGGCTGGACGAGCCGGCGGCCGGGCCGGTGCTGGAACCGGCCCCGATGGACCTGCGCACGCTGGCCGCGGACGCCCGGCACGATCTGCTGGCGCTGGACGCCGCCCGTCCGGTCTCGCTCACCGGCCTGTCCGACGCCGACCCGCCGGGCGCCGCCCTGGTGCTCGGCGACGAGGCCCGGCTGCGTCAGGTCGTCAGCAACCTGGTGGGAAACGTGCACGCGCACACCCCCGCCGACGCTCCGGTGCGCATCGGCGTCGGCCGCCTCGGCGACGAGGCCGTCCTGGACCTCGCCGACACCGGCCCCGGGGTGGCCGACGACGACGCCGAGCGTGTGTTCGACCGCTTCCACCGGGCCGACGATTCGCGTACCCGGGCGGCGCCCGGCCGCCGGGGCTCACCCGCGGGGGCCGGGCTGGGGCTGGCGATCGTGCAGTCGTTGGTGGTCGCGCACGGGGGGCGGGTCGAGGTGCGGCCGACACCCGGCGGCGGCGCGACGTTCCGGATCGCGCTGCCGTGGCTGGCCGACGGCTGAGCGAGCTCATCCCCGCCGGGTCGGCAGCTCACGCACCCGGGAGGCGAACGCGGCCACCAGGAGGACGACGAAGATCGCCAGGTTCACGATCCACCGCGGATCGTCCACGTGGAGTCCACGCGCGAACTCGGCCCGCTCGGCCGCCGTGAGACGCGCGGTGGAGTGCTCCGCGCCCGCGAAGTCCAGCCGGGCGCCCGCGAACACGAGGTACGTCCAGACTCGGAGGCCGAAGTAGAGCCCGGCCGCGACCAGGATCAGCACCCGCCGGAGCCCCGGGCGCCACCCCACGATCAGCAGCATCGGCATCACCACGAGCTCGGTGGGCGCGTTGGCCAGGATCGCGATCGGGATGCTCGGGAGGAACATCGCGATCACCACCTCGCCGGTGACCGATCCGGTGTCCAGCGCGGTGCTCAGCATGAGCAGCCCGACCGCCCCGCCGAACGCGAACAGCGCCATCGCGGTGGCGCCGAACGCCACCAGCACGTCCTCGGTCCAGGCGCTGCGGACGGGACCGCGCCGCACCCACCGCGCGAGGATCGCGACGAGAGCGGCCCAGACCGCGGCGAGCCCGACCGCCACCGGGGCGGGCAGGAACTCGACGAGCGAGAGACCGTGAACGACGAGCGTGAAGATCGTGGCGAGCACAACGCTGACTTTCGAGCCGGATTCCATGCCGGCCGACGGTAGGAAGCCGGACCGTTCCCGGCATCTGCCGAACGGCCTAGACCGGGTTCAATCCAGCAGACCGGCGTCGCGGGCCGCGCCACGGCCTGCAGGCGGCTCGTCGCGCCGAGCTTGCGGAAGATGTGGTTGAGGTGCGCTTTCACGGTGCCCCGCGCGACGAACAGCGCCGCCGCGATCTCCGCGTTCGAACGCCCGGCCGCGAGCTCACGCAACACCTCGACCTCCCGGGCGCTCAGCGCCTCTCCCCTCCACCCACCGCCCACGCCGCGCCCGGACGCGGCGACGTCCGGGGGCCGCTCGTCGGCGGACCGCTCGGCGGCGGGCGGCTCGTCGGCGGGCGGGGGTGGGGCGAGGACCGAGCGGACGGC
Source organism: Cryptosporangium arvum DSM 44712 (assembly GCF_000585375.1). Classification (NCBI taxonomy): domain Bacteria; kingdom Bacillati; phylum Actinomycetota; class Actinomycetes; order Cryptosporangiales; family Cryptosporangiaceae; genus Cryptosporangium; species Cryptosporangium arvum. The sequence goes on from NZ_KK073874.1 coordinate 5,347,035, forward strand.
GAGGACCGTGATGAGGAGGACGGCGGCGCCGAACGGGGGGACGATCCACCACTCGTCGAGACCGCGTTCGACCATCGCGAACGACAGGCCGACGACCACCATCACCCAGGTGAAGCAGCCGCCGACCACGGCGGCGACGAGTGCTGCTCGGCGGACTCGCATCTTTCGCCTAGGCGGGTGGGCCGGCGTGCAGGGTGAGCCTGGTCCAGGCGCCGACGTTCACGGTGGCGCCGTCGGGCAGGGGCACGGGACGCTCGGCTTCGATCGGGTCGGCGCTGCCGTTGAGGTAGGTGCGGTTCGTGGAGCGCAGGTCGATGATCGCCCAGGTGCCGTCGGGCTGGGGCACGAGCAGCGCGTGGGTGGCGGAGACGGCGGCGTCCTCGGGGGGTCCGGTCAGGTCGATGTCCGGGTAGATCCCGCGGGAGCGGCTGCGGCGCCCGATCAGCAGCTGGCGGGGGCCGAGCGGGAAGCGTCGCTCGGGGACGAAGGCCGGGAAGTCGACGTCGGCGGCGTCGGGTCCGTCGAGCGACTGCATGCGGTCGAAGTAGGCGCGGTCGGCGGTGACGCTCACCCACCACGTCCCGCTCGCCCGCTCCTCCGCCGGAGCCGCGAGGTCACCCCAGCCCGGTGCGGGCGTGGCCGGTGCCGGGCCCGGCGGGGCCGAGGACGGCAGGGGCGAAGTCGGCGGGCCCGAAGCCGGAGGGGCCGAAGCCGGAGGGATCGAAGCCGGAGGGGCCAGGGAATCCGCTCCGCACTCCTCGCAGAACCGACCGGCGAGACCCGTACCGCACTCCGGACACACCGCGGCGCCCCCGGGCCGCTCCCCCGCAGGCTCACTCGCCGCCGAGCCCGCCCCGGAACCCGCCCCGGAATCCCGCCCGGAGCCCGCCCCGTCCAGCCGGACCCCGCATTCGTCGCAATAGTCCGTCGCCTCGGACGCATGCCCCTTCGGACACACCACCATGCCGAAGCCCTCTCAGTCGGTCTGCCGCGGCCGGACCTGCTGCGTCTTCCGGGACGCCACCGCCGCCATCTCGGCGTCGATACTCGCAGCCACCTTCCGCAGCCGCACCGTCCCGGTCCGCTCGTCGACCACGTCCACGACCTTCGCCAGCAGCTTCGCGGTGTCCTCCCGGCCCGACTCGGCCGCCAGCTGCACCGCCCGCCCGAGCTTCAGCGTCGCCCGGTCCAGGTCACCGGCCTTCTGCGCCTCGGTCCCCTCCAGGATGGCCTCGGCCAGCTCGGTCTCGTCGGTGTAGTGCGCGACCTGGCGGTTGATCGCCGTCGTCGAGGTCAGGTCGTCCGTCCACACCGCACGTACGAGCGACTGCCCGAGCACGTCGTCGCCGTGGACGACCGAGACCCGCGCGGCGAGCACCTCCTCACCGATCGGGTTGGGCTCCAGGTCGATCTTCAGGTGGTAGTCGCGGCTCTCCGCCCCCCAGGCGCCGATCGGGTACTCGCCCGCACGCTTGCCGGCGTCCCGGCGCCGCCCGGTCAGGTCGATGATCTCCGGGTGGACCTGCTTGACGAAGCGGATCGTCGCCCCGGCCGGTGTCCACACCCGGAGCAGCACGTCGGCCCGGGTCTTGCCCATCGCCGCCTGCGTCATCGCGACGAACTCCGCCGCCAGCGCACCCGGGTCGGTGATGCCCGACGCGGTCCCCAGCAGCTGTTCGGCGACCTTGATCAGGTCACGCGCCATCCAGCCGTCGCCGACGCCCCGGCTGTCGCAGACGAACAGACCGGCGCAGCGCTCGAGCGCCCGGTCGAACGTCTGCTCGGACTCGCCGTTGGCGCCGTCGGTCAGCAGGATGCCGTGGTTGATCGCGGCTCCGTGGCGCCGGAACAGGTCGGCGGCGAGCGTGAGCCAGGTGCCGATCGCGGTGCCGCCGCGCGTCCGCAGGTGCTGGACGGCCTCGCGGGCCTCGGACCGGTTGGCCGGCGAGGACGTCGCGAGCCGGGTCCGGCCGGGGTAGACCGTCCAGGCCTCGGTGTCGCCGGCCACGATCGCGAACGCGACGCCGTCCGGGATCACGTCGATCGCGGCGATCGCGGCCGCCTTCGCGGCGCGGAGCTTCGCACCGCTCATCGAGGCGGAGACGTCGATCATGATGACTTCGGCCGCACCGGCCGCGCGGGGAGGAGCCGCGGACACCTCGCCGGACTGCGTGACGGTGACGACCGCGTCCACGGTGCGGCCGCCGGCCGGGAGGAACTCGTTCTGGTGGGTCTCCACGGTGACCTGCGGTGTGCTGCTCATGGCAACTCCCCTCCCGGGATGCTGGGTACCGCCAGCAGGGCGACGGCGATGTTGTCGGCGCCACCCGCGTCCAGCGCGAGCCCGACGAGCTCCCGCGCGGCGGCGGCGGGCGGCGACCCGGCGACGCGGGCGAGGTCGGCCGGGCCGGCCAGGTAACGGGACAGGCCGTCGGTGCAGAGGAGCAGGAGGCCGGGTCCGTCCGCGGGAACGGCGACGACGTGCGGGCCGACGCCGGGCGCGTCGGCGCCGAGCCAGCGGGTGAGCGGCGCACCCGGGGTGTCGGGCCGGGCGTCGTCCTCGGTGAGGCACCGCGCCGCGCCGCGGTCGGGGATCCAGTACGCCCGGGAGTCACCGGCCCAGCTCACGGCCATCCCCTCGCCCGTGACGACGCCGGACACGTAGGTGCAGCTGGGCGCGTCGGCCGGCACCGTGTCGACGAGCGCGTCCACCGCGGCGAGCGCGTCGTCGAACGCCTCGAGCGAGGCCGCGCCGGGGTCGCCGCCGCCGGTGAGCGCGCGGAGCAGGGCGGGCAGCGCGGCCTCGCAGGCGGCCACGGCGGCCGCGTCGGCGCGGGGCGAGCTGGAGACGCCGTCGCAGACGACCGCGACGGGCCCGGCGGGGGTACGCCCGATCGCGACCGCGTCCTCGTTGTGGTGGCGGTGGGTGCCCCGGTCGGTCAGCGCGGCGACCCCCGGCAACTCCAGCGCGGCCCGGTCCCGCCCGGCTCCGCGGCGGCGCCCGCACTCACCGCAGTAGCCACCGATCGACGCGTCCGCTCCGCAGTGCGCACACCGCCCGGCCGCCGCCCCCGACCCCAACCAGCCGCCGACGGCGTCCGACCCTCCCGGGGCCGCCGGGGGTCGCCCGGGCAGATCGGCGCCGCAGGCCTCGCAGAAGACGTCGGTGGGGGCGGCGGGGGCCGCGCAGCGGGTGCAGGTCATCCGGGTCACACCAGCGTCCGGGGGCGCACCCGGTTGGCCCGGTCGACGAACGTGATGCGCCGCTCGGCGTCCGGGGCCAGTTTGGCCAGCGTGCGGTACACCGTCTCCAGTCCGAGCCGGACGTCCCGCTCGGCCAGCCGGCAGCCGAGCACCGTCCCACCGGGAAGCGCCCCACCGCCGGACCGCGCTCCGGTGGTCAGCCAGGTCAGCACCGCGGTGAGCACCTCGGCCGACAGCCGGGCCCGCGGCTCGCCGTCGAGCGGCAGCCGTTCGATCCGGGCCGACACGTCGAGGAACCCGGCGGCCGACGGCGGCGACTCCAGCCGCGCCCGCACCGCCGCGACCTGCGCGGTCAGGTGATGGCTGGACGCGGCCGGGACCTCCTCGAGCACCTCGATCGCGCCCGCGTGGTCACCCCCGGCGCGCCGGACGCGGGCCAGGCCGAACGCGGCGCTGACGTACGCGTGGTCGCCGGACCACACGCGCTGGTAGCGGGCGAGCGCCGCCTCCGGTTCCCCGGCCCACTCGGCGGCGACGGCGAGCGCGAGCTGGGGTGCGAGCTCGCCGGGCAGCGCGCCGTACACCGCGTCGAACGAAGCCAGGGCCGCGCGCGGGTCACCGTCGGTCAGTGCCGCGAGCCCGCGGAGCCAGTCGACGCGCCAGTCCAGCGGCTCGTCGCGCGCCCGCTCGTCGATCAGGGCCCGGGCGGCGGTGGTCTCGCCGGCCAGGAGGCGCGCGCGGGCCACCGCGATCGGCACCTCGACGCTGTCCGGCGGCGCGCCCCGTGCCGCGGTCGCCAGGTCGGCCGCGCCCAGGTCCCGGGTGGCGAGCAGGAACGCCGCGCCGGGGTCGGCCGCGTCCACCTGCGGCACCGGTAACGCCGCCGCGATCGCCGGCCCGTCGAAGGCCTCGGCTCCGGTCGTCGTGGCGAAGGCGGCGCCCTCGTGGGTGAAGCGGGTCGAGGCCGCGGGGCGGGGGGTGCCGTCGGCGGCGCAGAGCACCTGCCGGAGGACGCCGAGCAGCTGGTCGGACAGGTCGGCGGCGGAGTCGAAGCGGCGGTCGGGGTCGGGGTCGGTGGCCCGCAGCAGGAGCCGGTGGTAGGACTCCTGCTCGGCCAGCAGCGGCTGCTCGGCGGGGTCCGGCAACCGGTCGGCGTACCGGCCGGAGAAGCCGCGGAAGTCGAAGCTGAGCACGGCCATCGTGCGCGCGACCGTGTACAGGTCGGAGCTGATCGACGGCCCGTCGGTGGACACCTCGGGCGCCTGGTACCCGACCGTTCCCCACACCACGCTCACCGCGTCGTCGAGGCGGCGGACCGCACCGAGGTCGACGAGTTTGAGCCGGTCGTCGCCGTGGATGGCGTTGTCGGGTTTGAAGTCGCAGTACAGCAGCCCGCGCTCGTGCAGGTACCCGAACGCGGGGAGGATCTCCAGCCCGTAGGCGAGCACCTGGTCGAGCGGCAGGGGTCGGGCGCCGCGGGCCGGGTCGGTGCGGAGTTCACGCAGGGAGCGGCCGCCGACGTACTCCATCACGAGGTAACCGACGTCGGCGTGCGTCCTCGGGTCGGGGTGCAGCGCGAAGTCGTGGATCGTGACGATCGTCGGGTGGTCGACCGAGACGAGGAAGCGGCGTTCGGACACCGCGGCGGCCACGGCGTCGGGGTCGCCGGCGTCGATCAGGCCTTTCAGGACGACCCAGCGGTCGCTGACGTCGTCGCCGACGTTCTTGTCGCGGGCCAGGTAGATCCAGCCGAGGCCGCCGTAGGCCAGGCAGCCCAGCACCTCGTAGCGTCCGCCGACGAGCGTGCCCGGGGCCAGACCGGGCACGAACGAGAACGGCGTGCGGCAGGCCGGGCAGAAACCCGCGACGCGGCCGGGCCGGTCGTCCCGGTCGCGCCCGACCGGCCGTCCGCAGTCGGGGTTGCCGCAGAAGCGACGGTCCTGGGCCACCTGGGGGTCGGCGAGCACGGCGGTCGCCGGATCGCGCAGCGGCACCCGCGGCAGATCGAGCAGACCACCACCGAGCCGCGCCCGCGAGGAGCCGGTCCGCCGCGACGCACCGGTCCCCCGCGAGGAACCGGTCCCGCGCGAGGACCCGGTCCCGCGCGACGCACCGGTCGCCACGGGCGACGGCCCGCTCGCGCCGGAGGTTCCGACCCCCGCCGCCGGGGCCTTCCGGCCGCACTCGTCGCAGTACCCGTCCGCGTCGTACGTACCGGGGCATCCCGGCCGCCGGCAGGATCCGCTCACGCCGCACCCCCTCCCGGCCCGGCGAGGGACCGCTGATACGCCACGACCGCGCGGGTCGACGCGGCCAGATCGCACGGCGCCGTCCACAGCAGCGCCCGCGCCGCCTCGTACGCCGCCAGCACCGCGGGATGCTCGCCCACCCCGGTGCGCACCGCTTTCGCCCGGTAGGAGTCCAGCCGTCCGCGCAGTTCCTCCCGCCGGGCCAGCAGCCCGTCGGCGAACTCACGGCGCTGCGCCACCGCGTTCAGCGCGGCGCCGACCGCCTCCTCCAGGGCCGGGAGCGCCTGGTCGAGCGCGGCCGCGTCGAGCCGCTCGAGCGTGTCGAGCCGCCGCCGCAGGCCGGCCGACGCGACCCCGTCCGGAGGCAACCGCGGGTCGTGGATCCTGGCCAGGGCCCGTGCGTTCGCGTCGCGCACGCCGTGCTCGTCGGACTCCAGCCGGGTCAGCGCCCCGGCCAGCGCGGCCCGCCGGGCGCCGTACCCGGCTCGCCTGGTCGCCAGGGCACGCAGCCGCTCGACCGTCGCTTCGGTCGTCGCGATCAGCGAGGCCGCCGCGGTGGCGTGCAGATCGATGCCGAGCGGGTCGGCCGCGGCCCGCCCGGCCAGGTCACGCAGGGCCGCCGCGACCGAGGCCTCGCCCGTCCCGGCGGCGCGCGACGCGTCGTCCAGCGCGGCGTCGAGCCGACGCAGCGTGTCGACGGTCGCGAGCCGTTCGCCGACGTCGGCGAGCGCGGCCCGGACCTCCCGGCATTCCTGTTCGAGCCACTCGCCGACCCGCGCCACCGGCACCCCACGCACGGCGTCGGGGACGTCCGGGCCGGTGAGGGGGCCGAGCAGCCGCGCGGAGAGCGACGTCAGCTGGGTACGGCTCCACCGGTCGCCCGGCGGACGGGCGGTGTCCAGGGCTTCGCCGAACGCGGCGAAGGACGCCCAGAGCACGTCGATGCGCAGGCGCAGGCGCTCCCAGAACTCCCGGGTCACACCGTCCAGCGACGTCACCCGCAGGTACGCGAGCCCACCGTCGGAGCCGTCCATCGCCAGCAGCGCCTCGGCGATGCGGCTGCGTTCGTCGGCCAGCTCGGTCAGCAGCCGGGTGATCGACGCCCGGTTCGGCGCGGTGACCACGGCCGTCAGTCCCGGTAGACCGCGGCCGGCGTGGGCGCGGGGCCCAGCGCGTTCAGCCAGCGCCGGTAGCTGCGCGCCAGTGCGCCGCCGGACCGCAGCCGCTCGAGGACCCCGTTGGTGAACCGCACCAGGTCGACGTTCTCCTTCGGGATGGCGACGCCGGACGGCTCGCTGCTCAGCGGCGGCCCGACCATCTCGGTGCCCGGGTCCTGGGCGACGAGCCCGAGCAGAATCGTGTCGTTCGTGGAGACCGCGTCGACCTGGCCCTGCTGGAGCAGCACGAGGCAGTCGATCGTGCTGTCGGTGGTCACCGGCCCGATCCCGGGGATCGTGGCGATCTTGGCGATGCTCGTGCTGCCCTTGGTGGCGCAGACCTTGCCCCGCCGCGCGGCGACGTCGTCGAGCGAGGTGATCCCGGACCCGCGGTCGACCACGATTCGCTGCCGGGCGCGCAGGTACTCGGTCGAGAAGTTGACCTGCTGCCACCGGGAGCAGTTCATCGTGACGGTGCGGATCACCATGTCCACTTCGCCCCGCTGCAGCACCGGGATGCGGTCCTGCGTGGTGATGTGCCGGAACTGCACCTTGGCCGGGTCGCCGAAGAGCGCCCTGGCGATCTCCCGGGCCAGGTCGATCTCGAACCCGGCCAGGTCACCGGTGGTCCGGTCGCGGTAGGCCAGCAGGTAGGCGTTCTGGTCGATGCCGACGACCAGCCGGCCGCGCTGCACGATCCGCGCCATCGTGCTGCCGGCCGGCATCCGGCCCGGCGCCGGCATCGACGCCGGCGGCCGGTAGCTGGCCAGCGGGTCGCACCCGGGCTGCGGCGACGGGCTCGGCACCACGGCCGGGTCGGCGACGTTCTGCGGCCGGGGCCGGAGCGGCGCGGGGTCGTCGGTCCCGGCCCCGGGCCGCGCGGAGGAGCAGGCGGTGCAGGCGGTCAGCACGAGCACGGCCAGCGCGAGCAGGAGGCGCCTCATCGGTACTCCCCGATCCGGTTGCGGGTGCCGAGCACCACCGCGGCGAGAGCGATCAGACCGAGCGCGAGCACGGCCACCCGGGCGCCGGCCAGGTCGGCGGCAGCGTCGTCGGCGCGGGCGTCGAACCAGCGGCCGGCGGCGTCGGCGTACTCGTCGAGCGCGCGGTCGAGCTGCTCGAACGTCGCGGACGGCGGCCCCGCCGCGAGCCGGACGGCCTCGGCGTACCGGCCGCTGTCGTCGAGCGCGCGGACGTCGGCGTGGAGCGTGCGCCACCGTGCGGCCAGGCCGGCGATGCGCCGGACCTGGTCGCGGTCGGCGCCGGGTGCGGCCGCCGCGTCGCCGAGGAGCCCGGTGCGGCCGTCGTTTCCGATCAACCCGTTCAGCATCTCGGCGTAATGGCGCTCGTTGGCCGCGCCGTCACCGCGTGCGATCAACGTCAGCGACTCGTCCGCGCGGGCCTGCAGCACCACGACCCGGGCCTCGGCCAGCCGGATGAACTGCTCCGACCCGGTTTCCCGGCCGATGTTCACGTTCCCGACCGCCGACCCCACCGCCACGACGAACCACACCAGCGCGACGACGGTCGCCGCCGACGCCACCGCCAGGCCCGGGTTGACCAGCCGGTTCGTGCGCCGGGTGAGGAACACCTGGGCACCGGCCAGCGCGAGCAGCAGCGCGAGCCCGACGATGAGCACGAGCACCGGGAAGTCGGCGCCGCTGCGCTGGGCGTCGGCCAGCCGGCCGGTCTCCAGCGTGAACAGCCGCTGCGCGGCCGGGAGCAGCGTGTCGCGCATCAACCCGGAGGCTTCACGCAGGTAGGCGGCGCCGAGCGGCAGCTGCTGGCGGTCGTAGGCCCGTGCGGTCTCGACCAGTCCGGTGTAGACCGGTAGCCCGGTGGACAGCGCCCGGAGCTGGTTCTCGCTGGCGCGGCCGGGGTCGCTCGCGCTGCTGGTGGCCCGCAGCGCCGACGCGATCGCCGACCCGGCCGTGGCGACGTCGTCGAGGTAGCGGGTACGCAGCGCGGACGTCTCGGCGCCGGTGCCGAGGAACGCCGCCGCGGCGGTGGCGTCGGCATCGGAGAGCGAGCGGTAGATGTCCAGCGCGTGCACCGACAGCGGCCCGCTGACCACGCGCACGTCGTCGACCAGGGCGGCGCGCCCGCCGACCGCGAGCAGCCCCGCGACGCTCCACACCAGGCCGAGACCGACGAGCGCGACCGTGATCGTCACCAGCAGACCCGGCGTGGTACGCGCGCGCCGGGCCGCCGGTGAGGCCGAGATCCGAGTGGGTATTTCCAGCCGCACGACCGCCCCCGTTCCACGGGCCGAGCACCGAGTACGCCTCAGGTTAGGGACCGGGTCAACCGGTGGGCGGGCACGACTGTCGGTAACGCGACAACCGACCGTGGTGTGTAGGTGACGTGTAGCGGCGCCGAACACTCTGGACGCTCACGGCCGGCACGCGGCGACGGGGCGCGGTGATGGACTCAGTGCTAGCGGCGTTACGGGAGAGCGCGACACCCGCTCTCTACCGGCGGAACATGTTCCGCCTGACCGGGCTGCCCACCGGCGCCGACCGGCGCACCGTCCGGCAGCGACGGCAGCGGGTCCTCACGCTGCTCGAGGTCGGAGCCGATCCGGGTGGGGAGGGCGGTGACCCGCAGGACGTCGCCCGCGCGTTCGACCTGATCCTCGGCGACCCGCGCCGGCGCCTGGTCGACGAGCTGTTCTGGTACTGGGACGCCGACACCACCGCCTGCTCCTGCCCCAGCACCCTGCACCGCGACCACGACGAGGCGGTGCTCTCCCACTGCGAGGTGCTCGAGCGGGAGGCGCGCAGCGCGCAGCTGTCCCCCGGCGAGCTGCGCGAGCTCGACGAGGACTGGGCCGACGCCGCCGAGGAGTGGGCGTCGGTGCTGCGCCGCGTCGCGTTCTGGGACCACGTCCGCCACCGGATCGAGGCGCTCGACGACAAGCAGCTCGACGAGTCCGCGATCGACGTGATCCGCGACGAGCTCCCGCTCGTGCTGGTCAAGCCGCTGGTCCTGCTCGCGGCCGGCTCACCGGCCCGCCCGGCGACCCTCCGCGGCGCGGCCCTCGGCTGGCCCGCGCCCCGCGACCAGGTGCTCGACCTGCTCGAACAGTCGGCCGAGCCGCTCTACGACGAGGTCAGCGCCGCCCTGCGGGAGGCGCGGGAAGCGCTCGAGGGCAGCAGGCCGCTCGCCGCCGCGACCGCGCTGACGAGGTCCGCGGTGCCGCGGCTCGAACGCCTGGACGCCCTGGCCCCGGCGGCCGACCACCGCCGCACCAGCCGCACCCGCAACGACGTCGCGATCGCGTTCAACAACTGTGCCGTCCAGGACATCGACACCCGCGGCGCGCCCGCGGAGCAGTCCGCACGCCAGTGGCTCACCACCGCGAAGGGCCTCGCGACCGACGCCGGCACCCGCACCGCGATCGCGCAGAACACCGAGTACGTGGGTCAGGTGGTGCTCGCCGCCCGGCTGCGCGGCGTCGGCCGCGAGTTCCAGCGGGCACCGGCTCCGCAGCCCCGGACCTCCGGCGCCGGATGTGTGCTGTGGCTGGTGGTGGTCGCGCTGGTCGTGATCTTCCTGATCGCGGTGAACCGCTGATGGCGCTGGTCCGCAGCGGTGAGCGGATCGGCGACTCGCTCGTCGTCGACCGGATGCTCGGGGAGGGCGCCTTCGCCGAGGTGCACCGCGTCGAGCACCGCTACCTCGGCTGGCAGGCGATGAAGGTGTTCAAGCGGGTCGCGTCCGAGGCCGAGACCCGCGAGCTGCTCGACGAGGCGCGTCTGCTCTCGACGCTCGGGCACCGGCACGTCATCCGGCTCTTCGACGTCGGCACGCTGCCGACCGCCGAAGGCCGGCGCGGGTACTTCACGATGGAGTACGTGCCCGGCGGCACGCTCGAGCGGTTCGTCGCCGCGCACCGCCCGGCGGTGCCGACGGACGTGGCCGCCGAGGTGATGACGCAGATCGCGGCCGGTCTCGCGGTGGCGCACGGCCAGGACCCTCCGGTGCTGCACCGCGACCTGACGACGGCGAACATCCTGGTCGGCTACGACGGCGCCGGCCTGCGGATCCGGATCAGCGACTTCGGGCTGGCCAAGCGGGCCGACCCGTTCACGCGGCTGGCCAGCGCCCAGGGCACGTACGCGTTCATGGCGCCCGAGGTGATGCGCTCCGGCGGGTACTCCTGCGCCGGGGACGTCTGGTCGGTGGGCGTCCTCGCGTACCTCATGCTCACCGACCACCTGCCCTACGACGACGGGGCGCCGTTCGCGCCGCACCACGCGCGGTTCACGCGACCGCTGCTGCCGCCGAGCCGGTACAACGAGACCGTCGACGAGGAGCTGGACCGGATCGTCACCGGGGCGCTCACCGTCGACCCGTGGCTGCGCACCCCGACCGCCCGGGAGCTCGGCGACGCCCTGGCCGCGCGCCGCGTGCGGGCTCCGGTGCCCGCGGTCACGACGGCCGAACCGAGCCCGCGGGCCCGGCGGCTGGTCGGCGACGCACACGAGCTGGCGCGCACCCCGGGCGGGCTGCAGCGCGCCGCGGATCTCCTGGAGGAAGCCATCGGTCTCTCCCCGCGCCTGGCCGGAGAACACGCCCACACGCTGATCCGCTGGCGGCGAGGAGTGGTGATGTGAAGCCCCTGATCCGTCTGCGGGCCGGGCTGCGGCAGCGCAGACAAACCCGCGAGCTTCCGCATCGCGCCGCCGGACGACGACGAGGTCATCGCGCTCCTGACCCGGCTCGTCGGGACGGTCCCCGACGAGCCGGCGCCCGACGAGCCGGCGCCCGGGAACGATCCACCGGACGACAAGGCGCTCGCCGACGCGGCCACGAACCTCTGGCGGGCCCAGCGGCGGCTGGCCCGCGACGCCCGGACCGCCCGCGACCGGCAGACCGGCCGCTACCTGCGCTCGTGCCGCGACGCGCTGAGCGACGCCGGCCTGGTCATCCAGGAACACGACGGCGACGCGTTCCACTCCGGCCGGTCGATCGAGGTGCTGGCCGTCCAGGAAGAGGAGGGCCGGACCACCGAGGTCGTCCTCGAGACCGTCCGCCCGACCGTGTACCTGCACGACCGCCGCATCCAGATGGGCCAGGTCATCGTCGCCGGCCCGGCCGTGACGACAACGAGGAGCGACCATGCCGGCCAGCAGCACGATTGACGTCGGGATCGACCTGGGCACCACGAACAGCGCCATCGCGGTCGTCACGAACGGCGAGGCCGTCATCGTGAAGAACAACGACGGCTGGGACACCACGCCCTCCGCGGTATGGATGCCGAAGGCCGACGTCGTGCACGTCGGGCGTCGCGCCCGGGAGCGGGTCGAGTCCGACCCGGACAACACGGCGGCCGAGTTCAAGCAGGAGATGGGGCTCGCCGACGCGCGCCACCCGTTCGCCCGGGCCGGGCGGGAGCTCACGCCCCCGCAGCTGTCGGCCGAGGTGCTCACCTCGCTGCGCGCCGACTTCGCGCAGCGGCTCGACACCGCTCCCCCGCCGTTCGCGGTGATCACCGTGCCGGCCGCGTTCACGCTGAACCAGAACCAGGCGACGGTCGAGGCCGCGACGCTGGCCGGGTTCGAGCCCGGCTGCCCGCTGGTGCAGGAACCGACGGCGGCCGCGTTCGCGTACGGCTTCCAGGACGCGGCCGACCGCGGGTACTGGCTGGTGTTCGACTTCGGCGGCGGCACGTTCGACGCGGCGATCGTCAACAAGCGCGACGGTGACCTGCGCGTGCTCAACCACGCCGGCGACTCGTTCCTGGGCGGCAAGCTCATCGACTGGGCGATCGTCGAGAAGGTACTGGCGCCGGCGGCGGGCCGCGCGCTCGGCTTCGCCGACTTCCGGCGGGACAACGCGGCCTGGCGCGCGAACTTCGCGAAGCTCAAGCTCGCCGCCGAGGAGGCGAAGATCCAGCTCTCCCGCACCGACCGCGTCGACGTGGACGCGGTGCTGCGCGGCCCGAACGGCGAGGAGGAGGAGTTCGAGTACGCGCTGCGCCGGGACGAGCTGGACTCGATCGCGGAGCCGTACTACGTCCGCGCGATCAACCTGTGCCGCTCCGCGCTGCGTGAGGCCTCGCTGGAGCCCGCGGACGTCGACCGGCTCCTGCTCGTCGGCGGCGTCACGCTCTCGCCCGGGCTGCGTGAGCGGCTGGCCGACCCGCGGCACGGCATCGGCATCGCGCTGGACACCAGCCTCGACCCGAGCACCGTCGTCGCGCGCGGCGCCGCGATCTTCGCCAGCACGATCCGCCGCCCGGCCACGACGCCGACCCGCGCCGCGTCCCCGGGCGAGTTCCTGGTCGAGCTGGCGTTCGAGCCCAGCGTCACGACGACGACGCCCACGGTCGGCGGGCGGCTGCGCGGCGCGGGCACGCCCGACTGGACGTCCTACGGCGTCACGCTGACCAACCCGGACGGACACCCGCCGTTCCGGTCCGGTCTCATCCGCCTGAACGCCAACGGCGCGTTCGCCACCGAGGTCGACCTCGACCCGCACACGACCTCGCACTTCACCGTCGCGCTGACCGACTCCGGCGGCACCCGCCGGCCACTGACCCCGGACACGTTCTCGATCACCCACCGGGACGTGGAGTTCGGCGGCGTGCGGCTGGCGCACTCGCTCGGCATCCAGCTCGCCGACCGCGCGTTCGCCGCGATCCTGCGGAAAGGCGAGACGCTGCCGGCGCGGGCCCGCGAGGTGTTCCACACGTCCGGGGCGCTGCAGCGCGATCAGGCCGACGCGGTGATCCGGATCCCGATCGTCCAGGGTGAACGCCCGCGCGGCGACCGCAACCGGGAGGTCGGGGTGCTCGAGATCCGCCCGCGCGACGTGCGGATCGACCTGGCGGCGGGCACCGAGGTGGAGGTGACGTTCGAGGTCGACGCGTCCAGCCTGGTCACCGTCGTCGCCGACGTGCCGCTGGTGCAGGCGCAGTTCGAGGCCGAGATCAACCTCGACGAGGTGCGCACGGCCAGCGTCCAGAGCCTCCAGGAGCAGCTCGCCGAGGTCGACCGGCGCCTCGAGCGGCTCCGCGAGGCCGCGCCGGCCGGCGGTGGCCGCGAGCAGCTGGACCGGCTGGACGACGAGAGCGCGCTGGACACCGTCCGCGACCAGGTCGGGGCCGCCCGCGTCGACCGGGGCGCGGCGGCGGCCGCCGAGGAACGCCTGCGCGACCTGCAGGCCGATCTGGACGACATCGAGGAGAAAGCGCAGCTGCCGGAACTCGTCCGTCAGCTGCGCGGGGTGCTCGACGAGGCCGCCGGGACCGTGGACGCCGCCGGCGACGCCGCCGACCGCCGGGAGCTCGCCGACCTGCGCCGCCGGGCCGACACCGCGATCGACGCCGGGGACGTCGCGGCGGTGCGCGCGGCGATCGATCGCACGTCGTCGTTCGTGATCGAGCTCGAACGGCGCCGGCCGGACTGGCCGGTCCAGCTGTTCTTCGCGCTGGAGGCGATGGTGCCGCGCTCGGCGGCCGCCGAGGGGTTGCTCTCCGAGGGGCGCCTGGCGATCGCGAACCAGGACGCGACCGCGCTCACCGCGGTCAACCAGCGCCTGGTGCGGCTGCTGCCGAAGGAGGCGCAGGACCAGGTCATCGGCTTGCGGTCGGCGTCGTGACCGCGACCGCGCGCGCCACGCCGGAGCACCGGCTCACGCTGCACCGGGCCCGCTCCGCGGCGTACGTCGGCGACCTGGAGACCGCGTCGGCGCTCCTGGCCGAGCTGGACCCGGGCGGGGACGGGCCGCACCCCGGCGAACCGGGTGCGGACGCGTTCGATCTGCGCGCCCGGGTGCGTGCCCAGCGGGGTGAGTACGGCGCGGCCGACGAGGACTGGGCGCGGGTGCTCGCGCTCCGGCCCGGCGACCCGGACGCGGTGGCCGGGCGGGCCACGCTGGCCCGGCTCGCCGCCGGGCGGCGGGTCCGTCCGGTGTACACGCCGGCCCGTGCGGTGGCGCTGCTCGCGGCCGCGCTACTCGTGGCGTCGACGACGGCAGTGGTGTGGGTGGGGACCGACCGCGGGGAGGCGACCGGCGACCCGGCCGCGGCGGGGTTGCGGCGCGAGGTCGCGACGCTGCGGGCGGAGCGGGACGCGCGCGCGGCCGCGGAGGCGCGGCAGCGGGAGGCGGGCGCGGCGGCCGCGGCGCGGCACCGGGAGCGGCTGACCGCTGTGGCCTCGGCGTTCGCGGGACTGCCCGGGGTGCGGGTGGAGCAGCGGTCCGCCGACGTGCGGCTGGTGTTCACCTCGGGGGTGTTCGCTTCCTCGACCGAGCTGACCCCGGCGGCCGGGCCGGTGCTGGCCGCGGTCGGCCGCCGGCTGAGGACGCTGGAGGTGGTGACGACGGTCGTCGGGCACACGGTCGCGGTGCCGGGCGGGCGCACCAGCGGCGGGTCGGTGGTCGGGTACGGGCGGGCGCAGGTGGCGGCGCGGGAGCTGGCGGTGGCGTCCGGACGGCCGCTGGCGCAGTTCGCGCTGGTGAGCGCGGAACAGTCGGAGGGCCCGTTCCCGGACGCCCGTCGCAACCGGACGGTGACGATCCTGCTGCGCCCGGAGTGATTCCCGGTGAACCCCGGCGTGTCACCCACCCGCCTGCCACGCTGATCGGAGAAGTGCGGCGATCAGCGGACCCGGCGGCGGACGGACCGGAGGTGGGTGTGGTCGGCGAGGACGGGCTGGTGGAGTTCCGGGCGGCGGCCCGGGCGGCCGCGTCGGCGCGGGCGGCGATGACGAACGTGGCCCGGCAGCGTGAGGTGGCGCAGGCCGCGGTCGCGCAGGCGGCCGGATCCGCGCGGCACTACCGCGAGATCGATCTGCTCCGCACCGAGGACGCCCGGCTGACCCGGGAACTCGACGCCGCGCGCACCGAGCTCGTCGCGGCCGAGCAGGCGGCGGCCACGGCACGCGACGCCGCCGACCGGCTTCCGCTGACCGCGCGGACGCGACGCCGGGAGGCCAGGGCGGACGCGTCCCGGGCCGCCGCGGACGCGGACGCCGCCCGGGCCCGCCTGGCCGTGGCCGAGGAGAAGGCCGGGCAGCAGCGCGCGCTCACCGACGCCCGGGTGGCCGGCGAGCACGCGGCCGTCCGGTTCTCCCGGGCCGAGGTCCACGCCCGCCTCGAACGTCTCCGCGACGCCGACGAGCGCCTGCTCGCGGCCCGGGCCGCAGCCGAGGACGCGGCCGCGATCGAACACGCCGCCGCCGCCCGCCGCCGCTCCTGACCGGCGGCGCGCACCGATCCGGTCAGTCCCCGGGCACGGCCTGCCCGGGGAAGAGTCTGCGCCACAGATCGCGCTGCGCCGCGACCGCGGAGCCGCCGAACTCCCCGATGGACTCCTGCCACCAGCCGGCGGCTCCGGTGGGTTCGGCGGGTTCGGCCATCGCGCCGGCCAGCTCGTCGCGCAGCCACGCGTAGTGGCCGTCGGCCAGGCTCGCGCGGAGGTCGGCGATGCCGCTGGGGTCGAAGTTCCAGCAGTAGGTGCGCAAGATTTGGCGTAACCGCAGTGACGGAACGGAGCGATCCTGCGTGCCTGATATCGAAGGAGCCTGCATGGCGTGTTCCTCCCGCAACGGCGTGTTCACCCGAGCGTCAGGCTAGCGATACGCAACGCACATGAACACAGTCCGACGGGCTCGAATTTGTGAGAACCAATCTGTGATTCGCAGATCTGCAATTCCCACCGGCGAGCGCGGCTGCCGGCGCCCCCGTGCGCGTCACGCGTAGCTGGGCAGCGCCGGGTCGGCGGCGAAGTTGTCGGTGCTCTTCAGCAGCGCGCTGCGCACGACGGCCTGGCTGAACAGGGCGTTGCGCAGCCAGAGGCCGTGGCGGGTACGCGGCGCGAGGAAGCGGCCCGGGTCGGCACGCTTCTGCCAGCGGCCGGCGTACCGGCGCAGGTGCTCCTCGTACGCGGCGAGCGGACGGCCGTTCGCCACCTCGCCCGCGAGCACGTGCGCCCCGACGATCCCGGTGCCGACGCCCATCCCGCCCAGCGTGACGCCCCAGGCGGCGTCGCCGAGCAACGCGACCCGCTCGCTCGTCCACCGCGGGACGCGCACCCGGCTGATCGCGTCGAAGTAGATCTCCGGGGCGTCGGCCAGGCCGGCGAGCAGCTCCGGGACGCGCCACCCGAGGCCGCGGAACGTCGAGGTGATCAGTTCTTTCTGGGGTGCGGCGTCGTGGAAGTCGACCGGGAGCTCGGGCGCGGCGAACACGACCATCGCCGAGCGCGGGCCGAGCGCGGCGAGCCGGCCCGGCACCCCGTAGTGCAGCACGTCGGAGCCGGCGCCGGACACGTCCCAGCCGGCGACGTAGTAGTTCAGATGGCGCACGAACTGCTGCTCCGGCCCGAAGCGCAGGCGCCGGACGCCGGAGTGCATGCCGTCGGCGCCGACGACGAGGTCGAACGTGCGGTCGGGCGCGTGCCGGAACCGCACCTCGACGCCGTCGGGGGTCTCGGTGAGGCCGGTGATCGCGTCGCCGAAGACGTATTCGGTGCTCGGGGCGCTGTGGCGGACCAGCGTCGCGGACAGGTCGCTGCGCCGCACTTCGAGCTCACCGCCGGTGAACTCGGGCGGCAACCGGAAGATCTCGCTCCCGTCCTCGGCCACGAACGTCATCGCGCTGCCGTGCGTCTGCTGCTCACGCAGCTCGTCGAGGACGCCGAGGCGGTCGAGGACACCCAGCTGCGCGGGGCCCCGGACGTCGACGGCGAAGCCGCTGGTGCGCAACCGCGGCGCGACCTCGACGACGGTCACGTCGGCGCGGGCGCCGGCGCGGCGGAACGCGAGGGCAAGGGCCGGGCCGGCCACACCGGCCCCGGAGATCAGTACGCGAAGGGTCATGGCAAAAACTGTATCCCTCGGATACAGATTACGCTAGACGCAGTTGACGACGACGACGCGAGGAGAGCGAGTGGACGTCCTGTGGGGAGAGCGACCCGCACCCCGGCGGGGCCCCCGCCCCGCGTTCGACCGCGAGCGCATCGCCAGGGCCGGTATCGAGATCGCCGACCGGGAGGGCCTCGCCGCGGTGACGATGCAGCGGGTGGCCGAGAGCCTCGGTGTGACGAAGA
Source organism: Cryptosporangium arvum DSM 44712 (assembly GCF_000585375.1). Lineage (NCBI taxonomy): Bacteria > Bacillati > Actinomycetota > Actinomycetes > Cryptosporangiales > Cryptosporangiaceae > Cryptosporangium > Cryptosporangium arvum. Next base: position 5,364,704 of record NZ_KK073874.1, read on the forward strand.
TGGCGCTCTACCGCTACCTGCCGGGCAAGGCCGAGCTGGTGGCGCTGATGGTCGACATCGGAATCGGCGCGCCCCCGGCCCCGGGCGGTGCGGGCTGGCGCGAGGCGCTCGCGCTCTGGGCACGTGAACTGTTCGTGCGCTTCCACCAGCACCCGTGGACGCTCGAGGCCACCCGCGGCGCCCGTCCCGTCGGGCCGAACGAGCTGGGCTGGATGGAGGTCGCGGTCGCCGCGCTGGCCGGCTCGGGGCTCGACGGCGCCGAGACGCTCGACACGGTCGTGGTGCTGACCGGCCACGTCCGGGCGCTCGGCGAGCAGACCGTGGCGTTCGGCACGGTGTCGGCCGAGGACCCGCTGACCACGGGGGTCCAGGCGATCCTGGCCGGGCGCGAGGACCGCTTCCCGGCCGTGAGCGCCGCGTTCGCCTCGGCGGCGGCGAGCGGGAACCAGAACCAGGCCCTCGACTACGGCGTCGATCGCATCCTGGACGGCGTGGCGGCCCTGATCGCGTCCCGCCGATAGGGTCCGCCACGGACACCGGGGTCTGACGAAATAGTGCCCGACGCCGGGCAACCCGGCGCCGGGCACAGCCCTCTAGGGAGAGGAAGCGCGCAGAAATCCCGGAGGACGCGGCGTGAGCGAAGGATTCCGCGAGTACGTGGACGTGCGCCTGCCCGCGCTCCACCGGCTGGCGTACCTGCTGTGCCAGGACCGGCACCGCGCCGACGACCTGGTGCAGGACACGCTGGTCAAGCTGTACCTGAAATGGGACCGCGTCCGGGCCGCCACCGACGCCAACGCCTACGCGCGCACCACGCTGGTACGCACGTTCCTGAGCGAGCGCCGCACCAACTGGGCCCGCCGGGTCGTCCTGGTCGACCGCCTGCCGGACACCGCGTTCTCCTCCGATCCGGACACCGCCGACGCGGTCGCGGTCCGGGCCGCGCTCGCCGGGCTGCCTCCGCGCCAGCGCGCGGTGATCGCGCTGCGCTTCTACTCCGACCTGTCGGTCGAGGAGACCGGCCGGACGCTCGGCTGCTCCCCCGGCACGGTCAAGAGCCAGACCGCGAAGGGCCTCGCCGCACTCCGGCGCGCCCTTCCCCACGTCGAGCCGGACGGCGCCGCACCGGCCCGGGCGAGGAGCTGACGATGGACGAGTCCACGACCCGGATGCTGCTCGAACGGGTGCTCGCCCAGGCCCCGCCGCCCGCGCCCGTCGACTACGACCGGGTGGCCGCGCTGGCCACCGCGCGCCGGTCGGCCCTCCTGCGCTCGACGATCGCCGCCGCCGCGGTGCTCGTCCTGGTCGTCACCGTGACGGTCGCCGTGCTGACCGGCGGCGTCGAGGGCGACCGGGCCGCCCCGCCGGCGCTGAAACCGGCCGAGACGGAGCAGCGGGCCGCCGCGGACGGCCTGCCGGACAGCGCACCGGCCTGGTTCGACCCGGCCCGCAGCACGCTCACGATCGGCGGCCTGCCGGGCTCGATGCCCGACCGCGCGACCGCGAACCGCACCACCGACCTCGAGATCCGGGCCGCCGGCCGGGGCACGTCGCTGCGTGCCCGCGTCGGGGTGCGGGGCTACGACCTGTCCGAGCTGATCGGCGACGGCCCCGCGGCGAGCACCACCGGGCCGGCGATCGAGGGCCACCCGTCGGAGTGGGTGGACCAGGGCGACGAGCGCTACACGCTGGTCTGGCGGTGGGCCGAGGACGCGTGGGCCTCGGTGGCCACGACCGGGCTGCCCGACCCGCTGGCGCTCGCGACGACCGTCGCCACCTCGATGTCGGTGGACCTCGAGGCGCGCACCCGGCTCCCGTTCACGGTGACCACCCCGGACGGGTTCGAGCTCACCGAGGTCGACACCGGGTCGGCCCCGTCCGTGTCGATGGAGTTCACCGGCCCGTCGTCGACGATGCGCGTCACCGTGGAACCGCTCGGTGACGGCATCGGCGCGGCGACGGAGACGTTCCGGGGACGCCCGGCCCGGGTGGACGGCACCGCGATCGTGATGGCGGCGGGCGCGGTCAAGGTGACCGTCGCCTGCCGCGCGAAATACGACCCGTGCCGCGAGACCGCCGCGAGCGTCGACCCGATCGCCGACCTGGCGGACCCCGCGGCCTGGCCGCCGTACTCCCCGCGCTAGCGGGCCCACTCCGGGTCGCGGCCCAGGAAGCGCAGGAGCCGGGCCGCCGCGTCGTCGCCGGGCTCCGGGTCGAGCGCGGGGCCGAACGCGAACGCCCGCAGCGCTCCCGCGATCAGCTCGGCGACCGGGGTCAGGTGCGCGGCCAGCTCGGGCGCCAGCGGCGAGGGCTGACCGGTCGCCACCGCGACGTCCCACGCGTGCACGACGGCGTCGAGCGCGGCCGCGTCGACGACGGTCTCGGCCGGCAGCGGCCCGAGCGGTAACGGGCACGCCACCTCGGGCGTACCCGGCGCGACCGTGGCGAACGCCGCCGCGGCGGCGGCCAGCGCCGCGTCGAGATCGGTGGCGCCCGGCCGGCCCTCGGAGGGCGCGAACGGGTCCTCGGTCGGCCCCCCGCTGCCCGTGATCGCGGCCGCGTAGCCGAGCTGATCACCGGCGGCGTGCCGCACCACCTGGGCGACGTTCCACTTCTCGCACGGCGTGCGCAGCGCCCAGTCACTCTCCTCGATTCCGGCGACGACCGACCGCAGCGCCCCGTGAGCCTGCTCCAACACGGTCCACGACATCGCACAGCTCCCTAGTTTCGGAACGGAACCAATCGTTCCGTTCAGTGGTTCCACCCTAACGGAATGGATCGTTCCGTTCAAGAGCTATGCTGACTTCATGCCGAGCCTGAGCGGACGCCGCGCCGAAGCCGCGCGCAACGACCGGACGATCCTCGAAGCCGCCCGCGAGGTGTTCCTCCACGACCCGACCGCACCGATGTCCGCGGTCGCCGACGCCGCCCACGTCGGCATCGGCGCCCTCTACCGGCGCTACGCCGGCAAGGACGAGTTGCTCCGCACGCTCTGCGGCAACGGGCTCGCGCAGTTCGTCGCGATCGCCGAGGACGCCGCCGGGGTCGACGACCCGTGGGACGCGTTCGCCGGGTACGTCACCGGGATCGTCGAGGCCGACGTGCACTCGCTCACCGTCCGCCTGGCCGGGACGTTCACCACGACCGCGGAGCTGAGCGCGCTGGCCGGCCGGGCCGGGACGCTCGGCGACGCGCTGTTCGAACGCGCGCTGGCCGCCGGGGTGCTCCGCGGCGACCTGCGGCCCAACGACGTCACGATGGTCTTCGAACAGCTGGCCGCGATCCGCCTCGACGATCCCGCGCGCACCGCCGCCCTGCGCCGGCGCTACCTCACGCTCCTGCTCGACGCCCTCCGCCCCGCGGCCGCGGCGACCCCGCTGCCCGGCACCGCCCCCACCCCCGCTGAACTGGGCGAGCGCTGGCGCCGCCGCGAGTAGACGGCAGTTGTCGTGCTGCTCTAGCGTCGGCCGACGTGACTGCCAAGCGGCCGATGATCGACAACACCGACCCGCGGGCCGTGCGCACCCGGGAGAAGCTGCTGGCCGCGTTCCACGACGCGGTCCGCACGCAGGACCCGGCCCAGATGTCCGTGGCCGCGCTCACCCGCACCGCCGGGGTCAACCGCACCAGCTTCTACACGCACTTCGCGTCGCCCGAGGACCTCGCCGTGCACGCGCTCAGCGAGCTGTTCGACCTGGTCGGCAACGCCGACATCGTGCTGCGGTCGGCCGGTTCGGTGACCGGGGTGCAGGCCAGCCGGCGCGCGCTCACCGACGTCGTGGGGTTCGTCGCCGAGCGCCGCGCCTCGTACGTCCACCTGCTCGGGCCGGGCGCCGCGCCGACCGTCAAGAAAGCCATCACCGACGCCTACGTGCGGCGCACGATCGAGGCGTTGGAGCGCAACGAGAACCGCCCGCCCGACGTCGACCCGGTCGTCACCGCGCACTTCCTCGCCGGCGGGGTGCTCGGGGTGCTCGGCGGCTGGCTCGCGGCCGATCAGCCCGAGCGCTCCCCCGACGAGCTCGTCGAGGCCCTGATCCGCTGCCTACCGGCCTGGATCATCGCCGGCTGACGGCCACCTCTAAGGTGCGCACGTGCCACTCACCGACACCGACATCGCCGCCGCTCTCGCCGACGTCCTCGACGGCGACCTCACGCTCCCCTACCCCGGCGACTGGGGCATCGGCCCCGACGGCAACGGGCGCACCCGCGTCGCCGTCGACCCGGGCCTGTCCAGCATCGTCGTCGACCGCGCGGACGGCACCGTGCTGCTGGTCGGCCCGGACGGTGAGGAGTCGGTGATCAACAGCTCCCCGGACACGCTCGCGGAGTTCGCCGGGCGCTACAGCGCGGCGCTGGGCGCGGCGGCGGTGCCCGACGAGCAGGACGAGGCCGACGAGTACTGGGAGTCGCTCGGCGAGGAGCTGCTGGAGCGGTTCCGCGGCATCGACCCGGTGGCGGTCGAGGACGCGGAGAGCTTCTGGTCGGTGGCCGTCGAAGAACTCGGGTACGGCATGCACGCGCCGGGCTGACGCCTACGGTGAACGGGTGGACGTGCTCGACTCCGGCGGCGCGGACCGCCCACCCCGCCGTCGGCTGCCCCGGCGCCGGCCGCCCCGCCCGGAGCCGCTCCGCCCGGAGCCGCCCCGGCGGAAGCTGCCGCCCCGGGCGGGCTACGTGCTGCTGGTGGTCGCGGTCGCCGCGGTGCTCGCGACCGTCGTCCGGGCGAACTGGCCCTCGGACACGATCACCGGCGCCCGGCTGGTCACCACGCTCGGCGACGGCGGGGCCGGCATCGTGCGCAGCGTCGCGTTCAGCCCGGACAGCCGGCGGCTGGTGACCGGCGGCGACACCCGGCTGCCGACGCTCTGGGACGTGGCCGCGCGCCGGCCGCTGCGGACGTTCGAGGTGGACTACCGGCTTCCGGTCAGCAGCGTCGCGTTCAGCCCCGACGGGCGGACCGTCGCGTTCGTCGGCGGGCCGCTGCAGCTCTGGGACGTCGCGACCGGGGCCCGCCGGACCGGACCGGTGTCCGGCCAGGCTATCGGCGTCACCGCGGTCGCGTTCAGCCGCGCGGGCCGGATCGCGACGAGCGACACCGGCGGGAGCGTCTACCTCTGGGACGCGGCCACGCGCCGCGCCACCGGCCCGCCGATCGAGGTGTACGACATCGGCGACGTGCTCGACGTCGGGTTCTCGCCCGACGGCAGGCGGATCGCCACCGCGGGCGGCGACGGCGTCGTCGAGTTCTACGACGTCGAGACCCGGCGCCCCGCCGGCGGCGAGCTGATCGGGCACGAGGGCCCGGTGCTCGGGGTCTCCTGGAGCCCCGACGGCACGACGCTGGCCACCGCGGGCTCCGACGGCACCGTCCGGCTGTGGAGCGTCGCCGACCGCGAGCCGATCGGCGACCCGCTGACCGGCCACGCCGGGAGCGTGTACGAGGTCGCGTTCTCGCCCGACGGCCGGACGCTGGCCACCGCCGGTGAGGACGGCACCGCGCGGCTCTGGGACGTCGGCGACCGCGACCGGCTCCAGGTGCTGCGCGGACCCGGCAGCGCCGTGTACGACGTCGCGTTCTCGCCCGACGGCCGGATGCTGGCCACCGCGGGCACCGCCACCAGCCTCTGGGAACTGCGCCGCTAGGGCCGCCGGTCGAGGGTGCGGCTGAGCACCACCAGCAGCAGCGCGGCCACCGGGACCACGAGCAGACCGGTCCGCACCGAGTAGGCGTCGGCGAGCGCACCGATCATCGGCGGGGCCAGCAGGCTCCCGATCCGGGACACGCTGCCGACGAGGCTCAACCCCACCCCGGCGCTCAGTCCGGGCAGGGCGTCGGCGCCCCGCATCGCCGCCGGGATCATCGTGGCGATGCCCAGTCCGGCCGCGCCGAACGCCGCGATCGTGCCCACCGGCGACGGGAACGCCAGGGCCGCGCCGACGGCCACGCCGGCCAGCGCGGCGCCGGCCCCGGCGACCCGGGGATCGCCCCACCGGGTGACCAGGCGATCACCGACGAGACGACCCAGGGTCTGCATCGTCTGCAGCGCGGCGAACGCCAGGCCACCGACGGCCGGCGCGGCGCCGAGACCCTCGCGCAGGTACACCCCGCTCCAGGTCGCGCCGCTGTCCTCGATGCCCTGGGCGAGCGTGGCGACGCCCCCCAGCGCCAGGATGCCGGCGCCCAGCCGCCACCGCCGCGCCACCGCCGGCGCCCGGCCGGGCCGGACGACCGGAACGGCGGGCCGGTCGTCCGCGCCGGCGAGCAGGAACCGGGACGCGGCCGACGCGAGCAGCGCGAGCACGCCGGCCACGATCGCGAAGTGCACGGGCAGCGGCACGTCTCCGCCGGCGGCCGCGCTGCCGATCACTCCCCCGGTGACCGCACCGATGCTCCAGACGGCGTGCAGCGAGTTGAGGATCGAGCGGCGGTAGAGCCGTTCCACCCGGAGCGCGTGGGCGTTCTCCGCGATGTCGGCCACCGTGTCCAGCGAGCCCGCGACGAAGAGCGCGGCGGCCAGCGACCACCAGGATCCGGCCAGCCCGACGACGACGAGGTTCGCGCAGGCGCCGAGCGTCACGGCGGTGGCCACCCGCCCCGAGCCCCAGCGCTTGACGACCAGGCCCCCGCCGAAGCCGACGAGCAGCGCGCCGAGCCAGAACGCGGACACGGCCGCGCCCAGCGCCGCGTTCGACAGGTCCAGCTGCTCCTTCACGTCCGGGTACCGGGGGACGACGCTGGCGAAGACGGCGCCGTTGGTGAAGAACAGCGCGGCCACGGCCGCCCGGGCCCGCCGCGCGGCCGCGGCGGGGTGGGGTCCGCCGGGATGCTCGAGGGAGGTCACCGGCTGAGCCTGCCGCAGACGACCGGCGACACCGTCACCACACGCCGACCGGCCGCGCCCGCGACCGGCGCCGGCTACGCGCCGCGGGCCGCGGTGACGAACTCGGTCCAGCTCGCCGGGTCGATCGGGTACGCGGCGTACGCGGACGCGCGGTCGACCACGTCGCCCAGCTTGGCCGCGAACGCCTCCCCGGCGGCGGCCGGGGTGCCGACGACCGCGAACTCGTGCAGCATCGTGTCGTCGATCAGGCCGGCCATCGCGTCCCACCGGCCCTGCTTGGACAGCGCGGTCAGCTCCGGCTGGACGTCACCCCAGCCGTGCAGCTCCAGCACCGGCCGGTACGCCGGGGTGGAGGCGTAGAACGCGATCTGCTTCCTCGTACCGGCGATCGCCGCCGCCAGCGACGCGTCGTCGCGCCCGATCGCGACGAACGCGGGGCCGCAGATCGTGAACCCGGTCAGGTCGGGGCGTCCGCGCCGCAGCGCCGGCAGCGTGACCTCGTCGACGTAGCGCCGGGTGGTGAACGCGTGCAGGATGAACCCGTCCGCGACCTCGCCCGCGACCGCGGTCATCTGCTCACCCACGCCGGCCAGGTACACCGGCGGCGGCCCCCACTCGTGCGGCGAAGGCGCGAACATCGGCGTCATCAGCGTGTGCGTGTAGAACTCGCCGCGGAAGTCCAGCGGCGTGCCGTCCTGCCAGGCCGCCCAGATCGCCCGCAGCGCGAGCACGTACTCGCGCATGCGCGCCGCGGGGCGCGACCACGGCATCGCGAAGCGCCGCTCGATGTGGGCCTTGACCTGCGAGCCGAGGCCCAGCACGAACCGGCCCCGGCTGTAGCGGGCCAGGTCGTACGCGGTGCTCGCGAGGGTCATCGGCGAGCGGGCGAACGCGATCGCCACCGACGTGCCGACGCTGATCCGCGACGTGGCGTCGGCGACCCGCAGCGCGATCAGGAACGGGTCGTGGGTGGTCTCCGGGATCCACACCCCGTCGTACCCGGCGGCCTCGACCTCCCGGGCCCCCGCGGCCGTGGCCTCGAGGTCCCGCGGCAACCCTCCGTCGATGAGCACGATCAGACCCCACCGTCGACGACGAGCCGGTGCCCGTTCACGTACCCGGCGCTCACCAGGAACAGCACCGCCTCCGCGACCTCGCCGGCCGAGCAGACGTGCCCGTACGGCGACCGGCCGTCCAGCTCGCGGATGTCCGCGGCGCCCACGGTCGCGCGGGCCAGCCGGAACCCCATCTCGGTGTCGACCAGGCCGGGCGCGACCACGTTCACGTGGACGCCGTGCGCCGCCTCCTCGCGGGCGAGCGTGCGGGCCAGGGCCTCCACCGCGGCTTTGCCCATCGTGTACGGCGCTCCACCGGGCGGGGCCGTGTGCGCCGCGACGCTGGAGACGAAGACCAGGTCCGAGCGGGGCGCCCGGCGCAGGTGCGGGAGCGTGACCTGGGCCAGCCGGTGCGGCCCGAGCGCGTGCACGCGCAGCACCGTCTCGAGCTCGGCCGGGTCGGTGTCGACGACGGTGCGGCCCCGGCTGGCGATGCCGGCGTTGCTCACGACCAGGTCGAGCCCGCCGAGGTCGGCGACGGCGGAGGCCACGGCCGCGTCGACCTCGGCCGGTAGCGCGATCGAGGCCCGATAGGCCCGGCCGCGGACCCCGAGCTCCTCCACCGACGCGACGGTCTCCGCGGCGGCGGCCCCGTTGCGCACGTAGGTCACCGCGACGTCGGCCCCGGCCGCGGCGAGCGCCAGCGCGACGGCCCGCCCGATGCCGCGTCCGCCGCCGGTGACCAACGCGCGCCGGCCGGTCAGCTGATCCATGAGGGGCACCCTAGGCACCGACGAAGTTCGGCGGGCGCTTCTCCAGGAACGCCCGGGGTCCTTCGGCCGCGTCCCGCGACGCCATCACGCCGCGCCCGAGCGCCTCCTCGATCTCGAACGCCGACGCCTCGGGCAGCGTCTCGGTCTCGCGCAGCGTCGCCAGGATCGCCCGCACGGCCAGCGGCCCGTTGGCCGCGATGCGCCCGGCGATCTCGCGCGCCGTGGCCAGCGCCGTGCCGTCGGGCACCACGCGGTTGATCAGCCCGAGCTGGTAGGCCCGGGCGGCCGGGATGTCGGCGCCGGTGAGCAGCATCTCGGCCGCGACCGCGTACCCCATCTGGCGGCGCAGCCGCACCGCCGACCCGGCCATCGGGAACAACCCGCGCTGCACCTCGGTGACGCCGAAGACCGCGCTCTCGCCCGCCACCCGGATGTCCGTGCCCTGCAGGATCTCGGTGCCGCCGGCCCGCGCCACGCCCTCGGCGGCCAGGATGATCGGCTTGGTCGGTCGGTAGGTCTTCAGGTAGGCGGCCAGCGAGATGCCCGGCTCGTCCTGCAGCCGGGCGATCCACTCGTTGTCGCGCACGCCGGCACGCAGGCGCCCGATCTCGGCCAGGTCCATGCCGGCGCAGAACGTGGGGCCGCGGCCGGTCAGGATCGCCACCCGTAGCGTGTCGTCGGCGTCCAGGCGCTTCCACGCGTCCAGCAGCCGGCACAGCACCTCGGCGTTCGTGGCGTTGCGCTTCTCCGGGCGGTTGAGGGTGACGGTCAGGACGGGCCCCTCGGCCTCCACCAGCACCAGCGGCGAATTCATCGTGCACCTTTCGAATCCTCGAGATGACCGCGGATCGCGGCTCCGATGGCCGGGGAACGCAGGATCTCGGCGAACGCGGCGCCTTCCCGCCGCCGGGCCTCGGCGACGAGGCCCCGCCGCGACGCCACGATCAGCGCCTTGGTGGCCCGCACCGAGGCCGCCGGGTGCGCGGCGATCGTGGCCCCGAGCGCGAGCGCGGCCGGGAGCAGGTCCTCGGCCGGGTACCGCGCCAGCGCCAGACCGCAGGCCACGGCGTCGGCCGCCGAGATCCAGTCCGACGTCAGGAGCGCCGCGGTCGCCCGCTGGACGCCCATCCGCTCGGGCAGCAGGTAGCTGCTGGCCGCCTCCGGCACGACCCCCATCTGCGTGAACGGCGCCCGGAGCCGCGCGGTCTCGGACACCAGCACCAGGTCGCAGTGCGCCAGCAGCGTGAGCCCGAGACCGACGCCGGCCCCGTTCACCGCGGCGATCAGCGGCTTGCCGAACGCCACCACCGAATCCAGGAAGACGTCGAACGGCGGACCGTCGGCGCCCTCGGCGGCGTTAGCCATCTCGGCCAGATCGGTGCCCGCCGTGAACGACCGGCCGGCGCCGGTGAGCACGACGACGCCGATCGTGTCGTCCCGGTCGGCCGCGTCGAGCGCGGCGGCGGCGGCCCGGTACAGCGCCGCGTCGAACGCGTTCGCACGGTCCGGCCGGTCGAACGTCACCACCCGCACCCGGCCGTGGTCCTCGATCCGAACTCGACCTTCCGAAGCAGCGGTCACCCGGGTCCTTCCGCTTGACGCAACACTGTGATTACACCGTAATCTAGAACGCGTTCTTGCAACGACGAAAGGGTCGGATGTGACAACGTTCGTCGAGTCGACCGTTCGGTTCCCGTACAAGCGGTCGTTAGGCCCGGTCATCGGGCACTTCATGACGCAGCTGACCGAGAAGCGCCTGGTCGGCATCCGCTCGGGCGAGCGGGTGATCGTCCCGCCGCTGGAGTGGGACCCCGACACCGCCGAGACGCTCGCGCCGGACTTCGTCGAGGTGGGGCCGGCCGGCACCGTGCGCTCCTGGTGCTGGGTCGCCCGGCCCTCCGAGCAACACCCGCTCAGCCACCCGTTCGCGTTCGCGTTGATCCAGCTCGACGGGGCCGACACCACGCTGCTGCACGCGGTCGACGCCGGTGACGCCGCCGCGATGGAGACCGGCATGCGGGTGGCGCCCCGCTGGCGGGCCCGGCGCGTCGGCCACATGACCGACATCGAGGCGTTCGTTCCGGGCGAGGAGCCGGAGGTGCCCGCCGACGATCAGGGCGCGGCGCCGGAGCCGGTCACGATGATGAATTACGACGCCCAGATCGCGTACACCACGCCGGTCCCGGAGACCCAGCTCGTCTTCGCGAAGGCGTTCGCGCAGGGGCGGATCGTCGGTCTGCAGTGCCCGAACTGCAACCGGATCTACACCGGGCTCCAGCAGGCCTGCCCGGTCTGTGCGATCCCGCTGAACGCGAGCCACGAGCTCGAGCTGCCGCAGACCGGCACGATCACGACGTTCACCGTCATCACCCCGGTGCAGTACCCCGGGCAGACCGAGACCGAGCCGTTCGCCCGCGTCCACGTGCTGTCCGACTCCGCCGACGCCGTGCACGCCTACCAGCCGGTGGTGGACCTCCCCAACGCCGACGTCCGCCCCGGGCTGCGCGTCCGAGCTGTCTGGACCGACCTGGACGACGGCACGAAGGAGCTCGCCGGCTGGACCCCCACCGGCGAACCCGACCTCGCCGACCCGACGATCGTGAATCGGATCTTCTGATGACTGAACCAGTAGCGATCGTCGGCTGGAGCCTCACCCCGATGGTCCGCCGCACCGACAAGTCCGAGGCCCGGCTGCTCTTCGACGTCGTCACCGGCGCGACCGAGGACGCCGGCATCACCCGCGCCGACGTCGACTTCTCCTGCGCCGGCTCCTGCGACTACGTCGCCGGGCAGGCGTTCTCGTTCGTGCAGAACATCGACGCGGTCGGCGCCTGGCCGCCGAAACGCGACTCGCACGTCGAGATGGACGGCGCCTGGGCGCTCTACGAGGCCTGGGTGCGCCTGCAACTCGGCGACATCGACGTCGCGATCGCGATGGGCTCCGGCCGGTCGTCGACCGCGGACCCGGCGACGATCTACCCGATGGAGATGGACCCCTACTACCTGGCTCCGCTGGGCGCGGACGCGCTCTCGTTCGCCGCGCTGCAGGCCCGCGTCCTGCTCGACGCCGGGCTGATCACCGAGCGGCAGCTGGCCGAGATCGCCGCCCGCGCCCGGCGCGACGCGCGTGACAACCCGTACGCGCAGGTCTCCGGCGAGTTCGACGTCGACGCGCTGCTCAAAGAGGACTTCGTCCGCTCTCCGCTGCGCCGCCACGACCTGTCGCCGATCACCGACGGTGCCGCCGCGGTCGTCATCGCGCGCGGCGACAAGGCCCGCGAGCTCACCGACCACCCGGTCTGGATCACCGGCTTCGCGCACTCGGCCGAGCCGCACCAGCCGGGCGTGCGTGACCTGACGACCTCGAAGTCGGCCACGCGGGCCGCGAAGGCCGCCGGCGCCGACCAGGGCCCGATCGAGGTGGCCGAGCTGCAGACCGCGTTCACCCACGAGGAGCCGCTGCTGGCGGCGGCGATGGGCCTCGAAGGAGTGCCGGTCAACCCGTCGGGCGGCCCGCTGGCCGCCAACCCGGTGATGGCCACCGGGCTCGTCCGCGTCATCGAGGCGGCCCGGGCGATCCGCGACCACGGCAGGCAACGAACACTCGCGCACTCGACGTCAGGCCCGTGCCTGCAGCAGAACCTCGTCTGCGTGTTGGAGGGATCCCGGTGAGCAGCAAGCCCTGCGCCATCGTCGGCATCGGCCAGACCCACCACAAGACCCGCCGCTGGGACGTGTCGCTCGGCGGCCTGGTCCGCGAGGCCGCCACCCGCGCGCTCGAGGACGCCCAGCTGACCTGGGCCGACATCGACGCGGTCGTGCTCGGCAAGGCGCCCGACCTGTTCGAGGGCGTGATGAAGCCCGAGCTGTACCTCACCGACGCGCTCGGCGCCGCGGGCAAACCGATGTTCCGGGTGCACACCGCCGGGTCGGTCGGCGGCACCACCGGCATCGTGGCCTCGCACCTGGTCGAGTCGGGCGTCCACAAGAACGTTCTGGCGGTGGCCTACCAGAAGCAGTCGGAAGGCAACGCGCAGTTCGCGCTGGGGTCGGGGAAGGGCGCGTCGCTGGGCGCCGGTGGGGCGTTCGCGCCGTACATGCGCGCGTACATCCACCAGACCGGCGCCCCGGCCGACATCGGGCCGATGGTCGCGGTGAAAGACCGCCTCAACGCGCTGAAGAACCCCTACGCGCACCTGAAGCTCAAGGACATCAGCGTCGAGAAGGTCAAGGACTCCCCGATGATGTGGGAGCCGGTACGTTACCTCGAGTCGTGCCCGTCGTCGGACGGCGCGTGCGCGGTCGTGTTCACCGACGAGGCGGGCGGCAAGGCGGCGGCCTCGGACGGGCGCCCGCCGGCCTGGGTGCTGGCGTCCGCGGTGCGTTCGGAGCCGTCGTCGTTCCCCGGGCGCGACCCGGTCTGGTCGCAGGGCGCGGCGGACTGCGCGGCCGACATCTACCAGGCGGCCGGCCTCACCCGCCCGCGCGAGCAGATCGACTGCGCCGAGCTCTACGTGCCGTTCAGCTGGTACGAACCGATGTGGTTGGAGGCCCACGACCTCGCCGACCGCGGTGAGGGCTGGAAGATGGTCGAGCGGGGCGACACCGCGCTCGACGGCGCGTTCCCGGTGAACATGTCCGGCGGGGTGCTCTCCAGCAACCCGATCGGCGCGTCCGGCCTGCTCCGGTTCGCCGAGGCCGCGCTCCAGGTGCGCGGGATGGCCGGTGAGCACCAGGTCGAGGGCGCGAAGATCGCGCTGGCCCAGGCCTACGGGGCGTCCGCGCAGTACTACAGCATGTGGCTGGTCGGCAGCTCACTGGATCCGGTCGGTTGATGCCCACCGCGGACGAGATCGTCCGCGCCGCCGTCGAGATCCTGTACGAGCAGGGTCTCGACGCGGTGAGCATGCGCACGGTCGCCGCCCGGCTGGGGGTGTCCCCGGTGCCGCTCTACAGCCGGGTCGGCAACAAGGAGGCGCTGCTCGACGCGGTGGCCGACACCGTGCTCGCCGACGTCGCGCCCGCGCACGAACCCGGCGAAGCCTGGCAGGACTACACCGTCCGCTGGGCCTCGACACTGCGTGACCGCCTCACGACGATCCCCGACATCCGTCGGCTGCTCAGCCTGCACCGCTCCTCGCTCGTTCCCGCCGCCACCGCCCTCGTCGCGACCCTGCGTGACGAGGGCGGGTTCGGCGGCCGGGGCGCGATCGAGGCCGTGCAGCTGCTGTCGTGGGCGACGATCGGCTACGCGGTACTCGGGCACCCACCCGACGAGCAGCCCCGGCGCGGCCCGTCCACGGTGACGAGGGACCAGGCCGACCACCTGTTCGACCTGCACATCAAATACCTGGTGCAGGGTCTGGAGCGGGACCGGCCGCGTACCGGCTGACCCCGCGCAGGAACGCGACGGTCTCGTCCTCCCGGTTGGTCTCCTCGCCGGTCGACGTGCCGTAGGCGCGGTTCGCCGAGAGCTTCACGATCGTCGCGCGGCTCGGCGGATCCACGTACACGAACTGGTTGTAGACGCCGATCGCGCTGAACTCGCCCCGGTTGCCCTCGGGCAGCCACCACTGGTAGCCGTAGCCCAGGTTGACCCGCTCGCCGCCGACGACCGGCTGCCAGGGCGCGAGGTGCGGGGCCGCCACCACGGTGGAGTCGCGGACCCAGCCGGCCGGCACGATCTGCGCACCGTTCCAGCGTCCGCCGTTGCGGTAGAGCTCGCCGATCCGTGCGTAGTCGCGCGCGGTGAGGTTGAGCCCGCCGTACGCCACCTCGGTGCCGGCCGAGTCGGCCAGCCAGAACCCCGGCGACTCGAACCCGAGCGGCTCGACGAGCTTCTCCTGCATGTACCCGGTGAGCGAGCGCCCGGTCGCGTGGGCGATCAACGCGCCGAGCACCTGGGTCTCACCGGAGTTGTACCGGCAGATCGTGCCGGGCCGGGCCTCACGGGCCATCGTCGCGACGAAGTCGTCGAGCGTGCCGAAACCGGCGAGCGCGGCGTTGAGCCGGAAGACGTCGGACCCGGGGTCGGAGTAGTCCTCGTTCCACCGCGCGCCCGACGACATCCGCAGCACGTCACGGATGCTGACGCCGTCGTAGGCCGACCCCGGCGCGACCGGCACGTACGCGCTGATCGGCTCCTCGACCCCGGTGAGGTGACCCTCGGCGAGCGCGATGCCGACGAGCGCGGAGACGAAGCTCTTCGCCACCGACATCGACAGCCACGGCACGTCCGGCCCACCGGTGAGCCAGTAGCTCTCGTGGCGCACGGCCCCGTCGACGAGCACGAGCAGCGCGGCGGTGTCGGTCGCGGTGAGGAACTCGTCGGTGGAGCGGGCCCGGCCGCGGTACTCGTAGGTGTCCGGGAGCCCCACCGGGTCGCCCGGCGGCCAGGCGGACGGCGCCGCGGACGGCGCCAGGTCGCGGCTGGGCGCGAAGTCGTTCATCCGGCAGAAGTTCTCGTGCTGCGGCACCCCGGTGAACAGTCCGACGTCGACGATGGACTTGGCCATTGATCCAGTTAACAGGAAGTCATGGCGATCGGCAGCCGACCGTGGTCGACCCGGTGGTTCCGGCACCGCATCCGGCGGTGGGCGGCGGCCCGCTCCGGGTCCGGGAACGACACCTCGACCGTGGCCCGGCAGGTGTGGCCGGCCGATCTCCGCCGGCAGTCGTGCCGCTGCGTCCGCAGCTCGCCGCTCCGATGCGGACCGCCGGCGACGCCCCACCGGTACACCGCCCAGGTGCCGTCGGCGTCGCGGGTGTCGAGGCGGTAGACCCAGGACTCGGTGGCGGGTGCGCGGTCCGAGGGGCCGGACACGATCGTCAGCAGCAGAGCCGCGGTGATCAGCGCCAGCACCGCACCGGCCGCCGCTCGGGCTCGGAGCATCGTCATCGGGTGCCGAGCGTAGGCGAGGACACACCTACGGGAGGACCCTCCCGTCTGGGGGCATCGGCACGTTGAACGGCGTCACGACTTGAATGTTCGACGACGTCGAGCCGACCGGGCCCGGCAGCGCACCGTGCGTGCGCAGCAGCAGCTGGCAGGCCCGCCGCACGTCCTGGTGCAGGTCGTGGTGGAGCACCGCGGAGAGGGCGCCGTCACGCAGGAGCCGCCGGTTGTCGGCGTCGAGGTCGTGAGCGATGAACACCGGCCGGTGCGCCCCGAACGCCTCGACGATCGCCGCGTTCCCACCGCCGACCGAGTACACCGCCGCGATGTCGCGCCGGGGCAGCCGCCCGACCAGGCCGCGCATCGTCGCGTCGAGCCCGTCGCTGTTGTCGATCTCGACGACGTTCCGGTTCGGCAGGGCCCGCCGGAAGCCGGCCTTGCGCTGGTCCTCGCCGTGGAAGTAGCCGCGGCTGAGCGTCAGGAGCACGTCGCCGGGCCGGTCGCCGAGCCACTGGGCGATCAGGTACGCGGCGGTGGCCCCCGCGGCCCGGTTGTCGATGCCGACGTAGGCCACCCGCCGGGTGCCGGGCAGGTCGGTGGCCAGCGTCAGCACCGGGACGCCCGCGTCGGCGAGGTCGTCGGCCGCCCGCCGCACGCCGGCCACGTCGGGGCCCTTCAGGATGACGCCGTCCGAGCCGCGCCGCCGGATGCGCCCGAGCGTGGTGACCAGCTCCTCCGGCGTCCCGGTCTCGCGCAGGTGGTAGCGCACCCGGATACCGGCCGGGCGGAGCAGCGGCAACTCCGCGTCGAACGCCCGGCGCACGGCCGCGGAGAACCGCTCCGGCGTCTGCATGACGAGGTCGACGAGGAACGTGCGCCCGGTGAGCCGCACCTGGGTGCGCTGGCGCTCCAGGTCGGCGATCGCGCGGTGCACGTCGTTCGTCGTGTCGGGGCGGACGCCGCCGCGGTCGTTCAAGACGCGGTCGACCGTGGCCTCGCTGAGCCCCGCCTGCCGGGCGATCTCCCGGATGCGGAACGCGTGGCCCACGGCGGCCTCCGTTGAGGGGTTTTTGAGGGATCCGGCCGCTTGATTATCCGGGGCACTTTTCTACGCTGCAAGGTGTCGAAGGGAACGCCCATGTGGTTTTCGCACGGCGACTGCCGGGTCGAGCATCTCGCCGCACTGGTGGACACGAAGACATCATCCGACGATTATCCGTTCGCCTCGTCGATCGAGGAGAACGTGCTGATCTACGACGCGAATCGGCTGCCGGATCCGGTCGAACTGTCCCGGGCCCTTTCCGAGGGCCCCGGCGTCGTCATGATCACCGGCGCGTTCGCCGACCTGTCGATCGTCGATCGCGCGACCGCGGTTTTCGACGCGATCATCGCGGATCAGCCAGCGGGCGGTGATCATTTCGCCCCGCCGGGCGCGAACGACCGGGTATGGAACGCGCTGGAGAAGCTTGCGCTACGTGCCCCGGACGTGTTCGCCGAGTACTACGCGAACGACGTCGTCGCGCGGGTCGCGACCGCGTGGCTCGGCCCGGGATATCAGGTGACCTCGCAGGTCAATGTGGTCAATCCCGGGGGTGCCGCGCAGAACGGCCACCGCGACTACCACCTCGGGTTCATGTCCGCCGCGCAGGCCGCACGCTACCCCGCCGCGGTGCACAGCCTCTCGCCGCGGCTGACGCTGCAGGGCGCGGTGGCGCACTGCGACATGCCGGTGGAGAGCGGACCGACGATGTACCTGCCCCATTCGCAGAAGTACGAGCCGGGTTACCTGGCGATCGGAAGACCGGAATTCCAGGAGTACTTTCAGGAGCATCACGTGCAATTACCGTTGCGTAAAGGGGACGCGGTGTTCTTCAACCCCGCGCTGATGCACGCCGCCGGGACGAATCGCTCCGCCGGGGTCCGGCGAATGGCGAACCTGTTGCAGATCTCGTCGGCCTTCGGGCGGGCGATGGAAAGCGTGGATCGGGAGCGGATGTGCACCGCGGTCTATCCGTTCCTGATCGGAATGGCCGACCCGGAGAACGTGATCGCGGCCACCGCGGAGGGGTACGCGTTTCCCACGAACCTCGATCGGGACCAGCCGGTGGACGGGCTCGCCCCGCCCAGCCAGGCCGACGTGGTGCGCCGGGCGGTGGCCGAGCAGTGGCCACCCGACGCGCTGCGTGACCGGCTCGCCGCCCACTCCGCGCGGCGGCGGTGATCACGATGCGCCTCGGACTGATCGGACTCGGTCGCATCGGACGATTCCACGCCGGGCTGCTGCGCGGCCTGCCCGCGGTCAAGGACCTGGTGGTCACCGACCTCGACGCGGCGCTGACCGCGCAGGTCGCGGCGTCGCTGGACGCCGAGCCCGCGGCCTCACCGGAAGCGCTGCTGGCGGCGGGCGTCGACGGCGTCGTGATCGCCACCTCGACGCCGACGCACGCCCCGCTGGTGGTCGCGGCGGTGGCCGCCGGTATCCCGGCGTTCTGCGAGAAACCGCTGGCCACGACCGCGGCCGGCGGAGCCGCGCTGGTGCGTGAACTGACCGGCGCCGACGTGCCGGTGCAGGTCGGCTTCCAGCGGCGTTTCGACCCCGCGATGGCCGTCGTGCACGACGCCGTGCGGCGCGGGGAGCTCGGGTGGCTGCACACCGTCCGGTCCACGACGATGGACCCGGCGCCGCCGCCCCAGGCCTACATCGCCGCGTCCGGTGGCATGTACCGCGACTGCGGCGTGCACGACTTCGACATCCTGCGCTGGGTCACCGGCCGTGAGGTCGCCGAGGTGTACGCCACCGGCAGCAACAAGGGCGCTCCGTGGTTCACCGAGGTCGGTGACGTCGACACCTCGACCGCCGTGCTGACGTTCGACGACGGCACGCTCGGTCTGGTGTCGAACACCCGCTACAACGCGCGGGGGTACGACGTGCGCCTGGAGGTGCACGGGTCGGCCGACAGCGTCGCGGCCGGTTGGGAGCCGCGGGTGCCGGTGCGCCCGGCCGACGCCGACGGGTTCGTGCCCGCCGACACCCCGCACCAGTTCTTCATGGACCGCTTCGCCGAGGCGTACCGCCGCGAGTTCGAGGCGTTCACCGAGGTGGTGGCCGGTACCCGCCCGTCGCCCTGCACGATGGCCGACGCGCTGGAGGCCGACTGGATCGCCGAGGCGTGCGTCCGCTCGGCCGCCGAACGACGCCCGGTCACGCTGGCGGAGGTGCGCGGCTAGCCGGGGTCCGGCCGGGGTCCTGCTCGCCGGACCTCGATTCAGCGGGCCCGGTTCGGCGGGCCCGGTTCGGCGGGCCCGGTTCGGCGGGCCCGGACCGCGGTTCAGCGGGCCAGCGCCGCGAGGATGACGTCGCGGGCGGCGCGGACGGTGGCGTCGCGGGCGGCGCGGTCGCGGCCGATGCGTTCGGCGCCGGCCCGCATCGCACCGGAGAGCAGCTCGACCGTGAGCCCGACGTCGCCGACGTCACGGAACTCGCCCCGCGCGACGCCGTCCCGGACGACGCTCTCCACCTCGGCCACGATCGCGTGGAACGGGTTCGCCGGTCCCCTGGGCATCGCGTCGACCAGGGGGCCGGAGCCCGGCCGGAACATCGGCTGCAGCGCCGGGTCGGTGGACGCGTCGAGCACCGCCTCGACGATCTCACCCATCCGGTCGGCCGCCGGGTCGCCGGCCCGCGCGGCGATCGAGGCCACCCGGTCGAGCGCGGGCCGGGCCGCGCGCTCGGTCAGGGCCAGCACCAGCGCGCTCTTGTCCCCCGCGTAGTTGTAGAGCGTGTTGCGCGCGAGCCCGGCCCGCGACGCGATGTGGCCCATCGTGATCGACTCGTAGTCGCGCTCGAGCATCAGCTCACGCACCGCCGCCGCGAGGTCGGCCCACACCCGCTCGTGGTGCTCCTCGATGCTGGCCCCGCGGATCCGCGGCACCTAGCGCACCCCGGCCGCGAGGTGCGCGTTCTCCTGGTAGGACGCGGTGAGCGCCACCCGGCGGAACCGCCAGCCGTCGGCCGTCCGCACCGCCTCGTTGTCGTAGAAGCCGACCACCAGCCAGCGGTTCGGCCCCTCGCCGGGAAGCCAGTGCTCGGCCCGGACGTGCGCGTGAACCGTCGCGCGGTCCCCGTCGACCGTGACGACGTGCCCGGTGATCGCGTGGTGGGTCGCCAGGAAGGGCGCGAAACTCGCGCGCAGGATCTCGACGTAGTCGCCGAGCGGCAGGGTCATCGGCGGGATGCCGGCGACCGATTCGAAGTCGAGCGTGACCGGATCGGTGAAGACGAGGCCGGGCAACTCGTCGTACTCCTTCTGGTCCGCGATGTCGGCATACCGCCCGAACAACTCGACGATCTCAGCGTGGGCGTCCATGGGAGCTCCTTTTAACGACAACTTGTCGTAAACAATACGACAGGTTGTCGCAATCAGGTAGTGCGGGGCCGACGGGTGGGGTTGAGCATCGAGGCGAGCTACGGCCCGGTCCGGTGAGCCGCTGAGGGCGACCGCCGGTTACGCCTGGTTACCGGGCGACGGGCGAGACGAACGAATGCGGACGGTCCGCCCGGTGGACGTGACACATCGCGGCCAGCGTCATGTGAGCCGATCGGCGGCATCCTTGTTCGCCGAGTCGCACGGAGACCTCGACAACGGCGAACACGTAGCCGAGGCGCGTCCACATTGGCGTCCCAGACCGCGAACCACGGAAGGGCGGGCGTGACGCGGCAGGTGTGACGGGGCAGATGTGGCGGGGCAGATGTGGCGGGGCAGGCGCGGCGGGGCAGGCGCGGCGGAGCAGGCGCGGCGGAGCAGGTGTGGCAGAGCAGGGCAGCCCGGGCGGGCGCGGCAGAGCGAGCGCGGCAGGGCGGGGCGCCGCGGGACAGGCGCGGCGGAGCAGGCGCGGCGGAGCAGGCGCGGCGGAGCAGGTGTGGCAGAGCAGGGCAGCCCGGGCGGGCGCGGCAGAGCGAGCGCGGCAGGGCGGGGCGCCGCGGGACAGGCGCGGCAGCCGGGCGGGACAACCCCTGGCGGGCATGGCGGGGCAGGCGCGACGGGGCGGGCGCAATGGGCGTGGCGGAGCAGGCGCGGCAGGGCGGGGCGGGACAACCCCTGGCAGGCGCGGCGGGACAGGCGCGGCGGGACAGGCGCGGCGGGGAGGTCGCCGCTGAGCCTGGCGCGCGGCTCGCGGAGCGCGGCCACCGGATCTGCCGGGCCCGCCCCGCCGCAGGAGGTCGGCAGGGATCCGACCTCGTCGTCCAGTCGCGGCCGACCTGTCCGGGCGCGTCGCAGACGAACTCCGGGCGACTTCAGCCGGTTCGATCGGGCACCGGGCAACAAGGCCGCGGGGCCGAGCGCTGACACCGGAGCGGCGAACTCTCGCCGTGGCACCGGCTCGAGGTCTCGGACGGCGATGAGCAGGACGCCGGCGAGAGCCGAGTGCGTGGTCGCCACCGTCGCCGTGTGCGTACGGCTGGACTCGGCGACCACCCGGCCGCAGCTCGCGCAGGCCCCGACCGAGCCGAGCACACCCGGCTTGTGCAGCGAGGAGTTCGGCCGGGCAAGTGGAACGGTGCAGGTTGCCCGTGGATCCGCGAGAACGAGCAGTCCGCCCCGGAGCGGCTGTTCGAGCGGCAAACGGCCGTCGGCACCCGCCGAGATCAGCGGCACCCTCCAGGTCAGCGGCGCCCTCCAGGTCAGCGGCGCCCTCCAGGTCAGTGGCACCCTCCAACGCCAGCAGCGCCCGCCAACGCCAGCAGCGCCCTCGAACCCAGGCGCCCCGGAGGCGATGAGCTCCACCGCGGCTTCGAGCCCGGCCGACGCCCCCTACGACCGCCCACCACTCCCCTCTGCGGCCGACAGCGGCATTCCCCACCCCCGGCGAATCCGGAAGCCACATCGGAAAGCGCTCTGCGCCCACGCCCCCACCATCAACAAACCATTGTGTACCTGCTCCCAAATGTAGTACACCTACTACATGCAGGCCGACACCACGATTGATGTGCGTGACTTACGGATGCGCTACGGGGACACCGACGTACTGACCGGGGTCTCGTTCACTGCCCTCCGGGGCGAGGTCCTCGTCCTGCTCGGCCCGAACGGCGCCGGCAAGACCACCACGATCGAGATCCTGGAAGGGTTCCGGAGGCGGTCGGCCGGGGAGGTGCGGGTGCTCGGCGCGGACCCGGCGCGCGGTGGGGAGAGCTGGCGCGCCCGCGTCGGCATCGTGCTGCAGTCCTGGCGCGACCACAGCAAATGGCGGGTCCGGGAGCTGCTCGAGCACCTGAGCCGCTACTACCGGGCGTTCGCCGGCGACCGCCGCCCGTGGAACGTCGACGATCTGCTGGCCGCGGTCGGCCTGTCCGCCCAGGCCGGCCTCAAGATCAGCAGCCTCTCCGGCGGCCAGCGACGCCGGTTCGACGTGGCGGTCGGCATCATCGGCCATCCCGAACTGCTCTTCCTCGACGAGCCGACCGCGGGTTTCGACCCCGAGGCCCGCCGCGAGTTCCACGACCTCGTGCACGAGATCGCCGACGACGACACCACGATCCTGCTGACCACGCACGACCTGGACGAGGCCGAGAAGCTCGCCGACCGGATCCTCATCCTGTGCGGCGGCACGATCATCGCCGACGGCTCGGCCGACGCGCTGACCCGGCGGATCTCCACCCAGGCCGAGGTGCGCTGGCGCGTCGGCGGCACCCGCTACGTGCACGCCACCGACGACGCGACCGCGTTCGTCCGCGGGCTGTTCCGGCAGCACGACGACGGGATCACCGACCTCGAGGTGCGCCGGGCCAGCCTCGAGGACACCTACATGACGATGGTGCGGCAGTTCGAAGCCGGACGCCGCGACACCGCGGTCCGCGAGTTCTCGGAGGTGGCGTCGTCGTGAACCCCACTCTGAACGCCGTCCGGGCCGGGACGTCACGTGGTCTGATCGAGCTGCGCCAGACCCTGACGACGCCGATGGACCTGTGGAACCACGTGTTGCCCAGCGTCATCTACCTGGTCGTCATGTACTTCACCCGTGGCGACACCGTGCCGGGCACGGACTTCTCGCTCGGGGCCCGGACGCTGCCCAGCCTGATGGGCATGACGATCGTCTTCAGCGGACTGTCGACGATGATGATGTCGCTCGCGGTCGAGCGCGAGGACGGCACGCTGCTGCGGGCCAAGGCCGTGCCGAGCGGCATGGTCGGGTATCTCGTCGGCAAGATCGTGCTGGTGTCGTCGATGACGGTCGTCAACATCGCGATCATCCTGGTGCCGAGCCTGTTCCTGCTCGACGGGCTGGCGATCGGCAGCGTCACCGGGTGGTTGACGCTCGCCTGGGTGCTGGTGCTCGGCCTGGTGGCGACGCTGCCGCTGGGCGCGGTGCTCGGCGCGCTCATCGACAACCCGCGCAACGGCGGCCTCGCGATCCTGCCGATCATGGCGCTCATCGCGATCTCCGGGATCTTCTACCCGCTCGACGGTTACCCGGACTGGCTGGCGGCGCTCGGGCGGGTGTTCCCGGTGTACTGGCTGGGCCTCGGGATGCGGTCGGCACTGCTGCCCGACAGCATGGCGGCGGTGGAGCACGCGGGGTCGTGGCAGCACCTGGAGACGCTCGGCGTCCTGGGGGCCTGGGCGATCGCCGGACTGCTCGCGGCGCCTATCGTTCTGCGCAGGATGGCCCGCAGGGAGTCCGGTTCCGCCGTGATCGCACGGCGGGAGCGGGCTCTGCAGCGGGCCGCGTGAGGAAACCGGGCGGCGAGCCGCGCGAGGAAATCCGGCGGCGGGCCGCGTGAGGAAACCCGGCGGCCAGCCGCCCGAGGGGAACATGGACAAGAACGAGGCCATTTACAACCGGATCGCGATGCTCCGGGCCGAACGGGGCATCTCCCGGCGCGACCTGGCCGAGGCGCTCGGGGTGCACTACCAGACGGTCGGCTACCTCGAGCGCGGTGAGTACAGCCCGTCGCTGCACCTCGCGCTGCGGATCGCCGACTACTTCGAGGTAGCGGTCGAGGTCGTCTTCTCCACCGCCCCGTTCCCCCGCCTCGGCGGTTCCCGCCAGTCGGCGTAGCGGCGGGTCAGCGGGCCAGGCCCGCGATCAGGAAGCCGACCACGCGACGGGCGTCGTAGCGCGGATCGTTGCCGATGCAGAGGTTGCCGACCGCGTACAGCAGCTCGAACGGGTCGACGTCGTCGCGGATCTCGCCGGCCGCGGCCGCGGCGGCGATCAGCTCGCCGCAGACCGGCTGGAGGCGGTCGAGGAAGTACGCGTGCAGCGACTGGAACCCCGCCTCGTCGGACTGCAGCGCGGTCGCCAGGCCGTGCTTGGTGACCAGGAAGTCGACGAACTTCTCGATCCAGCGGCCGAGCGCCGCGTGCGGCGTCTCGCTCGACTCCAGCAGGGCGGGCCCGGCGGCGGCGGTCGCCTCCACCTGGTGGCGGTAGACCGCGATGATCAGGTCCGACCGGGTCGGGAAGTGCCGGTAGATCGTGCCCATGCCGACGCCGGCCTTGGCCGCGATGTCACGCACCGGAGCGTCCACGCCCGAAGAGACGAAAACGGCCGCCGCCGCGTCGAGCAGCGTCTCCTCGTTCCGCCGTGCGTCAGCCCGCTTCGCCATGGGCCCATGGTGCCCCACGACCTGCCCTGTTGCTAAACGGAACAATGCTCCGTATGTTTGTGGAACAACGCTCCGCTTAACTGAGAAGGTACCTCAATGAGCACCACCGTCGTGTTACCCGCCCCCGGCCGGGGCGAGGACCTGCAGGTCCGCGTGTCGATGCCGCCGACCGGCGACCACCTGCCGGTGATCGTGTTCTCGCACGGCTTCGGCGAGTCGAAGGACGGCTACGACCCGCTCGTCGACCACTGGGTCGCGAACGGGTTCGCCGTGCTGCAACCCACCCACCTGGACTCCCGCACGCTGGCCCTGCCCCCGGACGACCCGCGCACACCGGAGATCTGGCGGACCCGCGCCGAGGACCTGACCCGGGTGCTCGACGAACTGCCGGCCATCGGACGCCTCGACCTCGACCGGATCGCGATCGCCGGCCACTCCTGGGGCGCCCAGACCGCAGGCATGCTGCTCGGCGCGCGGGTCGTCGGCGTCGACGAGGACTGGACCGACCGGCGGATCACCGCCGGCGTGCTGCTGGCCGCCACCGGCACCGGTGAGGACCTCGTGCCGTTCGCGGCCGAGCACTTCGCGTTCATGCGCCCGGACTTCGCGAACCTGAAGACGCCGACGCTCGTCGTGGCCGGCGACGCCGACCAGTCGCGGCTCTCCACCCGCGGGCCGGACTGGTTCACCGACGTCTACCGCCTGAGCCCCGGCGCCACGCACCTGCTGACGCTGTTCGGCGGCGAGCACTCGCTCGGCGGCATCACCGGCTACCACGCCGGGGAGACGACCGACGAGAACCCGGAGCGGGTCGCTCAGGTCCAGCGGGTCACCACCGCCTACCTGCGCGGAACCGACATCACCGTCGACGCCGAGCAGGGAAAACTGGGGCAGAAATGAGGCCGACGTTCGGCATCATGACGGCGCAGGCCCAGGTCGGCTACCCGGACCTGCAGCGGGTCTGGCGGGAGGCGGACACGGTCGCGGAGATCGAGCACGCCTGGCTCTACGACCACCTGATGCCGATCTTCGGCGACCCGGACGGCCCGGCGTTCGAGGGCTGGACGCTGCTCTCCGCGCTCGCCGCCCAGACGTCCCGGCTGCGTGTCGGGCTGCTGGTGACCAGCAACCGGTTCCGGCCGCCGGCCGTGCTCGCGAAGATGGCCACGACCGTCGACGTGGTGGCGGGCGGGCGCCTCGACTTCGGGATCGGGGTCGGGTCGCGGCCCGGTCACCCGCTGGCCCGCCGTGAGTACGAGGCGCACGGCCTGCCGTTCGTGGAGACCGACGACGCGATCGGCGCGTTCGCCGAGGCGTGCGCGGTGATCCGGCGGCTCTGGACGGCGGACGAGCCGTTCGACGTCGACGGGAAGTACGTGCGGCTCACCGGGGCGTACGGCAACCCGAAGCCGGTGCAGCGCCCCGGTCCCCCGATCGTGATCGGCGGACGGGCGTCGTCGACGCTGCGGGTGGCGGCCGAGCACGCCGACGTCTGGAACATCGCCGGTGGCGGGGACGTCTCCGACCTCGCCGAGCGCAGCGCCCGGCTCGACCGGTACTGCGCGGAGATCGGCCGGGATCCGGCCGAGATCGTGCGGTCGATGCAGCTCGGGGTGGCGTACGAGGCGCCCGGAGTGGCCCGGGACGCGATCGGCGCGGCGCTCGACGCCGGGTTCCGGCACTTCGTGCTGAGCGTGGCGGCGCCCTACCCGGACGGGGTGGCACGGTGGCTGGCGGACGAGGTGATCCGCGGGGTGACCGGCCGGTAGCGGTCCGGGTGCGGACCGCGCCACCGGCTCCGGACGCGCGAAAAGCAACCGACGAACCTGGTGTCCGGCTCACCGCCCAGGGAGGGGCAGCGCCAATGCAGTTCGTCGAATCGACGCTCGGTGACCCCGCGCGCCTGGCCGAGGTCGGCCGGTACGACCCTCGTGACCCCGCGCTGACCGCCGAGCTCGACGACATCGCCGCCCGCACGGTCGCCTGGACCGGCCGGCCGATCAGCCTGATCACGCTGCTGGGCGGCGAGTTCCAGTACTGCGTCGGCCTGCACGGCCTGCCGTCGGCGGTGCGGGTGGGCGACCGCGTCGTCGACCGGTTCAGCGTCCCCGTCCGGTGGTCGTTCTGCGCGCCGATGATCCGCAACGGGCACTCGCACGTCGTCGCCGACCTGCGGGCCGAGCCGCTGCTCGGCGCGAACCCGTTCGTCACCGCGCTCGGGCTGCGCGGCTACGCCGGGGTGCCGCTGTTCAGCGCCGGTGGCGACGTCATCGGCAGCCACTGCCTGCTCTCCCCCGAGCCGTTCACCGCGGGCATCGCCGACGTCCTGGCCCTGGAGACCGGGGCCGCGGACGCGCTCGCCGCGCTCGGCCGCTACCGCTCCTGACGGCGGCCGCGGGCGCGGCCGCACCACCCCGATGTCGGTAACCGGCCGTCGCGTTGCACGCTGTCGGCAACATGACGGTAGGTGGCGCGTCCACTGTGACCGGTAGCACCCTCGTCGTCACCACCGGACCGCCCGGTGAGAACGGGGAAGCAGTCACATGACACTCAGGACACTCCGCGGACGCCTGGCGGCCGCAGCGGCGTTCACGATGGTCGCCGCCGCGGTCGGCGGTATCGCCGCGCCGGCGGCCGCCGCACCGGCCCGGCCCCAGACCCCGGCGGCGCCGCAGCCGCCGCTCACCACGTCACGCACGATCGACCGGTTCGACTGGCAGAACGCGACGCTGGACACGCCGTGGACCCGGGCCCGGCTGCGCGACGGCCTGCGCTGCCCGAGCGGCCGGGTCACGTTCCGCGACGTCGCCCCGGGCGAGAGCGACTACGGCCAGGTCGTCCGCGGACGCTCCACGCTGCTCGTACGCAAGGTCGACACCGCGGACGTCAACCGCGACGGGCAGCCCGACGTGCTCGTGCACTTCCTGTGCCAGCGGACGAACAAGGACGTCGGCTACTCCTGGTACTACGTCTACACGTTCAAGAAGGTGCGGGGTTACCACGGCTCGTTCAAGGGCTACCGGCCGCAGGTCCTGGACTTCGTGACGTCGTCGGACTTCGCGTCGAACGGTCAGTGGAGCATCCAGACGATCGACGCCCGCCGCGGCGCCGTCGACGTCGAGCAGTGGGTGCGGGCCCGGCGCCCGATCAGCGTGGACCGCACGTTCCGCTGGACCGAGCGCTGGGGCCTGGTGGCCAACCGTCCGCTCCCGATCCACCCGGAAGCCGACCGCGCGCCGCGCTGAGTGCGACGGGCCCCGGGGAGTTCCCCGGGGCCCGGTCGTCAGCCCAGCAGGTCGGCGACGTCCTGGCGCACGCTCGCCAGTTCGGGGAAGAACAGGTCACCCGGGCACAGCGTCGCCGCCCACTCCCGGTGACCCGGGATCGTCGGCACGGTCTTCGAGGCGCCGCTGATCGGGTTCACGTACGTGGTGGTACCGAGCGGGTCGAGGCCGCCGAGCGCCACGATCGCGGCCAGCAGGTAGGTCAGCGACCGGCGGGCCGCCGCGGTCGGCTGCCGGCTGGTGAAGTCACCCAGCAGGACGATGCCGACGTTGCCGGCGTTGAAGCCGCCGACGTGCGCGGCGTTGTTCATCCTCGGCTTGCCGCCCTCGCCGAGCGGGCCGCCGTACACCGGGAACGGGTCGGTGCCCGACCAGCGGCCCTCGTAGACCCGGCCGGTCTCGTCGATCGCCAGGTGGTACCCGAAGTCGCCGAAGTCGCGCGTGATCGTCTGGTCGTAGTAGATCGCGCGCATCGTCGCGGCCGGGTCCGGGTCGTCGTTGATGCCCGCGGAGTGGTGCACGGTGACGGTCTGCACCGGGTAGTAGTCGGCCGGGAACCGCTCGGTGCCGTCGTCCTTGAAGCGCAGCGACTCGTCGGCGCCCCAGGCCGCGCGGCTCAGGTACGGGCGGCCGATCGTGCGGGTGGAAAGCGGCGTCGCCGAGCGGGTCGCCGCGGCGGTCGCGCGCGTCGGGCCGTCCACCGTGTTCAGCTCGGTGACCGTGCCGGTGCCGGGCAGCGTCAGCTCGTAGCCGACGCCGCCGGGAACGTTCAGCAGCGCGCGCTTGGCGATCGCGCGGCCGTCCCGGCCCCCGTCGCAGCCGTGCAGGCCGGTCCAGTCGCTCCAGCCGGTCCGGGTCCGGATCCGCACCGCGGCGCCGTCCGCGGGCCCGGTCCAGCCCACCGCGAGGTGGGTCAGCGGGAACTTCGACTCGTCGGCCTTCCGGCGGGCGTTCACCGCGAGCTTGCTGGCGAGGGTGTCCGGGATCGGGCTACCGGCGGCCGGCGCCGGACCCGGGGCGGCGAGCGCGGTGGCCGGCGCCCCCAGGACCGGTAACCCGGCTAACACTCCGGCGGCGGCGGCGAGTACGGAACGACGGGACGGCATTGGTGTCCTCTCGGCGGGAATCATCCACTCCGGACTTACTTAACCGGAGTTGTCAAGATTCCCACCGGTAACTCAGGTTCCACCGGCGGAGCCGGCCGGAGCACCAGGTACGCCTCACCGGCGACCAGGAGGAGCCAGAGTGCGCCGTTCGTCCCGCCGAGCAGCCAGTCCTCGGTGGCGATCGTCGGCACCACCGCCAGCGCGCCGATCGTGAACCACGCGGCCGGCCACCCGCCTCCCCGGCGTCGGCGCAGGGCGTGGACGACGAGCAGCGCGACGCCGAGCACGAACGCGACCGCGCCGACGACCCCGCCGCGCCGGAACGCGCCGACCGCGGCGTTGTCGGTGTTCAGCTGACGGCGCGGACCCTCGGGCGGCGCGCCGTCATCGAGCCGGATGACCACCGCCCGCGAGGTCGTCGCGTCGCCGAACAGCTTCTCGGCCACCGGTGCGTTCTCCCAGTCGCGCCAGACCTGCCGCCAGGTGTCGGTGCGGCCGCTCGTGGCCGCAGCCACCGGGCTGCCGCCGGGGGTCGCGCCGGTGCCGAGCCGGTCCCGGGTCAGGTGGTCGATGCCGCCGGACGAGACGTAGACGATCACCAGCACGAGGAACGGGGTGGCGGCGGCGAGCCAGCGGCGCCGGTGGTCCGGCAGGTCCGCGCGCCGGTTCCGGAGCACCAGGAACGCGTGCAGCACGGCCGCGGCACCCGCGAACAGCAGGCCGGTCCGCGAGTTGCTGAGCAGCAGCACCAGGCCGGCCAGGCCGGTGACGGCCAGCCGCGGCGCGAGCCCGAACGCCCGGTCGGCGCCGACGCGGATCGCCGCGATCACCGCGAGACCGGAGAGCGAGTTCGGGTGGTAGAAGAACCCCAGGCCGCCCCAGAAGCGGTCGCGCATGCCCTGCGCGGAGCCCGCCGGAGCCTCGCGCACCGAGTCGAACAGGCTCCCGGCCCCGGCCCACAGCAGCGCCGCGACGCCGAGCAGGATCGCGGCGGCGACGGCCACGCTGGGGTCCCGCCCGGTGCCGCGTACGTAGGCGACGACGGCGAGGACGGCGAGCGCGAACACCCCGGCGTAGGCGGCCCGCTGCGCGCCGACGGTCCAGTGTCCGACCAGGAGCGCGCCGGCCACGCCGAGCGGCCAGTACGCCAGGCCGGTCCACGCGCCGCCGAGCCGGGGCAGCTGCCGGAGACCGCCGAGCCACGGCCGGCTCCACCACGCGTAGAGCACGCCGCCGACGCCGAGCACCGCCCAGATGGCGATCGGTCGGTCGGTGGAGGTCCAGGTGAGGATGCCCGCGAGCACCAGCGTGCCGCCGAGCACGGTGCCCTGCACGGTGGTGCCCGGAAGCGAGAGCGCGAGCCACGCGACGCCCGCCGCGATCAGCGCGGCGACCGCGGCCTCACCGGTCTCGGTGACGCTGCCGGTGCGGACGAACTCGACGATCGTGGCCGCGACCACGAGTACCGCGGCCGAGAGGACCCTGATCATCCGGCCGCGGCCTGGCCGAGCACACGGTCGCGCACGGCGCGCCGGAAGCCCGGCGGGAGCAGCCACACCTGGACGTAGGTCAGGTAGTCGATCGGCCCGGGCCGGCCGTGGCGGACCGCCTCCCCCAGCAGATCGGCGAACACCCGTGGGCTCTTGCTGGTGGCGGCCATCGACGCGACGACGCTCATCGCCAGCGCCGCGTACGCGCGGGGCGTGACCCGCGCGCGGCTCTCCTTGAGCCACTCGATCGACTGCTCCCAGGGCGCGTCGGCGCTGATCCGCGCCCGGTTCTCGTCGGCGTGCCAGATGACGAGGGGCTCGTCGGCGTAGACCAGGCCGACGCCCTCGTGCTCCAGGCACCGCAGGCTCCAGTCGAGCTCCTGCAGGCGGCGTAACCCGGCGGTGAACGGCACCCGGCGCAGCAGCTCGGTGCGCGCCATGATCGTCGAGGTCTGCAGGAAGCCGTCGCCGTGGAACACGCCCCGGCGCACGGTCAGGTACTCGGTCGGCTGCTCGCCGTCGCCCGGTAAGCGGCGCGGGAGCACGGTGTCGGCCCGCGGCGTGCGCATGTACAGGCGGCTGGAGACGATCGGCAGCGCGTACGGCGACTCCTGCGCGAGCGCCAGCTGGGTCGCGAGCTTCTCCGGCAGCCATTCGTCGTCGTCGTCGAGGAACGCGGTCCACTCGCCCCGCGCGGCGCGCACGCCGGCGTTGCGGGCGTTCGGTGCGCCGCCGGACTCGGCGAGCTCGACGACGCGCAGCCGGTCGTCGCCGATCGCGGCCAGCGCCGCGCCGGTCGCGGGGTCCGGACCGTCCACGACGACGACCACGTCGAGGTCGGGCAGAGTCTGCGCCAGCGCGCTCCGGACCGCCCGCACCACGAGTCCGGGCCGGTTGCGGGTGGGGATCACGACACTCACCTGGAGACTCTGCACGAGTCCACACCGTTCGCGCTCGACCCGACCGGCTCGCGACGCGCGGGTGGGCGCCAGGTGAACAACTGATTAGCGGAGACTGGGCCCATGAGTCGTGAACAGATCCTCGTCGACGTCGTGAGTCTGCACGCCGCCGAGCAGGCCCCGGCGTTGCTCGACGTCCGCTGGGCCCTCGGTGATCCGCATGGCCACGACCACTACCGCGAGGCCCATCTCCCGGGGGCGGTCTTCGTCGACCTCGACACCGAGCTCGCGGCCCCGGCGGGCCCGGAGGGTGGGCGCCACCCGCTGCCCGACGTCGCCGACCTGCAGGCCGCCGCCCGCCGCTGGGGCCTGCGCGAAGGGCAGCCGGTCGTCGTCTACGACAACACCGGTGGTCTCGCGGCCGCCCGCGCCTGGTGGCTGCTGCGGTGGGCCGGGTGCGAGTCCGTCCGCGTGCTCGACGGCGGCTTCGGTGCCTGGGCCGCGGCCGGCTACCCGACCGAGTCCGGCGACCACGAGCCGGAACCGGGCGACGTGACGCTCAGCCCCGGCCACCTGCCCACGCTCGCCACCGACGACATCCCGGCGTTCCCGGGGGTCCTGCTCGACGCCCGCGCCGCCGAGCGCTACCGCGGCGAGGTCGAGCCGGTCGATCCGCGCGCCGGGCACATCCCGGGCGCACACAACGTGCCGACCGCCGGCAACCTCGGCCCCGACGGCCGGTTCCTGTCGACCGGCGCGCTCCGGGAACGGTTCGCGCCCTACGCCGACGCCGAGATCGGCGTCTACTGCGGCTCGGGCGTCACCGCGGCCCACGAGCTGGTCGCGCTGGCGGTCGCCGGTATCCCGGCCACGCTCTATCCGGGCTCGTGGTCGGCGTGGTCGGCCGACCCGGCGCGCCCGGCCGCGACCGGGGAACTCCCGGGCGCGGCCGATTGACTCTGCGTTGTAGAGTTCTAGGTATGACAGAGGCGTACCTGGAAGAGCTCCGCGACCGCGTCCGCAGCGACCGTCGTGCGGTCACGGCTCCCCTGCTGACGTTCGGCGCGCTGGTCGTCGCGCACGTCCTGCTCGCCGCGGCGGTGTCGGCGGCGACCGAGAGCGCGATGGCCACGCACCTCACCGCACTGGTCTACTGGCCGCTCGCCGGGGCGCTCGGGCTGTTCGCGCTCTGGCAGCACGCCCGCCACGTCGCCGCCCGCGACGGTGTCGGCGAGGGCCCGCGCTCCTACCGCCCGATCACGATCGGCTACGTCGTCAGCGTGCCGCTACTCGCGATCCTGTTCGTCCCGGTGCTGTTCGTCGGCGTCTTCGCGCCCCTGGTGTGGCCGGCCGCCGTGCTCTACGCGGTCGCACTGAAGCAGCACACCCGCGAACTGCGGACGGTGGCGAAGGTCCTGGCCTTCGTCGGCTGCCTCGGCGGGCTGGCCGCGCTGTCGGGCAACCCGTGGCTGTTCAGCGGCGTGGAGCTCGTCGGTGGGCTCGCGCTCCTCGCCTGGGGTCTGGCCCGGCGGTGACCGAGCCGCACCCGGCGCTCGGGCTCGACGACACGATCCACCAGAAGACCCGCCTCGCGTTGCTGACCGTGCTCGACGAGGCGGGCCAGGCCGACTTCCCCTACCTGAAGAAGCTCCTCGGCCTCACCGACGGCAACCTCGGCCGCCACCTCGACATCCTCGCCGCGCAGGGCCTGATCGCGATCACCAAGGGCTACGAGGGCCGGCGCCCGCGCACCTGGGCGGCGATCACCCCGGCCGGTGAGCAGGCGCTTGCCGCCGAGATGCGGCTGCTGTCCAACCTGGTCAACCGGTTCAACGAGAAACGCCAGGACCCCTGACCGACCGCCGCGGGTGGTACACGAACGCGGCCGACCCCGCCGACGGCCGGTGACGCGGCCAGAAGGAGGAGGCCGTGCTCCGCCCGCGGCCTAGGTTGGAGGACATGCGACGGTGGTGGGGGGGTACGGCGCTCAGCCTGGTCGTGGCGCTCGACACCGTCCGCGGCACGTCGATCCAGGTGCTCAACGAGTTACGGGGCCTGCTCGAAGTGCTGCGTGACCCCGAGGTCACCGGCGCTCCCGCCACCGAACCCGAGCAGGCGACGGGCGAGGCGGTCGGGCGGGTCCGCGCCGCCGGCCTGCGGGTCGACGACGAGATCGCCGAGGACGTCGCCGTGGCGCCGCTGGTGCTCCGCACCACCGCGGTACGGGTGGTGCAGGAAGGGCGGCGCCGGACCGGGGATGACCGGGCTGCGTGAACGGGTCGCGCTGCTGGGCGGCACGCTCACGGCCGGACCCGACGGCCGAGGCTGGCGGTTCGACGCGCGCCTGGGTGCTGATGGACCTGCGCATGCCGCTCGTCGACGGGATCTCCGCGACGCGCCGGATCGTCGACGCCCAGCCCTCGACCCGCGTCCTGGTGCTGACGACCTTCGCCGACGACGCCGACCTCTTCGGCGCGCTCGGCGCGGGAGCGATCGGCTACCTGGTCAAGGACGGGCCGCCGGAGGAGATGATCGACGCCGTGCGGCGCGCCGCCCTGGGCGAGCCGCGGCTGGCCCCCTCGGTGCTGTCGCGGATCGTGGCGCGGGCGGTCGAGGCCCACGCCGCCGCGTCGTCCGCTCCGCCCGCCCACCCGCTCACCCTCCGCGAGACCGAGGTGCCGGCGCTCGTCGGCGCGGGGTTGTCGAACGCGGAGATCGGCGCGGCGCTGCACCTGGGCGTCACGACCGTGAAGACGCACGTCTCGGCGGCGATGGAGAAGCTCGGGTTGCGTAACCGCGTGCAGGCCGCGGTGACCGCGCACCGCTTAGGGTTGGTGGATGACCAGTTCCGGCCACTCGATCGGTGACCTGGCCCGCGCCACCGGGGTGGCGGCCTCCGCGCTGCGCTACTGGGAGGAGCTCGGGCTGCTCCCGGCGGCCGAGCGGGTCTGCGGGCAGCGCCGCTACCCGGCGTCGGCTCCGCGGGACGTCGGCCAGATCCTGGTGCTGCAGGAGGCGGGCTTCAGCCTCCGTGACATCGGCGCGGTCCTGGCGTCGTGGGACGACGACCCGGACGCCTGGCGGGCGCTCGCCCGGCGGAAGCTCGCGGAGCTCGACGAGCGGATCGCCCGCGCGCAGGCGGCGCGCAGCGCGGTGGCGCACGCGCTGGCGTGCCCGCACCCCGGCCCGCGGAGCTGTCCGACCGCCGCGGAGGTCGTCGCCGGGCGCCTGAGCGGCTCGTCGCTGGCCGAATCCCACCGGCACTGACTACACGGATCCCGGGCCCCGGCCCGTGTGAGGTATGTGGACCCCAACGGCTTCGACGCGTTCGTGGCGGCGCACGGCACCCCGCTGCTCCGCTTCGCGTTCCTGCTGACCGGCAACTACCACCTCGCCGAGGACATGCTTCAGGAAGCCCTGATGCGGGTCCACCGGCGCTGGTCGACGCTGGAACGCACGGACGCGATCAGCAGCTACGTCCGGAAAGCGATCCTGCGGCAGTACCTGAGCTGGCGGCGGCGCCGGTCGTCGTCCGAGACCCCGTCGGCCGCCGCGCCCGACGTCGCGCTGCCGGGCAGTGACCACGCCGAACGCTACGCCGAGCGGGACGCGCTCCGGCAGGCGCTGAGCGCCCTGCCGCGCCAGCAGCGCGCCGTGCTGGTGCTGCGCTTCTACGAGGACCTCGACGACACCGCGATCGGCGAGCTCATCGGCTGCTCGCCGGTCACGGTCCGGGCACACGCCAGCCGTGGGCTGGCCCGGCTGCGCGGAACAGCACACGAGTTGCAGGGAGGACAGCTGCGATGAACGAGACCGAACAGGCGGTGCGGCACGTGCTGGCCGACTGGGCCGCCGGAATCTCCGCGCACCCGAACCTGGCCGACGCCGTGCTGGCCCGCGACACCCGCCGGCGCCGTCGCCGCCGGGCGCTGCTCAGCTGCGTCGCCGCGGTGGTGTTCCTCGCGGGCGCGGGCGTGCTCTGGGCCGTCGCGCCCTGGCGTACCCCCGACCGGCTCGTCCCGGCCTCGCCGCACCCTGATGACAGCGCTCCGCCGTCGCCGGTGGACTTCGGCTGGCTACCGGACGGATTCGACACCGAGACGCTGGACCTGGTCCCGCCCGGCGTCTGGCGGCTCACCGCGACCGCCGACCGCGAGCCGATCGAGGTGACGATCTCCCCGGTGGAGCTCCCGCCGACCCGCGGCAACGGCACGACCGGGACCGCCGACGTCAACGGCGTCACCGCGACGACGTACTCGGTGCCGCCGCACGCCGTCGGCGCCCCGCCGTACGGCACGAATTCCCCGGACGCCGACGGTGCGACCGAGGAGATCACCTGGCAGCGGAAACCGGGCCAGTGGGTGCAAGTCCACCTGCACTTCGCCGGCGGGGAGAAGCCGCTGGCCGCGTCCGGTGACGACCTGCTCCGGGTCGCGCGGGGCCTGGTCGACCGGGAGCGCCCGGTGCCGCACGTCGTCCGCATCGCCGACCTGACCGGTCTGCGGGTAGTGGCCAGCCAGTACGACGACTGGCGCGGCGCCACGATCAACCTGGCGCCCACGTCGATGACGACCTGGATGTCCACCGAAGCGGGCCAGAAGACCCTCACGCCGTACATGATCCGGCTCGGCAACGCCGACCCCGTCGAGGGCTACGCGGGCTTCTCGGACCGCCAACCGGTGCTGGAGACCCGGGCGCTGGACGGCCGGACCGTCATCCGGAAACGGTCCTACCAGGAGCTGTGGAAGACCGCGCTGGTGCGCTTCCCGGAGAACCAGGTCGCGGTGGTGCTGGTGCCGAAGCGGACGAGCGACGCGGACCTGATGGCGTTCGCGTCCGGGATCACCCCGGGGCCGGATTACGTCCCCGTCCGCCGGTGAGCGGACGGGGACGAACCGGTCACCGGTTCAGCGGGTCGCGCGGCAGGCCCAGGATGCGCTCGGCGATGACGTTGCGGCTGATCTCGGAGGTGCCGCCGGCGATCGTCATCGCCCGGGAGTACAGATAGCCGGTCGTCAGCAGGTCCGCCGTGCCGTCGATCGCGCCCGGGCCGGCCAGCAGCAGGCCGAGCTCGCTCAGCGACTGGGCGAGCTCGGCCCCGATCAGCTTCGTGAGCGCGCCCTCGATGCTCGGTTCGGTGCTCCCGGCCACGGCGCGGGTCACCATCCGGAGGTTGAGCAGGCGGGTGGACTGCTCGATCGCGACCAGCCGGCCGTACTCGCGCAACAGGCCGACATCGGTGACGCCGAACCCCTCGATCACGCGGATGAGCTGCGACGCCCGCACACCCAGCGTCGTTTCCCGGCCGATCGAGACCCGCTCGTTGCCCAGCGTCGCGCGGGCCACGGTCCAGCCCGCGTCGACCGCGCCGACGACGTCCTCGTCGGGCACGAAGACGTCGTTGAAGAACACCTCGTTGAACATCGCCGCGCCGGTGATCTCCTTCAGCGGACGCACCTCGACGCCGGGGGCGGTCAGATCGACGACCATCGCGGTGATGCCCTGGTGTTTGGGCACCGCGGGGTCGGTGCGCACGGTCGCGAGCCCGCGGTTGCAGTACTGGGCGCCGCTGGTCCAGACCTTCTGCCCGGTGACGCGCCAGCCACCCTCCACTTTGCTGCCCCGGGTCTGCACGGCGGCGGCGTCGGAGCCGGCCCCGGGCTCGCTGAACAGCTGGCACCAGACCAGCTCGCCGCGCAGGGACGCCGGGATCCAGCGTCGCACCTGCTCGTCGTCGGCGTGCTGGCTGATCGTGAGCGTCACCCAGCCGCCGATGCCCAGCTGCGGGACGTCGACGCCGGTGAACTCCTGCTCGATGACGAGCTGCTCGATCGGCTCGGCGGCCCGGCCCCACGGCTTCGGCCAGTGCGGCACCAGGTAGCCGGAGTCGACGAGCAGCTGCCGCCGGTTCTCCGGCGGCGCCGCCCGGAACGTCTCGAGGAAGGCGCGGGCCTCGGCCCGGTAGGCCTCGGCCTCGGGGGGCAGGTCGACGGCGTACTCGCGGCGGACCTTGGCCAGTGCCGCCGCGGCGACGTCGTCCCGGGCGCCGGCGACCGGGCCCCAGAGCGCGGCCAGCGTGATCGCGCGACGCAGGTAGAGGTGGGCGTCGTGCTCGAAGGTGAAGCCGATGCCGCCGAGGATCTGGATCGCCTTCTGCGCGTTGGCCTGGTAGGCGTGCAGCGCGGTGGCGGCGGCCACCGCGGCCGCCTGATCGGCCTGGGCGTCGTCCGCGGTGTCCGCCGCGCGGGCCGCGTCCCAGGCGGTCGCGGTCGCGGTCTCCGCTTCGACGAGCATGTTGGCCAGGTGGTGCTTGACCGCCTGGAAGCTGCCGATGGTGCGCCCGAACTGCTCGCGCACCTTCGCGTACTCCACCGCCATCGCGAGCGTGGCGTGCGCGCCGCCGGCGGCCTCGGCCGCGACGAGCGTGCGCCCGACGCGGACCGCGAGCGGGGCGGCGCCGCGGAAGACCCGCGCGTCCAGGTTCTCGACCCGGAGCTTCGCGGCCCCGAGCGACGGGTCGAGGCCGGGGGTGGCCTCGCTCACGACGTCGGCGAGCGGCAGGAGCGCGAGGTCGTGCGCGCCGACCCGCACCAGCGCGTGGTCGGCCCAGCGGGCGCCGGGCACCGGCCCGACCGATCCGGACAGGGTGCCGCCGGTCTCGGTCAGCGCGCCGGTGAGGCCGAGCACGACGATGCGCGAACCGTCGGCGAGGCCGGGCAGGAGCGCGGCCTTCACGTCGTCGGGGGCGACCGCGTCCAGCACCGCCCCGGCCGCCGCGGCCGCGACGAACGGGCCCGGCGCGGGTGCGGCGCCCAGCTGTTCGGCGACGACCGCGAGCTCGGCCAGGCCGGCGTCGGAGCCGCCGACGGCCTCGGGCAGGTGCAGGCCGGTCCAGCCCAGGTCGGCGATCTGCTTCCAGGCCGCGTTGGTGGGGGCGTCCTGGGTCAACGCCTCGCGCGTGGCCCGGCGCAGCTCGTGCGCCGCGGTGAACGAACGGACGACGTCGGCCAGCTGCCGGTGATCGTCGGTCAGGGCGAGGGGCATCGATACCTCCGGGAGCAGTGACACGCGCGACGACGGGCGGTTCCGCAGCATCCGTTCTACGGCGTCCGTAGGCCCACGTCAGCCACTTCACCGAACCGGCGATGTGAACGAAGATTTGCGCGATTGCGGGGGACGCGACCCGGGCTGCGCCGCGAGGAACCGGCGGCGCTCGCCGGCGTCGGCGTGTCCTGCCGCACCCGTCGGGGAGCCGGCGCTGGTGCTTGACCTCCCCCGGGCCTCCCGCTAGCTTGGCTTTAAACCGATGAGTTGAAAAGAGGGTGAGCCGATGCCGGTCGACGAGCTGTCCCGGGCGTTCGCGGCGCTGGCCGACCCGACGCGGCGCGACATCGTGGCGCGGCTGTCGGTCGCCGACGCCACCGTGAACCAGCTCGCCGAGCCGTACCGGATGAGCCTGCAGGCGGTGTACAAGCACCTGCGCGTGCTCGAGGAGGCCGGCGTCGTGACCCGGGTACCCGGCCCGCAGCCGCGTCCGGTTCGCCTGCAGATCGGAGCGCTGACGTCGATGGACGAGTGGATCGAGCGGTACCGCCGGCGGGCCGAGGAGCGCTACCAGCGCCTGGACCAGGTGCTGGCGGACCTGAACGAGGAGGAATCCGCACCATGACCGAGATCGAGGCCGATCCGGCCCTGCCGATCATCCGCATCACCCGGGACTTCCGGGCGACGCCCGCGCAGCTGCTGCGCGCACACACCGACCCGGAGCTGTTCGTGCGCTGGGTCGGGCCGGACAGCCTGGCCAACCGGATCGACTACTGGGACGCCCGCACCGGCGGGAGCTGGCGGTTCGTGTCGAGCCGGGACGGCGAGGAGTTCGCGTTCCACGGCTCGTTCCACGAGATCCGGCCCGACCGCATCGTGCAGACGTTCACCTGGGAGGGCGATCCGGACGGCGTCTCGCTGCAGACGCTGCGGTTCACCGACCTGGGCGAGGGCCGCACCCGGCTGCACACCCAGTCGCTGGTGGAGAGCTTCGCGAGCCGCGACGCCTGGCTGAAGAGCGGCATGGAGGTCGGATTGGACGAGGGGTACGCCACTCTGGACGGGATGCTCGCCGATGGCACTGTCTGAGCTCTCGCCCGCCGAGCGGCACCGGGTGATCGCCGGGGTGTTCACCGACCGGGCCCGCGGCGCGAAGGATTGGGACGTTCCGTCGCCGGTGGCGTCCTGGACCGCCCGGGACGTGGTGCGTCATCTCGTGGAGTGGTTCCCGGCGTTCCTGGCCGGCGGGGCCGGGGTCACGCTCCCGGCCGGCCCGCCGGTGGACGCGGATCCGGCGGGGGCGTGGGAGGCCCAGGCCGCCGCCGTCCAGGCACTGCTGGACGACCGCTCGACGCCGCCGCGGACGCTGTCGAACCCGCACATCGGCGACATCCCGCTGGACCGCGCGATCGACCAGTTCTACACCGCGGACGTCTTCATGCACACCTGGGACCTGGCCCGGGCGACCGGCCAGGACGACCGGCTCGACCCGGCGTTCGCGGCGCTGCTCGTCGACGGGATGGAGCCGATGGAGGACGTGATGCGCGGGTCGGGCCAGTACGGCCCGCGGGTGGCGGTACCGGAGGGCTCCGACGGCCCGACGCGTCTCCTCGGCTTCATCGGCCGCGATCCGTTCTGGACCCCGGCCTAGGCAGCCAGTCGATCAGGGCGGTGGCGATCGCGTCCGGGTGGTCCTCGGGGAGGAAGTGGGTGCCGGGGCCCACGCTGACCACGGACAGCCGGCGGCCGTGCGCCCGGCACCAGGCCACCTCGGCCGCACCGATCACCGCGCCGGGCTCGCCGTGGAGCAGGAGTTTCGGGGCGGGCGACTCGGCCAGCACGCGCTGGTTCGCCCGGACCACCGCGGTCACGTCGCCCGGTACGCCCTCGACCGGGATCTCGCGGGCCCAGGCCAGCAGCGGCCTGCGGCTCGCGGGGTCGGGGTAGGGCGCGCGGTAGGCGTCCCGCTCGGCGTCGGTGAGCGTGCGGAGCACCCCGCCGGGCAGCACCGTCTCGACGAAGACGTTCTCCTCGAGCACCAGCTGCTCACCGCGGCCGGGTGACCGGGCCTCCTCGAACAGCGGGTCCAGCCGCGCGACCGGATGGAGGTGCCCCTCCAGGAACGCCACCGCGTTCACCAGGTCCGGCCGCCGCCCGAGCAGGTCGATCGCCAGCACCGCGCCCCAGTCGTGCCCGACGAGCGTCGCCGGGCCGAGTTCGCCGGCGAACGCCTCGACGTACCGGGCGTGGTCGGCGAAGCGGTACTCCAGGTCGGGGCGGGGCGACCGGCCCATGCCGACGAGGTCCACGGCGACGCACCGGAAGCCGGCCGCCGCGACCGGCTCCAGCACATTGCGCCACAGGTACGACGACGTCGGGTTGCCGTGCAGGAACAGCACCGCCGGTCCGGTCCCGCGCGAGACGGCGTGCAGATCGTGGGTCACGGTGTGCCTTCAGCTCCCGTTCAGGTGGGGTGACGGAAGATTGCGGTTTCCGATCCTCCGGAGGCCGAACCATGCGTGTCCTCGTCGTCGACGACGAGCAGCGGCTCGCCCGCACCCTGCGGCTCGGGCTCGAAGCGGAAGGCTTCGCGGTCGACGTCGCGCACGACGGCGTCGACGGGCTCTGGCTGGCCCGTGAGAACTCGTACGACGCGATCGTGCTCGACCTCATGCTCCCAGGGATCAATGGCTACCAGGTGTGCGCGACGTTGCGCGCGGAGAAAAACTGGACGCCGATCCTCATGCTCACCGCGAAGGACGGCGAGTGGGACCAGGTCGAAGGCCTCGACACCGGCGCCGACGACTACCTCACGAAGCCGTGCTCGTTCCCGGTGCTGGTGGCCCGGTTGCGCGCGGTGTCGCGGCGCGGCGCGCGGGAACGCCCCACCCAGCTCGAGGTCGGCGACCTGCGGCTGGATCCGGCCGCGCGGCGGGCGTGGCGCGGCGACGCCGAGATCGAGCTGACCGCCCGCGAGTTCTCGCTGCTCGCGTTCCTGGCCCGGCACGCCGGTGACGTCGTCTCCAAGCGGCAGATCCTCGACGCGGTGTGGGACGTCGACTTTGTCGGCGACCCGAACATCGTCGAGGTGTACGTGCGTCACCTGCGCAACAAGATCGACCGTCCGTTCGGCCGGGCGGCGATCCAGACCGTGCGCGGCGCCGGCTACCGCCTGGGCAGCGACGGTGGCTAGCCGGGGCGTCCGGGCCCGGACGACGCTCGCCGCGATGCTCGTCGTGGCGGTGGCCCTGCTCGCCGGGGCCGCCGCGCTCGTCGTGCTGGTCCGGGGCTCGCTGCGTGAGGGCCTGGAGAACACCGCCGAGCAGCGCGCCGCCGAGCTGCTCGCGCGCCCCGGCGACGCCACCGCGGACGACGACGACCTCGACGACGTCGCCTGGCAGGTCACGCGCGCGGACGGCACCGTGGTCCGCTCGTCCGTGCCGCTCCCGGACGAACCCGCCGACGAGGTCCGGCTCCCCGGGGCCGACCACCCCTACCTCGTCGTCACCGACCGCGAGGACGACACGAAGGTGTCGGTCGCGGTCTCGCTGGAGGAGCTCGACGACTCCACGTCCGCGCTGGTGACCCCGCTGGCCGTCGGCCTGCCGCTGCTCGTGCTGCTGGTCGGCGGCGTGACCTGGGTGGTCGTGTCCCGGGCGTTGGCCCCGGTCGAACGCATCCGGCGCGAGGTCGAGGAGATCACCGGCGACCGGCTCGACCGCCGCGTGCCCGAACCGGCCTCCCGCGACGAGATCGGACGCCTCGCCCGCACGATGAACCGCATGCTGACACGCCTGCAGGACGCCCAGCTCCGGCAGCGCCGGTTCGTCGCCGACGCCTCGCACGAGCTGCGCTCGCCGGTGGCCGGGCTCCGGCAGGTCGCCGAGATCTCCCAGGCCCACCCCGGCGCTCTCCCGGACGGCGAGCTGGCCGGGACGGTGCTGGAGGAGTCCACCCGGCTGCAACGGCTGGTCGAGCAGCTGCTCCTGCTCACCCGGGCCGACGCCGGTGGTGTCGACGGCGCGCGCAGCGACGTCGACCTGGACGATCTGGCCCTCTGGGAGGCGCGCAGGATCGCCCGCGGCGGTCTGGCCGTGGACACCACCG
This sequence comes from Cryptosporangium arvum DSM 44712, assembly GCF_000585375.1. Lineage (NCBI taxonomy): Bacteria > Bacillati > Actinomycetota > Actinomycetes > Cryptosporangiales > Cryptosporangiaceae > Cryptosporangium > Cryptosporangium arvum. Next base: position 5,406,810 of record NZ_KK073874.1, read on the forward strand.
GGATCGGCGGCGGGCGGGTGCGCGGCGACGAGAGCGCGCTCGCGCAGGTGGTGCGCAACCTGGTGGACAACGCGGCCCGGCACGCCCGGGACACCGTCGCGGTCGGCGTGCGCACGGCCGGGGACACGGTCGAGCTCACCGTGGACGACGACGGGCCCGGCGTTCCCGCCGGCGAACGGGAGCGGGTGTTCGAGCGGTTCGTGCGGCTGGACGAGGCCCGCGCCCGTGACGCCGGCGGGAGCGGGCTGGGGCTGGCCATCGTGCGTGAGATCGTGACCGCCCACGGCGGGTCCGTCGCGGTCACGACGGCACCGGGGGGCGGGGCACGCTTCACCGTGCGGCTGCCTGCCTGAAACGGCTTTCAGGTGCGTTCAGGGGAGATTCAGGGTCCGCGTCGCAGGCTGTGCGACATGAACACGACGAAACTCCGCAGCAAGCGCGTTCTCGCCTCGACCGCCGTGGTCGCCGCCCTGGCCGTCGGCGGAGGCGTGTGGGCCACGACGGCCTCCGCGAACGACGAGGTCCGTGGTGGGGACCGCGACCGGGTGGCCGAGGCGGCGGTCGAGGCCGCCGGCGGCGGTACCGCGACCGACGTCGAGACCAGCGACGACCGCGGTGAGGCCTACGAGGTCGAGGTGCGCCGCGAGGACGGCACCGAGGTCGACGTCACGCTGGACAAGGACCTGAAGGTGGTCACCAAGGAGACCGACGCTCCGGACGCCGGCACCGCCGCGGCGCCCTCGGGCTCTCCCGAGGCCGACGACCGGCCGCTGACCCCCGCCGAGCAGGCCTCGGCCGAGAAGGCCGCGGTGGCCGCGGTCCCGGGGAGCACGGTGCTCGACGTCGACCGCGGCGACCGGGCGGGCGTCGCCTACGAGGTCGAGGTCCGCACCACCGACAACGTCGAGTGGAACGTCGACCTGGACTCCGCGTTCGCGGTGGTCGGCAAGACCGCCGACTGACGCTCAGCCGGCCGCGGCGAGCACGGAGCCGGTCTCCAGCAGCGACTTGAGGTCGGAGAGCAGCCGCGGCCAGCCCTCGCTGATCATCGAGCGCAGCACCCCGCCGGGCTCCAGGTCCCCGTGCACCACGGTCAGCTTGACGACGCCGTCCCCGGCCGGTTCGAGCTCGAACGTGACCGCGGACCGGGGCTCGGCGGCGAGCCGTTCACGCGTCTCGTCGTCGATGCCGTTCGCGGCCGCCCACGCCGGCGTGAACGTGTGCCAGGTGTACGCGAGCCGCCGGTACGGGTCGTGCACCAGCACGCGCTGCTCGGGGTGCGAGGTCTCCGACCCGCGGTCCGACCAGGTCATCGGCGCGCCGGCGGCCCAGTCGGAGCGGAACTGGACCCCCCAGTAGGCCGCGGTGAACTCGGGCTGGCGCAGCGCGTCCCAGAGCTGCTCGGGCGTGGTGCGGATGTACGTGGTGTAGACGAAGTCCACGGCGCTCTCCAGTGCGGTTCGCAGGTCGGCCAGGGCCCGGGCACGGTCGCGGTGGTACCGGTTGATCCAGCGGTCCGCGATCGCGGTGATCGGACCGGCGTCCAGGTAGTGGAGCTTCTCGCGGCCGTGCCGGGAGACGCGGATCAGGCCGGCCGACTCGAGCACGGCCAGGTGCTTGCTGACCGCCTGGCGGGTCATGCCCAGACCGTCGCCGAGCTCGCGCAGGCTCTGGCCGTTGCGCTCGTTGAGGCGGTCGAGCAGGAGCCGGCGGCTCGCGTCGGCAAGCGCTTTGAACGCTTCGTCGGAGACCTGATCCACGTCCTCTATTTAGGCAACCAAAAGGTTGCCTGTCAAGCCCGGCGGCGGGGGAACGGGACCACCAGCACGAGGAGGGCGAGGACGGCCGCGACGAGGGCGGGCACCGCCGTGGGCTCGCCGGTGAGCCCGCGCCAGAACGGTTCCTGGACGTAGTTGTGCGCCTCGGTGACGCCGTCCGGCAGCGCCCGGTAGAGCGTCCAGGCCACGGCCGGGATCAGCAGCACGAGCGTGACACCGGTCAGCAGGACGAGGGCCCGGCGCCGGAGCGGGTGGTCACGGGTCCGGCGGTCACCCCAGACGACCAGGCCCCACCCGAGCGCCGCTCCGGCGAGTGCGCCGGCCAGGCCGGCGAGCGTCACAACGCTCGTCGGCTCGCGGAGCACCTTGGTGAAGAGCCCTCCGCCGTTGCCCCAGAACGAGTCGATCACGAAGATCCGCAGGTGCCCCCGGGTGGCGACGACGTTCGCCTCGGTCGAACCCTCGTAGGTCTCGCTCGACTCGCCGACGATCCGCCAGCCGGCCGCCTTCAACCGGTCGCGGATCCCGTCCAGCGACCGGCCCGGGGCCGGGGCGGCCGACCCGTACTCGGCGACCGTGATCACGGTGCCGGTGTCGGCCACGTCGTCACGCACCGGGTCGGCCCGCGTGAACGGCGCCGGATCGCCGGGGCTGACCAGCCGCCCGATCTCGGCGAACTCCGCGGCCGTCGGCAGTGGACTCGTCGCCTCCCACGCGCGCCACGACGCCAGCGCACCGCCGATCAGCGCGAGCACGGCCGCGAGAAGGATGCCGACGAGGACCGGGCCCGGATCCCGGCGAGAGGTAGTCACGGCCGCGAGCGTATTGATCGGTCGCCAGTGCCCGATCGGACCGCGCCGGTCGCCGGGAGCGATCACGGCCGCCTACGAGGGGCTCGGGTCCTGAGCCCGATGGACGGCGGCCAGCGCTCCGAGCACGGAGACGGTCAGCTCCCGCTGCTCGTCGGTCAGCCCGGCGCCGATCCGGTCGATCTCCGCGGCGACCGGTTCGAGCGCGCGCACGACGTCGGCCTCGGCCCGTGCGGTGGCCCGGACGATCTGGCGGCGGCGGTCGCGGGGGTGGGGTTCGCGGCGGGCGTACCCGGCCCGCTCGAGCCGGTCGACGAGGCCGGTCGCGGCGCCGGAACTCAGCCCCAGCAGCCGCCCGAGCTCCACCGGCCCGGGCGGATCCGCGAACTCCACCGGCCCGGCCGCCGCCAGCAGGTGCTTGAGCGCGAGGTAATCGCCCGCGGAGAGGCCGAGCCGGCGCGCGACCGACGCGTCGAACTCGGCCACGGCGACGGCCAGGTGATGGACCGCCCAGGTCAACGGCTGCGCTTCCACGACAGCCAGGGTAGCTTGGAAACAAAGCTACTTTGTTGCGGAGGTACCCGTGGAACAGAGTACGCACGACCGCACCCGCTCGATCGCCCTGGCCGGGGCGTGCGCGGCGTTCGTCGCCGTCCCCAACCTCGGCGCGCTGTTCGGCCGCGGCGAGCAGACCGACCGCTACGACACCGTGATCACGCCACCGAACTACGCGTTCGTCGTCTGGGCACCGATCTTCGCCGGGTGCCTGGCCTCGACGCTCACCCAGGTCCGCGCGAGCGACCAGGAGACCAGCCGGCGCACGGGCTGGCCGCTGACCGGCGCGTACCTCACGAACACGGTGTGGTCGCTGGCCGCGCAGAGCGACCGGTTCGCCGCCACGCCGTTCCTGCTCCCGCTGGCGGCCGGGTTCGCCGGGGTGGCGCACGCGCGCGTGCAGGGCCTGACCGACCCGGGCCGGGCGACACCGGTCGGCACCGGTCTCCTGCTCGGCTGGACGACGCTCGCGAGCGCGGTGAACCTGGCCGCCGGTGCGAACCTGTCCGGGGCGGGCAAGGAGTCGCCCCGCACGGTCCGGTCGTCGGCCGCCGGGCTCCTCGCGGTGTGCGCCGCGGTGGCCGCGGGGGTCGCCGCCAGCCGGCGCGGCGCCGGTCCGGTCGCAGCCACGTCCGGCTGGGGTCTGCTCACCACCGCGCTCTCCCCCACCCGCCCGCGCGGTGTCCGGGCCGTCGCCGCCACCGGGGCGGCGGCGATCGCCGCCGGTCTAGCCGTCTCGCGCGCCCGCCGGGCCGGCTAACGCCGCACGCAGCGCGCGGGCCTGGGCCCGCCAGAAGTCGATCGACACCTTCTTCCGGCGGAACAGCGCGTCGAAGTAGTGGAACGCGCCGTGCACGACGTGGAAGTCGCACGGCACGCCGGCCTTCAGCAACCGCGCCGCGTAGTGCGCGTCCTCCTCGTAGAACAGGTCCAGGGTCCCGACGCCGATCCACGCCGGTGGCAGACCGCTCAGGTCCTCCCGGCGGGCGGGCGCGGCGTACGGCGACACCGCCGGGTCGCCGGGCGCCGCCCCACCGAGGTAGGACGTCCACCCGTACCGGTTGCTGCCGGGCGTCCAGACCCGCACGTGCCGGGTGTCGAGATCGGTACGCAGCACCGTGCGGTCGTCGAGCATCGGGTACAGCAGCAGCTGGAACGCGGGTCGCACGTCACCCCGGTCGTGCGCGAGCAGCGCCAGCGCCGCCGCGAGCCCACCGCCCGCGCTGGCGCCGCCGACCGCGACCCGCGCCGGGTCGACGTCCGGGTCGGCCACGAGCCGGCGCAGTGCCGCGTACGCGTCCTCCAGCGCGGCCGGGGCCGGGTGCTCCGGCGCCAGCCGGTACTCCACCGACGCGACGATGATGCCGAGCGTGCGCGCGAACGCGATGTTCGTGGTGTCGTCCTGGCACCGGTTGCCGATGATCATGCCGCCGGCGTGCAGCCAGAGCAGCGCGGGCGCCGGGCCGCTCAGGTACCGCGGCCGGTAGAACCGCACGAGCACGTCCGGTGTCCGGACGTCCTCCACGACGACGTCGTCGGGGAACGTCGTCGCGCCCGGCCCGAGCCGGTCCAGCACCCGCGCGGACCGCGGGCCGATCGTGAACGGGGGAAGGAACCGCCCGGCCCGCAGGTCGGAATGGAAGACAGCCATGCGCGCCCCTCGTCGTTGAGGTCGGACGCCCATCATCCTGGAGAATCCCCCCGGACACCCCGAGAAACGTGAGGTAGCTCGTGACCGAGGAGAACGTCTGGCTCCGGATCCTGGCCAAGGACCCCGGGCACTCGGAGCGCTACGTGCAGCGGTTCCGCCGGCTCGCCGCGCGGGGGCACGACCTGGGCGGCGAGGCCCGGTTCGTCGACGCGCTGCTGCCCCGGGGCGCCCGCGTCCTGGACGCCGGGTGCGGCACCGGCCGGGTGGGCGGCCTCCTCGCCGCGACCGGGCACCGGGTGGTCGGCGTCGACCTCGACCCGCGGCTGATCGCCGAGGCCAGGGCCGAGCATCCCGGCTCGGAGTGGATCGTCGGCGACCTGGCCCGGTTGGACCTGCCCGGCGCCTTCCACGTCGTGGTGTGCGCGGGCAACGTGATGACGTTCGTGGCGCCGTCGACCCGGGTCGAGATCCTGCGCCGCTTCCGCGCCCACCTCGCGCCCGGCGGCCGGGTCGTCACCGGGTTCGGCTCCGGGCGGGAGTACGAGTTCGACGACTTCCTGGCCGACGCCGAGGACGCCGGCCTCACGCCGGACCACCTGCTCGGCACCTGGGATCTGCGCCCGTTCGGGCCGGAATCGTCGTTCCTGGTCGCGGTGCTGAGCCTGGCCTGACGGTCAGGCCCCCGCCTCGACGTAGCGGTTCTTGCCGGAGTTCTTCGCGGTGTACATCGCGGCGTCGGCCCCGCGGATCAGCTCGTCGGCGTCGGCGCCGACGCCGCTGAGCACGATGCCGACGCTCGCGGACACCCGGGCCTCGGCGCCGTCGACGTCGATCGGCGCCCGCAGGTCGGCGATGACCCGCTCGGCGGCACGGCGGGCGTCCGGCGCGGCCGAGAGCCCCTCCAGGATGATCGCGAACTCGTCGCCGCCGAAGCGCGCGACGGTGTCGACCGCGCGCAGACCGGCACGCAGCCGGTCGGCGACCGTCCGCAGCACCACGTCCCCGGCCTGGTGGCCGAGCCGGTCGTTGACCTCCTTGAACCCGTCGAGGTCGACGAAGAGCAGCGCGACCACGCGCTCGGCGCGGGCGTGCGTGGCCAGCGCGTGGGTGAGGCGGTCGTAGAACAGCGTCCGGTTGGCCAGGCCGGTCAGCGGGTCGTGGAACGCCAGCCGCTGCAGCTCCTGTTCGCGCTCGCGCAGCCGCGCCTCGACGCGTTCGCGCCGGGCGATGTCCAGCCGCAGCGCCGCGGTGGCCTCGTCGACCTGCTGCAGGGCACGGCCCCGGCTACCGGCCAGCGCGCCGGTCAGGACGCCGAGCATCAGCGTGAGCGCCACCCCGGCCGCGATCGTGAACCGGCTCAGGCCGCGGTCGGTCGCGGCGATCAGGCGGGCGGTCGGCCGGACGGTGAGCTGCCACCGGCGCTGACCGACCACCACCGTCCGGCTCCGGGTCAGCGAGTCGTCGCGTACCAGCTGCCCGGGGAACGCGGTGGTGAGCACCGCGGCCTGCGCGGTCTCCTCGGTGACCGTCACCTGCACCGCGCCCTGCCCGCGCTCGAGGAGCGTCGAGGACAGGAAGTCCTGCCCGCGGACCGGCATGACGATCCAGCCTTCGAAGACGTGCGGGCCGGTCGAGCCGAGCCCGGTGTAGACCGGGACGGCGAACGCCACCGAGGGCTGACGGCTCAGTGCCGGGATGCCCTCGTCACGCAGCAGCGTGAACGCGGGGCTGATCGCCAGCGCGCCGTTCGCGCGGGCGACCCGGAGCGCCTCGGTGGGCTGCGGCCGCTGCGCCAGGTCGACGCCGACGATCGTCGCGCTGTTGTCGAAGATCCGTTCGAGCACGACGAACGCGTGTTCCGCCGTGCGCGGCGTGGGGTTCAGGGCCAGGTCGGGCGAGCCCCGGGCACGCCAGTACGCCTGCACCGCGGGGATCTCGGCCGTGGTCGCGGGCACGATGAAGCTGATGCTCGCGGCCCCGGCCAGCCGCGAGTTGTCCAGCCCGGCGGTGATCCGGGCGAAGTCGTCGCCACGCAGGTCGGTCTGCGCGCCGACCGCGGCGGCCAGGTCGTGCAGCGTCTCGCCGTAACGCACGACCCGGTCGCTGACCGCCACCGCCAGCTCGTCGGCGTACCGGGTCATCACCTGGGCGGAGTAGCGCTCCTCACCGGAATTGACGACGTCGTACGCGGCCGCGGTGACGGCGCCGCCGCCGAGCAGCACCGCGCCGACGAGGAGGAGGCCGCTGCGCCTCCACCGCTCCCGCCCGCGTTTCCCCACGCCGTTCAGATCGGCACGCCCGCGGCGACGTTGACCTATTGCCGGGACCGGTCGTACGTCTCCCGGGCGGCCTCCACGTCCTCGATGTGGGTGTCGGCCCAGGTCTTGACCGCGGCCATGACCGGGAGCAGGCTCTGCCCGAGCGGGGTGAGCGCGTAGTCCACCCGCACGGGGGTGGCCGGGGTCAGGGTGCGGGTGACGAGGCCGTCGCGCTCCAGCGTCCGCAGCGTCTGGGTCAGCATCTTCTCGCTGACGCCGGCGATCAGCCGGCCGAGGTCGCTGTAGCGGCGCGGGCCGTCGGCGAGCCCGGTGAGCACGAGGCTCACCCACTTGTCGCTGATCCGGTCCAGCAGCCGCCGCGACGGGCACTCGGCCAGGTAGGCGTCGTAGGCGGCTCGTCGCTCCCGCCGGCGTTCGGCCTGGGTCCGGGTGGTCATGTCCGTACTCCCCGCTCCGGTACGCACTTCGGGGTGCGTACTTCCCCGGGGAGAGTAGCTCTCCGTAAATTCGGCCCCATGAGATCGGTGGTCGTACGTGAGTTCGGTGGGCCGGAGGTCCTGGAGGTGGCCGAGGTTCCGGTCCCCGGGCCCGGCGCGGGGCAGGTGCGGATCGCGGTCGCCGGGGCCGGCGTCAACCCGGTGGACGCGCAGACGCGGTCCGGGGCGCTGACCGCGGGCGGGTTGCTCCCGCCGCGCCCGGTGGTGGGTCTCGGGTGGGACGTGTCCGGCACCGTCGACGCGGTCGGCGCCGGGGTCGGGAACTTCGCGGTCGGCGACCGGGTGCTGGCCCTCTCCGACCGCATCGCCCTGTCGTCCAAGGCCCAGGCCGACTTCGTCGTGCTCGACGCCGACGCGGTCGCGCACTGCCCCGGCGACGTGGACCTGATCGACGCGGCGACCCTGCCCCTGGGCGCGCTGACCGCGGCCCAGGCCCTCGACCTGACCGGCCGGCCGGACGCCGGGACGCTGCTGGTGACCGGGGCGGCGGGCGCGGTCGGCGGGTACGCCGCCGAGCTGGCCGTCCGGGCCGGGCTGCGGGTGATCGCGGTGGCGGGGCCCCGCGACGAGGAGTGGCTGCGGACGCTCGGCGTCGAGGCGGTCGTCCCGCGGGACGCCGACCTGGCCGACAGCGTCCGCGCCCTGGTGCCCGGCGGGGTGAGCGCCGCGATCGACGCGGCGAACCTCGGCGCGGTGACGCTCGACGCGGTCCGGGGCGGCGGGGTGTTCGTCGCGGTGCTCGGCGGCGGCCCGGTCCCGCTGCGCGGGGTGCGGGTCGAGCACGTCTGGATCCGCGCCGACGGTCCCCGCCTCGAGTCGCTGGCCGCGGCGCACCTGCGGCTCCGGGTCGCCGACGTCCTCCCGCTGACCGACGTCGCCGGGGCGCACCGCCGCCTGGAAGCGGGCGGCCTGCGCGGACGCCTGGTGCTGCGCCCCTGAGCCCGGTTCAGGCCGGGCCGGTGAGGCGCTCGATCGCCAGCTCGCGGACCCGGAAGCGCTGCAGCTTGCCGGTCGCGGTCACCGGCATCGCGTCGAAGAGGAGGACGTGGCGGGGGCGCTTGAACGCGGCGAGGCCCTCGCGGCAGAACGCGGACAGGTCGGCCGTGGTCGTCTCCGCGCCCGGCGCCAGCACGACGCAGGCCACCGGCTTGTCCAGCCCCGCCGCGTCCGGCACCGACACCACCGCGACCTGCGCGACGTCGGCGTGCGCCCGCAGGTGTTCCTCGACCTCGGTCGGCGACACCCAGATGCCGCCGGCCTTGATGATGTCGTCGGTGCGCCCGAGCGAGCTGTAGTAGCCGTCCGCCGACCGCACGTAGGTGTCCCCGGTCCGCACCCACGGCCCCTGGAACACCCGCCGGGTCACCTCGGTGCGCGACCAGTACCCGGACGCGGCCGAACCGCCCCGCACGTAGAGGTGCCCGGGGGTGCCGTCGGGCACCGCGACCCCGTCGTCGTCGACGATCTTCGCCTCGTACCCGGCGACGATCTCCCCGGTCGTGCCGGCCCGGGTGCGCCCCGGGCGGCCGCTGATGAAGATGTGCAGCATCTCGGTCGACCCGATCCCGTCCAGCATCTCGACGCCGAAGAACTCGGTGAACCGGGTGAACAGCGGCGCGGGGAACGCCTCCCCGGCCGACACGCACGCGCGCACGCTCGCGAACGTGTCCGGCGGGAGCCCGGCCGAGAGCAGCGCCGCGTAGTACGTGGGCCCGGCGAAGAACAGCGTCGGACGGTGTTCCTGCAGCGTGCGCATCGTGGCCTTGGGGTTCGGCCGGGACCGGTCGAGCACCGTGCGCGCGCCGACCGCGAACGGGAACGTCAGGCTGTTGCCCAGCCCGTAGGCGAAGAAGATCTTCGCCACCGAGAAGCAGACGTCGTCGGGGCCGATGCCCAGCACGTCGGCCGCGTAGGTCTCGGCGGTGTCGCGCAGCGAACCGTGGCGGTGCACCGCGGCTTTCGGCGTGCCGGTCGTACCCGACGTGTAGAGCCAGAACGCGGGCGACTCCGCGCTCGTCGGGTACGGCGCCGGGTCGCCGCCGAGCGCCAGGAACGACTCCCACGGCCACACCGGCACCCCGCGCACCATCGGCACCGGCCCCTCGAACACCACGACGTGCGCGAGGTCCGGCAGCCCTTCCAGCGCCGGGGCCAGCGCCGCGAACTCCGAGGAGAGCACGACGATCCGCGCCCGGCTGTCCGCGGCCAGCACCCGGATGTCCTTCGGGGTGAGCATCGTGCTCACCGGCACCGGCACGGCGCCGATCCGCAGGCTCCCGAGGAACGCGGTGACGAGCTCGGGCGAGTCGCCCAGGCACAGCAGCACGCGTTCCTCGGGCCGTAACCCGGCCGTGCGCAGCGCGGCGCCGAAGTCGGCCACGCCGGACGCGAGCGCTCCGTAGGTCACGTCCCGGACCGAGCCGTCGAGGTCGATCGCGGTGATCGCCACCCGCTCGGGCGCGTGCCGGCCGATCAGCCACTCAGCCGCATTGAAGGAATCCACGGTGACCCCTAGTCAGAACCGGACGTAGTCGTACTCGACGGGCAGGTCGTTGATGCCGTGCGCGGGCGGGGAGATCCAGCCGGCGAAGTCGCCGGGTTCGTGGTGGGGCACCATGAGCGCGGCGACGCGGGCGCGGTCCTCGTCGCTCGGCAGGCACGCCGCCACCGCCGCCGCGTCGTCGGTGATCGTGCCGTCGGGGAGCACGTGGTACCCGGAGAACGTGCCGACCCGGCGGTTGAAGCCCTCGTGCGGCAGCGAGAGCCGCGCGTCGACGCCGGCCTTCTCCAGCTCGGTGTTCCAGCGCTTCACGCCGGTGGCGCAGTCGGCCGCGTACTCGTTGCGCAGGTCGAGGTTGAGCGCGGTGAGCAGCGGCACGGTCTCGGTGACGATCCGGCCGCCGCGGATCACCGGCACGCCCATCGTGGCGTCGGTGAGCACGTGGTCGTCGTCGCGCCGGCCCTCCATCCAGCGACCCTTGAGGCCCGCGGCGTAGTAGGCGGCCACGTTCGACGACGTCTCCGACCCGAACAGGTCCATCGAGACCGAGTACTGGAAGTTCAAGTACTTCTGGATGACGCTCAGCGGGATGCCGCCGTGCTCCCACAGATCGTCGGTGCCGTGCTGTCGCATCAGCTCGGCGGTGCGCTGCACGGTGCGCTGCACGCCGGTGGTGCCCACGAACATGTGGTGCGCTTCTTCTTTGAGCATGAACTGGCAGGTGCGCGCCAGCGGGTCGAAGCCCGACTCCTTGAGCGTGCCGAGCTGGTACTTGCCGTCCCGGTCGGTGAAGTACGTGAACATGAAGAACGACAGCCAGTCGGTCGTCTCCTCGTTGAACGCGCCGAGGATGCGTGGCGAGTCGTAGTCACCGGAGTTGCGTTTGAGCAGTTCGTCGGCCTCCTCGCGGCCGTCGCGCCCGAAGTAGGCGTGCAGCAGGTAGACCATCGCCCACAGGTGCCTGCCCTCCTCCACGTTGACCTGGAAGAGGTTGCGCATGTCATAGAGCGACGGGGCGGTGCTCCCCAGGTGCCGCTGCTGTTCGACGCTCGCCGGCTCGGTGTCGCCCTGGATCACGATCAGCCGGCGCAGTTCGCTGCGGTACTCCCCCGGCACCTCCTGCCAGGCCGGTTCGCCCTTGTGGCGGCCGAAGCCGACCGTGCGGTCGGGGTCGCGTTCGGCGAGGAAGATGCCCCAGCGGTACTGCTCCATCGGCACCCGGTCGAAGTGCGCCCAGCCGTCGCGGCCGACCGCGATCGCGGTGCGCAGGTAGACGTCGTGCGTGGGGATGGACGGGCCCAGCGTCTTCCACCAGTCGAGGAACTTGGGCTGCCAGCTCTCCAGCGCGCGCTGCAGGCGCCGGTCACCGGACAGGTTCACGTTGTTGGGGATGCGCTCGCTGTAGTCGATCCGCGACAGCGGCCCCTCGGGTGCCGGCGCATCGGCGATCTCCGACATCTCACACTCGCTTCCGGTCGTAGTCGGCACGCTGCCCGGTGCCGTAGCGACGCAGCGCGCCCTCCGGCCCGGCGGCGTTCGGACGCTGGAAGATCCAGTTCTGCCAGGCGGTGAGCCGGCCGAAGACCTTCGTCTCGGGGGTCTCGGCCCCGGCGAAGCGGAGGTTGGCCTCCATCCCGGTCAACGCGTCCGGGGAGAAGCTGGCGCGCTCCTCGACGACCAGGCGGATCTCGTCGGCCCAGTCGAGGTCGTCGGGCGCGCCGGTGACCAGGCCGAGCGCGTCGGCCCGGTCCGCGGTCAGATCGCGGCCCACGGCGTCCAGGGCGGCCTTCAGGTCCTCGGCGTTCCCGACGAAACGGGTCTGCAGCCGCGAGACCCCGTTGCTCATCGGCAGCAGCCCCGCGTTGAACTCGTCCAGCCGGAGGACGGCCGGCGGGAGCGGGTCCTCGTCGTCCTCGAACCGGCCCGAGAGCATGTACTGCCGGTCGGCGGCGAACGCGATCTCGGCCAGCGTCCCGACGAAGCAGCTCCCCGGCTCGATCAACGCGAACAGGCTGCGCGAGCTGGTGTCCAGCCGCTTGAGCGTGCGCCGGTAGTACCCGATGATCTCGGTGACGAGCCAGTCGTCGCGGTGCGCGAGCAGGAACGCGTCGTACGCGGCCACCACGGCCGGGTCGCCGGCGGTCGTCAGGAGCCACGTCCCGACCTCGAGCTCGTTCGAGCGCAGGCGCAGGATCGCGTCGTCCAGCTCCCGGGTGGTGGCCAGCAGCCAGGACGCGTCGCCCTCCCGGTGCAGTTCGTCGACGTCGCCGGGGACCGCGGTGGGGCCGGCCACGACGAACGTGGCCGTCCCGGCGCGCCGGTCGACCTCGACCGTCACGTGCGGATAGCGCAGGCCCTCGCGGCGCAGCGGGGTCAGCGTGATGCCCCCGCTGCCGTTGCGCCGGGACCGGGCGGCCGCGTCGGCGGCGCGGCGGGCCACCTCGGCCTCGAAGTCGCGGGCCTTGGCCACCGCGTCCACCAGCCGCCACTGCACCGCGCGCCGGCCGCGCACGCCCTCGGCCGTGGTCGCGAACACGTCGGCGAGGTCCCGGCGGACGCCCCGCTTGTCGACGACCCGGGTGAGGCCACCGGTGCCGGGCAGCACCCCGAGCAGCGGCACCTCGGGTAACGAGACGCCGGAGGAGTTGTCGTCGATGAGCACGATCTCGTCGCAGGCCAGCGCGAGCTCGTACCCGCCGCCGGCCGCGGTACCGTTCACCGCCGCGATGAAGTGCAGGTCCGAGTCCTCCATGCCGTTGCGTGTCTCGTTCGTGAACTTGCAGAAGTTGACCTTCCAGCTGTGCGACGACGCGGCCAGCATCTTGATGTTGGCGCCCGCGCAGAACATGCGCTCCAGCCCGCTGGTGACCACGATCACTTTCACCTCGGGGTGCTCGAAGCGCACCCGCTGGAGGGCGTCGTGGAGCTCGATGTCGACGCCGAGGTCGTAGCTGTTCATCTTCAGCTCGTAGCCGGGAACCAGCCCGCCGTTCTCGTCGACGGCGAGCGTCAGCGTCGCGGTGTCGCCGTCGACGGCCAGCGACCAGTGCCGGTAGCGGTCGGGATCGGTGTCGAACGAGATGTCCACGTCCCCATCCTGAAACCTGCTACATGTTTGCCGCAAGAGTTCGGGGCGATGTAGTGAATATAGTGAGGGGGTGACCACCGAACCGGTCGTCTCCCGGCGGCAGCAGCTGGGGGCGGCGAGCGCCCCGAGCCTGTTGCTGACGATCCTGGGCGAGTTCGTGCTCCCCGGCGGCCACCCGGTCTGGACCGCGACGCTGCTCGAGCTGATGGGCGAGCTCGAGATCGCGGAGAAGGCGACCCGGCAGGCGATCATGCGCACCGCGGACAGCGGATGGATCTCCGGTTCCCGGGTGGGCCGCCAGACCCGGTGGGCGTTGACCGACGCGGGCGTGCGGCTGCTCCGCGAGGGCACCACCCGGATCTTCGGGTTCGCCGGCGGCGACCGGCCGTGGGACGGGCGCTGGCTGGTGACGAGCGTCAGCGCGCCCGAGAACCAGCGCGCGCTCCGCGACCGGCTGCGCACCCGGCTGGGCTGGGCCGGGCTGGGGGCGCTCAACGGCGTCACCTGGGTGACGCCGTGGGTCGACCGGGAGCCCGAGGTCGCGGAGGTCCTGGCCGACCTGGGGCTGCCCGGCTGGTCGTTCGTGGCGTCGTCGGGCCGGATCGGCGACGAGCGCTCGCTGACCCGCTCCGCGTGGGACCTCGACGAGATCGAGCGCCGCTACGAGTCGTTCCTCGACCTGGTGGGCCGGCGGCGCCCCCGCACCGACCGCCAGGCCCTGCTCGCGCAGATCCGGCTCGTGCAGGAGTGGCGCCGGTTCCCATTGCTCGACCCGGGGCTGCCGCGGGAACTGCTCCCCCCGCGCTGGAGCGGCCACCGCGCGGCCGAGGTGTTCCGGGAGCGGCATGCCGCGTGGGCGCCGAAGGCCCGGGCGGAGTGGGCAGCACTGGCTGATCGGAGGTCCTGAGGTGCTCGACGGGCAGCGGCTGATCGACGCGCACGTGCACGTCCCGGTGCTGGGGTCGGTGAAACCGGCCTGGATGGACTGGGCGCGCCGGTTCGGGCGCAGCGGGATCGTCGAGGAGATCTGGGCGTCCGACGGCACACCTCGCCCGGCTGCGCTCGACCGGCTCTTCGCCGACGAGGGCGTCGACACCGCGCTGCTGTTCTGCGAGTACAGCCCGCTCGCGACCGGCTACCAGCACTTCGACGACCTGCTGCCGCTGGTGGAGCAGAACCCGGTGCGGTTCCGGCCGGTCGCCAACGTCAACCCGCATCTGCACCACCCGATCGCGGCCGAGCTGACGCGGCAGCTCGACCTGGGAGCGGCGGCGCTGAAACTGCACCCGGTGCACGGCGGGTTCCGGGTGTCGGACGCGGCGCTCTACCCCGCGTACGCGGTGCTGGTGGAGCGGGGCGTGCCGCTGATCGTGCACTGCGGCACGTCGAGCTTCCCCGGTTCGACGAACGCGAACGCCGACCCGGTCTTCGTCGACACGGTCCTGCGTGACTTCCCGGCGTTGACGGTCGTGCTGGCCCACGGTGGGCGCGGCTGGTGGTACGACGCCGCCGCGTTCCTGGCGCTCGCCCGGGAGAACGTCTGGATCGAGCTGTCGGGCCTGCCGCCCAAACGCCTGCCGGAGTACTACGCGCGGTTCGACCTGGCGCGGCTCTCGCGCAAGTGGATCTACGGCACCGACTGGCCCGGCGTGCCCGGACAGGCCGAGAACGCCCGGGCGATCGCGTCGCTGATCCCCGACGACATGGTGCCGCTGGTCTGGTCGCAGAACGCGTCCCGGGTATACGTGGGTCTGTGAACGCACAACGCCGGGTCCTGACCGTTCTGGTCGTCTCGCAGGTACTGAGCGGCGCCGGGCTCGCCGCCGGCATCACGGTCGGGGCGCTGCTGGCCGAGGAGATGCTCGGCTCGACGTCGCTGGCCGGGGTGCCGACCGCGCTGTTCACGGCCGGGTCGGCGCTCGCCGCGGTGGCGGTCGGGCGGATCTCGAACCGTCGCGGTCGGCGTCCCGGGCTCGCGCTGGGGTATCTCACCGGCGCGCTCGGCAGCCTCGGCGTGCTGGTGGCGGCGGTCGCGGACAACGCCGTGCTGCTGTTCGTCTCGCTCTTCGTGTACGGCGCCGGCACCGCGACGAACCTGCAGGCGCGCTACGCCGGGGCCGACCTGGCCGCACCCGGCCGCCGGGCCCGCGCGGTCTCCACCGTGCTGGTCGCCACGACGCTCGGCGGCGTGGTGGGGCCCAACCTGGCCGCTCCGACCGGAGCGCTGGCCACGTCCCTCGGCATCCCGGCGCTGGCCGGGCCGTTCCTGCTCGGCGGCACCGCGTACGGGCTGGCCGCGCTGGTGCTGTTCGTCTGGCTGCGGCCGGATCCGCTGCTGGCGGCGCGCGCGGCGCCGGCCGAGCCCGTCGCGACCGGGCCGGAGGCGGTGCGCTCGGGTCTCCCGCTCGGGGTGACGGTCATGGTCGTCACCCAGCTGGTGATGGTCGCGATCATGACGATGACGCCGGTGCACCTGGTCGACCACGGGCACGGCGCCGGGGCGGCCGGGCTGGTGATCGCCGTCCACGTGGCCGCGATGTACCTGCCGTCGCCGGTGACCGGCTGGCTCGTCGACCGGTTCGGCGCGATCGCGGTCGCGGTCGCCTCCGGGGTGACGTTGCTGGCGGCCGCGCTGGTGGCCGCGGCCGCGCCGGGCTCGTCGGTCGGTCTGCTGACGCTGGCGCTCGCGTTGCTCGGGCTCGGCTGGAACTTCGGCCTCGTGTCCGGCACCGCGCTGATCACCGACGCCGTGCCGCTAGGGGTCCGCGCGAAGGTCCAGGGGCAGGTGGACGTCTCGATCGCGATCTCCGGCACGACCGGGGGGCTCGCGTCCGGCGTGGTGGTCGCGGCGGTGGGGTTCGGCTGGCTGGCCCTGGTGTGCGGCGTGCTCGCGCTGGTGATCCTGCCCGCCGCGCTGCCCCCGATCGCGCGCAGCCGCGCGGCGGCCCGGTCGGCGGCTCAGCCGGCGGCCCGGTCGGCGGCTCAGCCGGGGCGCTGATCGCGGGCGCGGCGGGCGGCGTCGCGGTAGCGGTTCTGCAGGAGCTGGGCGGCGAGCGCGCAGATCAGCGCGAGCGCGATCCAGCCGGCGTTCACCCCGAGGATGCCGGCGACCAGGCTGGCGTAGGCACCGACGACGAACAGCACGACGAGGTTCGGCCAGCGCAGCCCGCGGCCCCGCCGGACCTCGATGTCGTTCAGCACGTCACGCGCACCGCCCTCGACGGCGACCCGGCCGGCCGCGGCACGCACCTCCTCGGCCCGCACCCGCCCCCGCAGCAGCACGACCCCGGCCTGCGCCTGCACGCCGATCCGCGCCGAGCGGGTCAGATCGTCGACGAGCAGCCGGGCGTACACCTCGGCGGCCAGCCGGTAGTCCGGGTCGATCGGCGGGGCAGCGGTCTCGTCCGGCCGCCCCTCGTCGAACGGCAAGGGGTACAGCATGCGCGTCTCCTCCCGAGGCCTGGGGCTTCGGTACCGAGCATCCGCGCCGGGCGTGGAGGTTCTCCGGCAACCGTATGACGGTTCCGTGACAGCCCGGTCGGCCGGACGGTGCGCTCCGCGCTCAGCCGACGAGCGGGCGGGTGCTCTCGCGCAGGACCACTTCGCCGGGGACGGTGACCACGCGGGGCGACGGCGACGGGTCCGGGGTCAGGGCCAGTTCGGCGGCGGTGCGGCCCAGCTCGCCCAGCGGCAGGCGCACGGTGGTGAGCGACGGGGCGACGTCGCGCTGGACGCGGGTGACCTCGCCGGGTACTCGGCGGCGCTGGAGCCGACCGTGCCGCTGGCCCGGCACCTGTTCGAGGCCCCGACCTCGGCCTACAAGACCGGGATCGTGTTCCTGGCCTGGCTGGCCGGTCACCAGCCGGCGTTCGCGATGGTGGGCGGGGCGACGACGGCACGCAGCGTGCCCCACCTGATCGAAGCGTTCCGCCTGGCCGACCGGGCCGGCCTGCTGCCCGATCCGGAGCTCGCCGCGTTCCGGGTGCGGGCGTTCCTGGCGGTGCACGGCGGATGAGCGGGAGCGCGTTCCCGGTGGTGGACGACCGATGAGCCTGTCGCTGAACCAGAAGACGATCAACCGGGCGACGCTGGCCGAGGCCGTGGACGTGTGCGCGCGCCACGGTGTCGAGGCGATCGGGGTGTGGCGCGAACCGCTGGCCGACGCCGGGGTCGCACGGGGCGCGAAACTCGTCCGCGACGCCGGGCTGCGGGTGTCGTCGCTGTGCCGCGGCGGGTTCCTCACCGGCGACGACGCCGGCGCCGCCCGGGACGACAACCGGCGGGCGATCGACGAGGCCGTCGCGCTCGGCACCGACACGCTGGTGCTCGTGGTCGGCGGCCTGCCGCCGGGATCCCGGGACCTCGCCGGCGCCCGCGAGCGCGTCGCCACCCGGCTCGCCGAGCTGGCGCCGTACGCGGGGGCGGGCGGGGTACGGCTGGCGCTCGAGCCGATGCATCCGCTCTACTGCGCCGACCGCGGCGTGCTCTCCACTCTCGACCAGGCGCTGGACCTGGCGTCGGGCTTCACCGCGGAGCAGGTCGCGGTCGTGGTCGACACGTTCCACGTGTGGTGGGACCCCCGGGTGCTCCCGGCTATCGCCCGCGCCGGTGACCGGATCGCGTCGTACCAGGTCTGCGACTGGATCACCCCGCTGCCGCCGGACGCCCTGCTCGCCCGCGGCCTTCCCGGCGACGGGCACATCGACTTCGGGGTCCTCGGCGCGGCCGTGGCGGCGGCGGGGTACCGCGGGGACATCGAGGTGGAGATCTTCAACGCCGACGTGTGGGCGGCCCCCTTCGACGCCGTGGTCACGGAGGTGATCCGCCGCTTCCGGGCCGTGGTGGAGCCCGGCTGAGATCGGCCGGGCCTCCGCGTCAGGCCAGTTTCAGGAGGAGGGCGGCGAGTTCGTCGGGGACCGTGATCATGCAGTCGTGCCCGCTGTGCAGCTCCCACACCGGCTGTCCCTCCGGCACCGGGCGGCGGGTGATGCCCTCGATCTCGAAGCCGACGCAGTGGATGTGGACGCGCGGGACCGCGGCCACGGCCGGGTGGTCGAGCCGCACCGGTTGCCGGTAGGCGAGCACCGGCTCGTCGACGAGCATCGACCGCACCCAGGCGACGTCGTCGGGGTCGGTGACGCCGAACAGGCCGTGGGGTGCCGGCAGCTCCGGCAGCGGGGCGACGCGTCCGTCCTCGGCCGCGTCGATCATCATCTGCGTGATCGGCAGGACGTCGACCGCCGTCTCGCCGTCGACGGGCACCATCGCGTCCAGGTAGACCAGGTGGGCGATCCGGTCGGGCACCCGGTTGGCGACCGACGACACGATCAGCCCCGCGTAGCTGTGGCCGACGAGGACCACGTCGGTGAGGTCCTCGGCGAGGATGAGCCCGGCCACGTCGTCGACGTAGGTCTCCAGGCCGACGTGCGGGCCCATCGGATCGGGGTGGTCGCCGTGGCCGGTCAGCGACGGGGCCAGGACGCGGTGGCCGGCCGCGGTCAGCAGCGGGACCACGCGGTCCCAGGCTCGCCCGTCGTGCCAGGCTCCGTGGACCAGCAGGTAGGTGCTCATTGCGATAACCTCGGGAACTAAGCGGGACGTTGTCCCGGTTGAAGATACGGGACAGTGTCCCGTTTAACCAGGGGGGCCCGTGAAGCCGAAGCGCGCCGACGCCCAGCGGAACGAGAACGCGCTGCTCAGCGCGGCCGCCGCGGTGTTCGTACGGTCCGGGGTGGAGGCGCCGATCCGGGAGATCGCGGCCGAGGCCGGGGTCGGCACGGCGACGATCTACCGGCACTTCCCCACCCGCGCCGACCTCATCGTCGCCGTCTACCGGCACCAGGTGGAGGCGCTCGCCGAGTCCGGCCCGGTCCGGCTCGAGACCGCCCCGACGCCGTACGCGGCGCTCCAGGGCTGGTTCGGCGAGTTCGTCGGTTTCGTGATCACGAAGCAGGGGCTCGCGGCCGTGCTGCAGTCCGACGACCCCTGTTACGACCCGCTGCACGCGTACTTCCTCGAGCGGCTCGAGCCGGTCTGCACGCGGTTGCTGACCGCGGCGGCGTCGTCCGGGGAGATCCGGTCCGGCCAGGACGCGCAGGAACTGATGCGCGGCGTCGGCGGCCTCTGTGCCGGGGCCGGCACCACCCCCCGCTACGACCCCCGCCGGATGGTGGAGCTCCTGATCAGCGGCTTGCGTCAGCCGGACTGAGCCCGGAAACGACCCGGTGGGACGCCGTAGCGGCGGCGGAACGCGGCGGCGAAGCCGAACTCGGTCGCGTAGCCCACCCGGCGGGCGATGCCGGCCAGCGGCGTGCCGGTCTGGCGCAGCAGCCGCGCACCGGTGCTGAGCCGCCAGTCGGTCAGGTACGCCATCGGCGACGTCCCCACCGCCGCGGCGAACCGGCGCGCGAACGAGGTGCGTGACATCCCCGCGACCTCGCTGAGCTCACGCACGGTCCACGGGTGCTCCGGCCGCTCGTGGATCCCGTGCAGCGCCTCGGCGATACCGGGCTCGACCGCCAGCGGCACCCCCTGTTCCTGCAGATGGCGCAACGCGTACACGATCAACAGGTCGACGAGCGCCGCCCGCCCGGCCTCGGGCCCGCGAGCCTCGTACTCCGCGACCAGCATGTCCACCAGCGTCCGCAGCCCGGGGTTGCCGTCGTAGTCCGGGCTCAGCGCGACCACCCCCGGCAGCTGACGCAGCAGCGCGGGTGGCCGCCCTTCGAGCGCGTAGGTCCCGCAGAGGAACTCGAAGTCCGCGGTACCCGCCGGCTCCGGCCGGTGGTCGAACGCGAACGGGGGCAACTCGTCGAGCCGGTGCGGCGCGTGCGCCAGGCCGTGCTCGGTCAGCGCGGCGGTGAAGATCATGTCGCCGGGGCGCAGCGCGACCGGGTCCTCGTCGGCGGGGATCAGCCACGACTCGCCACGCAGCAGGACGTGGAACCCCAGTGTGGCGATCGGTGGGAACCGCACCTTCCAGGCGCCGGATCCGGTGATCCGCCGTGCTCTGGCCCGTCCGGATCGGACGCTGTCGATCGCGGCCGTGATCATGTCCATCGCCGACGATGGTAGCCGTGCGTATGTCTTCGGGTGGCTGACGCATGGCGGGCCGGCCGGCCCGGTGCTGAGGTTGGCCTCATGAACGACATCCTGGCCGCCAACGCGGAGAAGACCGAAGAGCAGGGACGCCCGACCGCGGAGAGCCTGCGGGTGGCCCGCGCGGCCGGCGCGTTCGCGCTGCGTACACCGCAGAAGTACGGCGGGGAGGGAGCCGGTGCGGTACGGACGGCGCGGGTGCTCGCCGAACTGGGCCGCGACTGCCCGTCCACGGCCTGGATCGCCGGGACGTGCCTGACCGCCAAGACGCTCGCGGCGGGCACGGTGAGTGAGGACGTCGAACGGGAGGTGTTCGCCGACCCGGACGTACTGTTCAGCGGGTCGGGCAACCCGGCCGGTGGGCGCGCGGAGCGCGTCGAGGGCGGGGTGCGCCTGACCGGTCGCTGGCCGAACATGTCGGGCTGCGAGGACGCGACGTGGGCCGGGCTCGGCGTAATGCTCGACGGGGTGTTCTCGTTCGCGTTGGTGCCGACCGCCGACCTGACCGTCGACCGCACCTGGCGGGTGGCCGGTATGCGCGGCACCGGCAGCCACACGGTCGTGGCCGACCTGGTCGTGCCGGAGGGTCGGGTCGGTGCGCTGCGGCTGCCGGGCCCGCCGGAGGACCGGATGCTGTACGGGCTGACCGTGCTCGGCCCGGTCGTCGGCGCGACGTTCGGCGCGCTGGACGCGGTCCGCGCGATGTTCGCCTCCGGCCGCACGCCGTACATGACCCCGTACACCTCGATGGGCGAGTCCCCGGGCGCCCGCCACTGGCTCGCCGACGCCGCCCGCCTGGCCGACCGGGCCGAGCGCACGATGTTGTCGGTGGCCGCGGCGGCCGACGCCGGGGGCCTGTCCGCGGCCGACCAGGCGCGGCTGAGCGAGGACATGGCCGACTCCGCGCGCGACTGCCGCAGCGCGATCGAGTTGATGCTCGACCTGCACGGCGCGAGCGGCTTCGCGACGAGCAACGCACTGCAGCGCTTCTGGCGCGACGTCGCGGTCGGCAGCCGCCACCCGCACCTGAACCCGTACCTCGCCGTCGAGCGCTACGGAGCCGTCCTGGCCGGATGATGTCCCCATGACCGACTCGGTGTTCCCGATCGTGAACTGCCGCGAGATCGCTCCGGTGCGGGCGTTCTACGAGCGGGTCTTCGGCGCGACCCTGGCCTACCGGTTCCCCGAGGACGGCGAGCCGGTCTACCTCACGCTGCGGATCGGCACCGGCCAGGTGGCGATCGGGCTCGGCACCGAACCGGCCCTCTACGGCGAGGTGCCGCTCCCGGCCACCGGCCACGCCGTCGACCTCTGCCTGTACGTGGACGACCTCGCGGCCGCGGTGACCGCCGCCGGCACGTCGGTGGTCACCGCTCCGGCCGACATGCCCTGGGGTGAACGGGTCGCGTACTTCCGCGACCCGGCGGGCACGATGCTGCTGGTCATCCAGGCCGGGGCGCGGCCGCCGTCGAGCACCGCAGACGGATCTCCGGCTCGATGAGCCGCCCGGCGACGAACCGACGCTGCTGGAACGGGTGCCTGGTCGGGGCGGATGCGCTGGTGGGCGGCTGACCGTTCTCACCCTGCTGCTCACCGGCTGCGGCTCGCTCCTGGACGAGACCGGGACCAGCGCCGCCGCACCTACGAGCCCGCCGGCCGCCCCGTCACCCAGCGCCACCCCGGAGACGCCCGGGAGAAGCTGCTCGCCTCGGCGCCGACGTACCGGTCGGCGCCCTACTCCTGGGCGACGGTGAACGACGGCGCTCCGGCCGGAACGCCCGACCTGACCGGCGAGGTCGACCCGCTCGGCAAGGCCTACGAGACCCGCCTCGTGCTCCGGGACCCCGAGCTCGACCTGCTCTGGACGTGGCACTTCCGCATCATCGGCGAGAAGGCCTGGTTCCGGGTGCTCCTCGACAACCCCCGCCACCACGAGGGTTTCCCGTCGTACCCGACCAAGTGGGGCCTGGTCGACCAGGCCCGGGTGAAGGACAGCGCGCTCCCGTTCTCCTGGAACCTCGGCAGCAAGGACCCCGGGGGCGTCGCGGCGCTGTTCGGCGGGCTCGTCGAAGCCCGGGAGAGCGGCCCCGGCGCGTTCGAGGGCACGATCGACGTGACCAAGGCGGCGATCGCCGAAGCGGTCAGCGAGGACATCGAGAAGGCGCTCGGCGCCAAGGCGAAGACCGTGCCGTTCCTGGCCCGGCTCGACGCGCAGGGACGCCTCCGGGACCTGGTGCTGGAGATACCGGCCACCGCGAGGAACAAGCAGTACTCGTACCGGGTCAGCTACCGCGACTACGGCCGGACACCCACGGTCGGGCCGCCCGCCGCCGCCGAGACGACGACGCTCACCGACGACGTCTACGAACTGATCAACGCCTGACGCCGGTGATCCCCGGGGCGCGCGGGAAGATCAGGGCGCACCCGACCCGCCGTGGAGGACCGATGACCCGAAACGACCACGCCCACCTCGAACGCTGCGTCGCCCTCGCCGAGGAGGCGGCGGGACGCGGGGACGCCCCGTTCGGCTCCGTGCTCGCCGACGCCGAAGGCACCATGCTGCGCGAGGAGAGCAACCGGGAGGCGACGACCGGAGACGCCACCTTCCACCCGGAGTTCGTGCTCGCGCAGTGGGCCGGGACCAACCTGACCCCCGACGTGCGGGCCGGCGCCACCGTCTACACGTCCGGGGAGCACTGCCCGATGTGCTCGGCGGCCCACGCCTGGGTGGGGCTGGGCCGGATCGTGTACGCGGCGTCCAGCGCCCAGCTCGCGTCCTGGCGCGAGTCCTGGGGCCTGCCGGTGGCCCCGGTCCGCGCGCTCCCGGTCACCGACGTCGCCCCGGGCGTCGAGACCGTGGGCCCGGTCGCGCCGTTCGACGAGCGCATGCGGGCGATCCACGAGGCGGGCCTGGCTCAGAGCCGGTAGGCGCGCAGCTTCGCGTAGAGGGCGGTACGGGAGATGCCGAGCTCGCGCGCGGCGGTGGACTTGTTGCCGCCATGGGCCCGGAGCGCGGACGCGATGACCGCGGCCTCGGCGGTCTCCAGCGGCGTCAGCGCCCGGGCCTGCCGCACCTCGGCGGGCAGGTCCGCGGCGCCGATGCGCACCCCCTCGGCGTCCCGGGCCAGCTCGGCCACCACCCGGCGCAGCTCGGCGAAGTTGCCCGGCCAGCAGTAGCGGCGCAGCGCCGCCAGCGCGTCGGCGGTGAACGACAGCCGCGGGTCGTGGCCGTGCAGCTGCGCCCGGGCCGCCGCGACCACCGCGTCCGGCGTCCGGCGCAGCGGCGGAACCGTCACCGTGCTCGCCCCGACCGCGTCGAGCAGGACCCCGGCCGGTGACCCGGGCCCCGCGGTCACCGTCACCGTGAACGCGAGCGCGGAACGACGCCGCTCGCCGAGCACGGCGGCCACCCGGCGGACCGCCGCGAGATCCCAGAGCTCGGCGTGCCGGATCACCACGGCTCCGCCGCAACGCAGGCGCTCGAGCCACCCGGCCGGGTCCAGCGGGTACGCCGCCGCGTCGAGCACCAGCGGCGAGCCGAGCACCTCGCGCAGCACGGTGAGCTTGCCGCAGCCGGGTTCACCGGCGACCGCGACCGGCCCGGCGGCGACGAGCTCGGCCACCCGGCGCACGACGTCCGGCTCCGGGGCCGTGGGAGAGGCAGCCGGGCCGACCCGGTCCGTGCGGCCGGTGCGGCGCCGGTTCCCGCGCCCGGCCGGCGCCGCGACCGGTTCCCGGACCGTCACGACCGCACCGGCCACCGCGCCGTCGCTGCGCACCAGACGCACGTCGGCCCGCAGGTCGGCCGGTAACGCCGGGACGTCCCCGGCCCGGATCGACTCCCAGAGCCCGAGCCGGTCGAACCCCAGTTCCGCCGCCTGCTCCGAGCAGATCACCAGGTCGTCGCCGACGACCGCCACCGGCCCGGCGCCGGCCCGCTGCGACGCGAGGAACGCCGACAGCAGTTCCCGCTCGCGCGCGGTGGCGACCGTGTACAGCGCCTGCCGGATCTCCTCGACCAGCTTGCCGACGATCACCGGGAGCAGCGAGTTCGTGTCCGCGGCCCGGCACGTCACGTTGACCGCGCCGATCGTGCGCCGGGTGACCGGGTGACGCACCGGGGCGGCCACGCACGTGACGTCGTGGAAGCGGTGCACGAAGTGCTCGGCGCCGCGGACGGTCGCGATGCCGCCGGTCTCCAGTGCGGTCCCGAGCCCGTTGGTGCCGACGTGCTCCTCCCCGAAGTTGAACCCCTCCACCACCCGCAGATCGTCGAGCGTGGAGCGCAGCATCGGCTCCGACACCCACCGCCAGAGCACGCTGCCGGCCGCGTCCGCCAGCGCCAGGCACGAGTGATGGCCGACGAGGTGCGTGGCCATTCCGGCCAGCACCGGGATCGCGGCCCGCGCGAACCGGGAGTCGACGTCGGTCTCGACGAACGGAACCGCGGCGTGCTCGGGATCCACGCCGCTGAACCGCGAGCGCCGCCACGAGGTCAGCACCTCGGCGCGGACGTCGCGGGGCTCCAGCCCGGATTGGAACTGCTCCCAGGCGGTGGCATCGGTCGTCATTGACCACTCCCCTCCGCACGGCCCATTCTGCGCCGTGCGGAGGGCGACGGTCAGGCTTTCTCCTGCTCGTACCGCTGGGTCATGTGCGCGACGGCGTCCAGCTGGGTCTGCGCGTGCGCGGCGCGGGTGCCCGACGCGCGGTCCTTCGCCGCCAGCGTGCTCGCCGCCTGCCCCTGGAACTCCGGGAACACCTGCTGGGCGATCAGCTCGAACGACCGTTTCGTGGCCTGCGGGTTGGCCCACTCGTGCCCGAGCAGCAGGAACGCGCCGAACCCGCCGGACTGGTCGACGAGCCGCCGCACCTGGGCCCGCGCGTCCTCCACGGTGCCGATCGCGCCGATCCCGGCCTCGTTGATGAAGTCGATCATCCCCTTGACGTCGGCGCTGGAGCCGACGTCCATCTGCGGGAACGCGGCGACCTTCTGGAAGTACGTGAACCAGTGCTCGATGCCGTACTCGACGTCGCGGTAGGCCTGTTCGCGGGTCTCGGCGACGTGCATCAGGCCCACCAGCCGCCAGCCGGAGCGCGACGGCGCCGGCCGGCCGTGGTGCGCGGCCCGTTCCTCGACGACGTTCCAGTGGTGGGCGAGCGCGTCGAACCCGTCGGGGGTGAGCGTGGCCCCGATCGAGAGCAGCCCGACGCCGTGCTGGCCGGCCATCCGCGGCCCGGTCGGCGAGGCCACCGCGGCGACCGCGATCTCGAAGCACGGGTCGGTGTACGGACGCAGCTGCAGCTGGGCGTCGACCAGGGTGTGGGTCTTGGTCCGGCGGGTGACGGTCTCCCCGCGGAGCAGCCGGACGATGATGTCGAGGTTCTCGCCGAGCAGCTCGCGCGTGTCGGTGGGGTTGAGGCCGATCATCGCCGAGTCGGTGGGCAGCGAACCGGGCCCGCAACCGAGCATGGCGCGGCCGCGGGTGAGGTGGTCGAGCAGGACCATGCGGTCGGCCACCCACAGTGGATTGTGGTAGGCGATCGACGTGACACCGGTGCCGAGCTTGATGTGGCGGGTGCGTTCGGCGGCGGCCGCGATGAAGATCTCGGGCGACGCGATGATCTCGGACCCGGCGGAGTGGTGCTCGCCGATCCAGGCCTCGTCGTAGCCGAGGGCGTCGAGATGCTCGACGAGCTCCAGGTCGCGGTGCAGGGCGAGCGTCGGGTTCTGACCGGGTCGGTGGAAGGGGGCCAGGAAGGTGCCGAAGCGGAGGCGGCTCATGGAGCCGAGCATGACCCGGATCAGACCGCCGGAGCTGTCCGGAAAGTGGACACCACGAGCTTGCCGGTGGTGTGCCGTCGAGCGAAGTCGACGCAGGCGCGCGGCCCGTCGGCGAAGTCGTACCGCCGGCCGATCGTGACCGGGAGCCGGCCGGCCACGACGAGGTCCGCGACCTCGTTCATCCCGCCGAAGGCCGCGTCGAGGTCGAGCACGAAGCGGGCCTCGACGTCGTCGCGGGGGCGGCCGGCGATCGGTTCGGTGATCGTCAGCAGGCGGCCGCCGGTGCGCAGGGCCCCGGCCGTCGCGCCGAGACCGTCACCGGGCCGGGTCAGGTTGAACGCCACGTCCACGCCGGACGGGTACTCGCTCTCGGCGTACCCGATCGTGGTGTCCGCGCCGAGCGTCCGCAGGAGTTCGGCGTCGGCCGGGGTGGCGGTCGCGATCACCCGCGCGCCGGCTTCGGCCAGCAGCGGGACCAGCGCGGTCCCGACCCCGCCGGTGGCCCCGACCACCAGCGCGGTCTCGCCGGGCCGCACCGCCGCCGTCCCCAGCAGCGCGAGCACGGTCAGCCCGACGGTCGGCACCGCGGCCGCCCGGTCGGCGGGCAGCCCGGCCGGTCGGTGGGCGATCAGCGGGGTGTCGGCCTCGAACACCGCGTACTCGGCCAGCGACCCGGTGCCCAGCGAGGGCCGGGTGGGGCTGACCAGCGCGCGCAGCACCCGGGGAACGGACTGGCCGAACACCTCGTCCCCGACCCGGTAGTCCCTGACCCCCGGCCCGGCGGCGGTGACCGTTCCGGCGAAGTCGTTGCCCAGGACGTGCGGGAAGACCAGCGGCGCGACGTCCCGGTACGCCCCGCTGGGCAGCCGGACGTCGGCCGGGTTGATCGACGCGGCGGCGATCCGGACCTGGATCTGCCCCGGGCCCGCGGCCGGTACCGGCACGTCGGTGACGACGTAGGTCTCCGGCGCTCCGTAGCGGATCGCGGCGACAGCTTTCATGGTGGGCCTCCAAGCGGACCGGTGGGTCAGGTTAGCCGCGGCGACGGTAGCGATAAGCGGACCGGGCGGTCAACTTGTTAGGGTGGCGGAGTGAGCCCGCTCCGCGCCGACGCCGCACGCAACCGTGCGCTGCTGCTGGCCGCGGCGGCCGACGAGTTCGACGAACACGGCCTGGACGCCTCGGTCGCCGACATCGCCCGCCGGGCCGGCGTCGGCAAGGGAACGGTCTTCCGGCACTTCCCCACCAAGGACGACCTGATCGCGGCGATCGTGCGGAGCCGGATCGAGGAGCTCAACGCGGTCGCGGAGGAACTGCTCACCGCCGACGACGCCGGCGCCGCGCTGTTCACGTTCGTCGAGACCGCGGCCCGGCGGCAGCAGGAGCGCGACCTGTCGTTCCTGCGGGGCGCGGCGAGCCCGATCGACGCCCAGCAGCGGATGGCGACCCTGCTCGACCGGCTCGTCGAGCGGGCCCACGAGCAGGGCGCGCTCCGGCCGGACGTCACCGGCACCGACGTGTTGCTGCTGATGTGCGCGCCGAACCACGTCGTGAGCTTCGCCCCGGACGCGTCGCCCGATCTCTGGCGGCGCTACCTCGCGATCATCGTCGACGGCCTGCGCCCGGAGGGGGCGCGCCCGCTGCCAGAGCCGCCGCCCGCCGGATTCTCCGGCTGAGAGCGAATCGTCGGCCTCGCATACGGCCAGGGATACGCCGGCGCGACACCCGGAGCTACGTTCACGGTACTGCCCGGAACCGGGCACCTGCCCCAGCTCGAGACCTCGACCGAACTGCTCAGCTCGGCACTCGGCCGGACGATGGGGACGACATAGCCGTCGAGCGGGAGCGGCCGTGGACAGAACACGCCTGATCGTCGGTGCGCCGCTCCTCGCGGTACCGCTCCTCATTATCCTGTTCGTCGACGGCGGCGGTCTCTCCGCGTTCGGTATGCACAGCTTCGCGATCGCGGACGCCACCGGTCTGGTCGGCATCGTCATCGGTCTGGTGCGCTACCGGCCCCGCTACCTGGCGCCGTGGTGGTGCCTCGTCGCGGTGGGCGTGGTCCAGGTGGCCGGCGACATCGCGATCACCGTCGGCGGGATGATCGACCTGGCCGGCGTGCTGTTCGTGCCGCGTTACCCGCTCTACGCGCTCGCGCTCCTGCTCTGGGCCCGCCGGCGGCACCCGGGCCGCGACGCGGCGACCTGGATCGACCTGGGCATCGTCGCGGTCGCGCTGGCGCTGCTGTCCTGGGTGTTCCTGATCTCCCCGCAGCTCGTCGGCGGCGAGCAGCACGGCTGGGCCGCGGGCACGACGCTCGCGTACCCGGTGATCGAGCTGGTGCTGATCTCGCTCGGGTTGCGGCTCTGGCTCGGCGCCCCGCGGCGCACCCCGTCGATGCTCCTGCTCGGGGCCGCGCTCGTCGTCTACCTCGCCGCCGAGATCGTGTACTCGATGTTCACCGTGGCCGGCGAGGCGGACGTGTCCGACCTCTGGAACCTGCTGTTCCTGGCGCCCGGTCCGCTGACCGCCGCCGCGGCGCTGCACCCGTCGATGGCGCGGCTCTGCGACCGGGTGCCCGACGCGACGCCGTCGGTGTCGGGGCGGCGGCTGTTCCTGCTGGCCGTCGTCGCCACCGTCCCGCCGGGGGTGCTGCTGGTCCAGTACGTGCGCGGGGGCGACCTGCACGCCCCGTCCATCGCGGCGGCGTGCGCCGGGCTGACGTCGCTGGTGCTGGCCCGGATGTGGCTGCTCGTCGTCGAGCAGCGGCGGATCGCGGTGACCGACGGGCTGACCGGTCTCAACACGCGCCGCCGCTTCGAGGAGGCGCTGACCGTGCAGTTCGACCGGTCGCGCAGCATCGGCGTCATGCTGCTCGACGTCGACCACTTCAAGCAGGTGAACGACGTCTACGGACACCAGACCGGGGACGCGGTGCTCGAGGAGCTCGCCCACCGGCTGACGAGGTCCGTCCGGGCCGGCGACCTGGTCGCACGCTACGGCGGGGAGGAGTTCGCGGTGCTGCTCGGCTCGTCGGACCGGTCCACGACGGCGGCGGTCGCCGAGCGCACGCGGCTGGCCGTGGCGTCCCGCCCGTTCGTCGTCGGCGGCGGGATCGAGCTGCCGGTCACCGTCTCGATCGGCGTGGTCGTCTGGGACGGGGCGGCCGAGCTCGAGGCACCCGCGGACCTGCTGCGCGCGGCCGACCGCTGCCTCTACCGGGCCAAGGCCGACGGCCGCAACCTCGTCGTCACCGGCTGAAGTACGGCGACCGGCGGTACCACTTGGCCACCCCGGCCGCGACGAGACCGGCCAGCAGCACCACGCCCGGCGCGGCCAGGCTGAACCACCCGTTGTCGGCCCCGATCGCCCACTCGCTGCTCAGCGTCGCGTAGTACCCGGCCAGGAAGAGCCCGAGCAGGAGCAGCACCACCCCCGACACCAGCGGCACGACGACCGCCGTCACCGCCTCCCGCACGCTGCTGCGCAGCAGGCCGCGGAACCGGATCGCGGCGGTGATCGCGGTCAGCCCGTAGTAGAGCGCCACGAGCAGCCCGATCGTGTTCACGGCCGCGAGGATCGCCTGGCTGAGCGTCGGGATGACGGCTTCGAGGACCGCGACGCCCGCGCCGATGACCGCGATCGCGATCGTGGCCGCCGCCGGCGCCCCCCGCCGGTTCAGCCGCGACCACAGCGGACCGAGCGTGCGGTCGCGGCTCATCGCCAGCGTGAGCCGCGCGGTCGGAATGACCCCGGCCTGCAGGGACGCGACCGCGGAGAACATCAGCGCGATCAGCGGGAGCGTGGCCCACGGCTCGGGGGCGAGTTTCGCGCCGAAGTACGTGAGGCCCTGGGCGCCGTTGGTGACCAGCTCGTCGGTGGAGAGCACCCGCTGGAACGCGATCGCGCCGAGCACGAACAGCCCCAGCATCGTGAACAGCGCGATGTACCCGCCGCGGGCGGCGTCCCCGGGGTCGCGGGTCTCCTCGGTGACGCTGAACGCGGCGTCCCAGCCCCAGAAGAAGAACACCGCGAGCACCAGGCCCTGGGCCAGCCCGGAGAACGAGCCGATCGCGAACGGGTCGAGCCAGGACAGCGAGAAGCCCTGGTCGCCGACGACCAGCCCCCAGCCGCAGAAGATCGCGAGGACCGCGTACTCGAAGACCAGCAGGTACTTCTGGAAGCGGGCGGCGTGCGAGACGCCACGGACCGCGGTCCAGGTGATCAGCGCCAGGACGATCAGGCCGAGCGCGGTGCACTGCGCCGTCGAGTTCGGATCCAGCGCGGTGAACCCGAGCTTCTCCGCCGACTGGATGAGCAGCGAGCCGGTGATCGCGGTCGTGTAGGCGAGGAAGACGACGGTGCCCGCGACCGGGATCCAGCCGGCCAGGAAGCCCAGCCACGGGCCCATCGTCCGGCCCACCCAGGTGTAGCCGGTGCCGCAGTTCTGCTCGGAGCGGTTGAGCCGGGCGTACGCGCCGGCGATGCCGAGGATCGGCAGGAAGGCCAGGACGAGCAGGATCGGCACCTGCCGGCCGACGAGCGACGCGAGCACGCCGGTGCCGATCGCGATGCTGGTGGTGGCGGCGGTGCTGGAGGCCGCGATCACCACGCCGTCGACGACGCCCAGCGACTTCGTGAGGGCGGCCGCATCCGCGCCGGGCACCGGAGACAACGCCTGTTCGTCCATGGCGCTAGATCGAACGCCGAAAGCCCGTGTTCATCAATGGTGTTGTCATAAGCTGCTCCGCATGACTCGTGTGCCGACGACCCGGCGGCGGCGCCGGCCGACCAAGAACGGCGTCGTGCTGAGCCACGACCTCATCGTGAAGACCGCGATCCGGCTGATGCACGAACACGGCTCCGAGGGCCTGAGCGTCCGGCGGCTCGGCCTCGCGCTCGGCGCCGACCCGTCGAGCGTCTACCGGTACTTCCGCGACACCGACGACCTGATCCGGGCGGTCGCCGACGACCTGATCGGCCAGTATCTCTCCGACTTCGTGCCCGGCCCGGACCACCGCGCCGCGCTACGCGAGCTCGGAACGCGGATCCACAGCGCGCTCGTCGCCGAGCCGCGGATCTCCGTGCTCACCGCGTCCCGGGTCACCGGCCGCCCGCACGAGATCCGGGTGATCGAACTCGGGCTCGGCATCCTCCGGCACGCCGGGTTCTCCGCCAGGGACGCGGCCCGCTACTACCACGCGTTCATCGACCTGACGCTGGGCTTCGCGTCGCTCGACGCGTCGGCGGCGACGCTCGCGCACGGCACCGACGAGTCGGACGACGCCGTCTGGGGCACGGTCTACGCCCGGCTGCCGGCCGGGACCCATCCGAACATCGCGGCCTGCGCGGGGTCACTCGCCACGACCATGCGCGGCAGCGCCTACCCGGCCGCGCTCGACCTGTTCCTCGACGGCCTGGAGGCGCGGCGCCGTTAGGCGGGGACCGGCTGGAGGGCGACGACGCCGTCGCACCAGTCGGTGTACGCGTCGAACAGGTGCTCGTCGCTGGTGTCGGCCGTGCGTTTGCTCTCGAAGAGCGCGCGGCCGGCCGCGGTGTCGGACACGATCCGCCCGTCGACCAGACGAATCGTGTCCAGCACGTCACCGGTGTCGACGTCGATCATCTGCAGTGCCGTCACAGCGCTCCTCTGAGTGCGCCCCGTTCCGTACCGTGATCGTCTCCTATCCAACCAAACTCCTCACAAACCGAACGCACCACCGTCGACGAGAATGAACACGCCGAGGACGATGAGGACGACCGGCAGCAGCACGTGCCCCCAGCGCGAGAGCACGGTCGCGATCGCCGGACGCGTCGCGAACCACCGCCCGGCCGCGACCCACACCGCGACCAGCACCAGGAACACCCCCACGTAGACGCTCGTGCCGCCGGCACCGGCGGTGGCGAAGACCGGTACGTAGACGCCGATGTTGTCGCCGCCGTTCGCGAACGTGACCGCGGCGACCTCGAGCGCGCGCGGCCCGCCGTCCCCACCCGCCGGCGAATCGTCGGCGTCGTGGCGGTGCCGCCACGCGCTCACCGCGGCCTTGATCCCGAGCGCCAGCGGCAAGAGCCCCAGGTAGGGGATCGCCGCCTCGGGCAGGAACGTCGCCCCGAACGCGGCGGCCCCGGCGGCGACGAGGATCGCCAGGAACCCGAGGTACTGACCGACCGCGATCCGCCGCGCCGTCCCGCGCCGTCCGGCGCCCTGCGCGAAGAACAACGCCAGGACGAGCAGGTCGTCGACGTTCGTGACCGCGAACAGGCCGACGGCCGACGTCAGGACGCCGAGGTTCATGCGGCTTGCTCGGCGACACCGCGGGCGAGGAGGTCGTCGGCCTGCGCCGCGGTCAGCCCGGCCTCGCGGAGCAGCGCCGTGGTGTGCGCACCGAGCGCCGGCACGTCGCCCATCCGCGCCTCGACGTCGGCGAACGTCACCGGGGGCAGCAGCGCCTTGACCGTCGCGTTCTCGGTGCGGATCTCGCGCCACCGGTCCCGCGCCGCGAGTTGCGGGTGCGCGATCACCTCGTCGAGCTCACGCACGTCCGCGGCCGGCACCCCGGCCGCGGCGAGCCGGGCGTCGAGCTCGGCCGTCGACCACTTCGCCGACTGCTCGGCGACCGCCGCGTCGCACTCCGCGCGGTGGCGCACCCGGTCGACGTTCGTGGCGAACCGCGGGTCGTCGGCCAGCTCGGGCACACCGAGCACGGTGGTCACCAGCGTCCGCCACCCGGAGTCGTTCTGCACGCCGATGAGGATCCGGCCGTCCGTGGTCGGGTAGGAGTCGTAGGGCGCGATCGCGGTGTGGCTCAGCCCCATGCGTGCCGGCTGCACACCGGTGTACAGCGACGTGTACAGCGGATACCCCATCCACTCGACGGTCGCCTCGAGCATCGACACGTCCACCGCGGCGCCCACCCCGGTCCTCCCCCGGCGCAGCAAAGCCGCCAGGACCGACTGCACGCAGTACATGCCGGCGGCGATGTCGGAGGTCGGGATGCCGGTCTTGGACGGTGTGCCGGGCGTACCGGTGATCGAGACCAGCCCGGCTTCGGCCTGGATGAGCATGTCGTAGGCCTTGCGCTGCTCGTAGGGCCCGCCGACGCCGTAGCCGGTCAGGCTGACCGTGACCAGGGCCGGGTGGGCGGCGCGCAGTTCGTCGGCGCCGAGCCCGAGCCGGGCCGCCGCCCCGGGCGCGAGGTTCTGCACGAACACGTCCGCGGTGCCGATCAGGCTGCGGACGACGGCGACGCCCTCGGGCGACTTCAGGTCGACGGCCAGCGACTCCTTCCCCCGGTTCAGCCAGACGAAGTGCGCGCCGGTGCCGTGGACGACGCGGTCGTAGTCCCGGGCGAAGTCGCCGCGCCCGGTCCGCTCGACCTTGATCACCCGCGCCCCGAGGTCGGCGAGATGCCGCGTGGCCAGCGGCGCGGCCACGGCCTGCTCGAGCGCGACGACCGTGACACCGTCCAGAGGTTGTTCCATGGCATCCGATGATCCCGGACGGCGCAGCTCGCTGGTCGGGCCGGCCGGAACATCGCGGAGCCCCGCGCGGTCGGAGCACGCGCCGCCGACCGTGGGCCCGGTGCGCTCCGCGCCGCCGCCGCGTTCGCCGGGGTCGTCACCGGAGCCGTCACGCTGGTGCTCGCGGTGGGCGCCCGGCCGCGACGTAGGTCACTCGAACCCGTTATGTACGCGCGTACACAACGGAGTTAGGGTGGTGGCCATGCAACCCGGTACCACTGTCCCGGCCCCGCCGTCCCGGCCGGCGGTCCGGAGCGCCACCCTCGCCACCTACGCCGCGTTCATCGGGTCGGGCTTCGCGTTCGCCAACTGGGCCTCGCGTATCCCGCAGGTGCGTGACCAGCTCGAGCTGGATCCGGCCGCGCTCGGCCTGGTGCTGCTCGCGATCGCGGCCGGCTCGCTGGTGGCGCTGCCCCTGTCGGGGCCGGTGGTCACCCGGCTGGGCTCCGCTCGCACGATCACCGCGATGGCCGTCGTGCTCGGCATCGGCCTGGTCGTCGCCGCGCTCGGCTCGCTCGTCGGCGTCGTCCCGGTGCTGATCGGGCTGTTCCTGCTCGGCTTCGGCAACGGCGCGTGGGACGTCGCGATGAACGTGCAGGGCACGGTCGTGGAGCGTCACCTCGGCCGCTCGATCATGTCCCGCTTCCACGGCGGGTTCAGCCTCGGCACGGTGGCCGGCGCGCTCGTCGGCGCGGTCATGGTGGCGTTCTCCGTGCCGGTCGCCGTGCACCTGCCGGTCGTCGCGGTGCTCGTCGTGCTCGTCGTCGTCCAGCAGACGCGGCGGTTCATCCCCGATCGGGACGAGACCGAGCCGGACGCCGCCGGCGACACGGCGCCGATCAGCGCGCTGGCCGCCTGGCGGGAGCCGCGCACGCTGCTGATCGGGGTGTTCGTGCTCGCGTTCGCGTTCGCCGAGGGCGTCGGCAACGACTGGATCAGCATCGCCGCGATCGACGGCCACCACGTCTCCGAGGTGCTCGGGACGCTGGCGTTCGCCGGGTTCCTGACCGCGATGACGATCGGCCGGTGGTTCGGGCCGGCCGTGCTGGCGCGCTACGGTCGGGTCACCGCGGTGCGCCTGCTCGCGGTGACCGGCATCGCCGGCTCGCTGCTGTTCGTGTTCGCTCCGGTGCCCGCCCTCGCCTACGTCGGCGCGATGCTGTGGGGGCTGGGCGCGTCGCTGGGCTTCCCGGTCGGGATGAGCGCGGGCGGCGACGATCCGCGCCGGGCCGCCGCCCGGGTGAGCGTGATCGCGTCGATCGGCTACTGCGCGTTCCTCGCCGGCCCGCCGGTCATCGGCTTCGTCGGTCACCAGAGCTCGGTGCTGCGCGCGATCGTGCTGGTCTCGGTGCTGCTCGGGGTGGCCGCGCTGATCGCCGCGACGGTCCGCGAACCGGAGCGCGCCGGCGACGCCTGACGCGCCACCGCGGGTCGGTCGAGAAGTTCAGGCCTCCGAACCCGCGCGACGTCCGCGAGAGACGCCGCGCGGGCGGAGGTCCTTCCGGCGCGCTCAGGCGCCGAGCTTCGCCACCTGGTCGTCGACGTTGATCTTGCCGCTGCCGACGTCGGAGATGAACGTCTCCAGCGCGGTGTTCTGCGCCGCCGTGCCCCCGCAGATCTTCACCGTCGGCACCGGGTCCTTGCCGAGGTGCCAGTCACGCGAGACACCCATCTTCAGCTTGCCGTCGGCGAAGTCCTGCAGCGCCGCCGCGAAGTACTCGCCCGGGTCGAAGATCGAGGAGACCTGGAACTTCGGGCTGGTCGAGTCGCAGCGGTCGGTGCCCGGCGTCGACAGGATGAGGTTCTTGGTGTTGCCGAACTTGGCCACCGCGTCGGTCGCGCCACCGAGGTAGGGGTAGAGCGCCTTGACGCCCTGGTTGGCCTGGGCCTGCGCGGCCTCGGTGGCCTTGCCGGAGTCGTTGAAGTCACCGGTGTAGGTGGTCACCAGCGTGGCCTCGGGGATCACCGAGCGGATGCCGGCCTTGAACGCCTTGGCGGCCTGCACCGAGAAGTCGGCCTCCGGGCCGGTGACGTACCCGGCCTTGGTGTAGCCCTTCTCCTTCATCAGCAGCCCGTTGGCGTAGCCGGTGGCGAAGATGACCTCGTTGATGAAGTCACGCGAGATCGTGATCTTCGGCGTCTGCTTCAGGTCCTGCTGCGCCGGGACGTACCAGGCGGTGTTGCCGCAGACCGACTCCTCGGACGCGCTGATCGCGTCCTTCAGCTCGCTGGCCCCGAGCGCGACCATGTCGACCTTCTGGCGGCACAGGTTGCGGGCCTGGTTGAGCGCGTCGGCCTGGTTGACCGAACCGACCTTGATCAGCGTCCAGCCCTGCTTGTCGGTGAACTCCTGGGCCTTGGCGACGAAGCTCTCGTAGTAGCCGTTGTCGTTGAGGTCACCGGGGCTGAGCACCCCGATGACCACCTTGCCGTCGCCGTTGGTGTCCGGTCCCGTGGTGCTGCTGCTCCCGGCGGACGACGACGGGGAGGTCTCCACGGTGTCGCCGGGGCTGGTGCAGGCCGCGAGCGGGACGACGAGGCACGCGGCGACGGCGGCCGCCCGCAGGGTGAGGCGTCTCATTACTGCTCCTGGGGGTCACAGGGGGAGGGAGCTATCCGCGAGAGCCCAGGTCGGAGCTCTTCGTTGTGGTCAGCGTCACCTCGGGATGTTCCAGCCCCATGTCTCTCACGTCAAGAGATGATGTCGCGCAATGTGAAACGACAATGCGCCTAAACGTCACGGAACGAAGGCGATACGGACTGGTCCGCCGGACGGATCGGCGTCGGCCACGAGGCCGAACGGAACCCGGAACACCCGACCGGGCGCCGCGGGCCAGGGCACCCGGACCGTGCCGATCCGGCGCCCGTCCTGCACCGCTTCGACCCGCGGGAACCTCCGGTGGGCGTCGCTCCAGAGCAGGAGCCGGTCCCGCGCCGGTGCGGGCCCGCCCGGCCGCACGAGCTGCGGCGCGACCCAGCGCAGCGGCGTGTCCACCTGGAGCCCGACCCCGGCCTGGGCAGCGCCCGCTCCGGCGTGGGCGGCGCCGGCTCCGGCGCCGCGGAGGTAGGCCAGGACGGCGGGCGCCACGTGCCGGCCGTCCAGCGCGGCCACGTCGGCGGTGTCGACCGGGTGCAGCAGGTTGCCCGCCGCGAAGACGCCGGGAACGCTCGTGGCCAGCGCCGTGTCCACCCGGGGGCCGCGCGTCGCGGGGTCGAGCGCCACTCCCCCGAGCCGCGCCAGCTCGTGGTCGGGAATCCAGTCCCCGGTCGTCACGACCGTGTCGCACGGCACCCGGCGCCGCTCACCGGTGCGCAGGTCCTCGACGTCGACCGACGTCACGCGCCCCCGGCCGCGGATCGCGACCACCCGGGAGAGTGGACGCACCGGCACCCCGGACACGGCCGGGCCGACGGCCGGGAACACCTCCGGTTTCGCGTACTCCGACGTCATCAGCACCGTGGAGCAGCCGGCCGCACGCAGCGTCAGCACCGCCGACCAGCTCACGAGCTCCGCCCCGATCACCACGGCCCGGCGCCCCACCGACCGGCCGTGGAGGTGCACGAGGTTCTGCAGCTGCCCGGTGGTGTACACCCCGTCGGGCCGGTCACCGGGGATCAGCCGGGCCGCCCGCGGCCGTTCCCGCGCCCCGGTCGCGAGCACGACCGCGTCGGCCCGGATCACCCGGCGCCCTCGCGGCGAGGTCACCTCCAGGGCACGCTCACCGGCCCATCCGGTCACCATCGCCGAGGTCTCCAGCGCGGCCCCCGCCCGCCGCGCCAGCCCGGTCAGCCGGCGCGCGTACTCCGGCCCCGACAGGAACCGGCGCAGGTCACGCAGCCCGTAGCCGGGGTGGTCGCTGTGCCGCGGGATCCCGCCGGTCACCGCTTCGCGCTCGAGCACCAGCACGTCGACGGACGGCGCCAGCGCCGCCGCCGCGGTGAGCCCGGCCGGCCCGCCACCCACGATCACGACCGTGCTCATCGCCGGGCCTCCAACAACGCGCGCACCTCGGCGCCACAGTAGAACCCCTGACAGCGCCCGTTCATCACCCGGGTACGCCGGCGCAGACCGTCCATCCCGGACGGCGGGATCACCGACGAACACGCGTCGCGGATCTCCCCCCGGGTCACCCGCTCGCAGAAACAGACGATCCGCCCGTACTCCGGGTCCGCGGCGATCGCGGCCCCGTCCTGGTACGGCCTCGGGTACGCCTCGCCCAGGTTCGGCATCCGGGGCGGCGGTGGCAGCTCGGCCCGCGGCTCCAGCGGGAGCGAACCCGCGAGCAGTTCCCCGACGTGCTCGGCGATCGCCATGCCCGCGGTCAGCCCGGTCGACCGGATGCCGCCGACCAGCACGTACCGCTGCGACACGTCGACGTCGATCAGGTAGTCGCCGCGATCGATCGCCGCGCGCAGTCCCGCGTACGTCGCGGTCACCTCCTCGTCCAGCAGGCGGGGCATCAGCGCCAGCCCCTTCGCGCGCAGGAACTCGAAGCCCGCCGACGACGTCCCGGTCGCGGTGCGGTCGTCCAGGTCCTCGGCGGTGGGCCCGAGCATCACGTTGCCGTAGATCGTCGGGCTCACCAGCACGCCCTTGCCGACCTTCGACGGCACCGGGAGCACGATCACCGGCACCATCGGCCGGGCGAGCTTGTCGAAGACCAGGAGCTCACCGCGGCGCGGCGTCACCGTGAACCGGGAGAAGCCGAACAGCCCGTCGACGACGTCGGCGCCCAGGCCGGCCGCGTTGATCACCCAGCGCGCGTGGACGTCTCCGGCGGTGGTCTCGAGCCTCGTCGAGGTCTCCCCCACCGACGCCGAGAGCACCCGGTGCCCACGCAGCAGCGTCACGCCCCGGTTCACCGCGTCGGTCGCCAGCGCGAGGTTCGTCGTCCACGTGCAGATGATCGACTCGCCCGGCACGCTCAGCCCGCCGAGCGCGCCCGGCCCCAGGTCCGGCACCCGCCGGTACACCTCGTCGGCGTCGACGAGTTCGGTGGCGTCGTACCCGTTCTGCCGGGCTTTGCGCGCTAATCCGGGCAGGGCCTCGCGCTGCTCGGGATCCCAGGCGACGAGCAGCGCGCCGGTGCGCTCGACCGGGATGCCGGTCTCGGTCGCGTACGCGCCCAGCAGCGCGTACCCCCGGGCGACCAGCCGCGACTCCAGCGTTCCCGGCGACGCGTCGAACCCGGTGTGGAGGATCGCCGTGTTGGCTTTGCTGGTGCCGTCGCCGACGTCGTCGCGGGCTTCGAGCAACGCGACCGAGAGCGAGGTGCCTCCGAACAGCCGGGCGACGGCGGCACCGACGATGCCGCCGCCGAGGACGGCGAGGTCGTAAGTCACGGGTGCAGGATCTCCTTCGAAGCGGATACGGCGGCGTGCCACCGCGCGAGGTGGGCGGCGGCGCGGTCGGGCGTCCACCGCGGTTCGAACGTGGCCGACGGCTGCCAGCCGCTCACGACGTCGGACACCGCGGCGGCCGGGTCGAGCGCGAGGCGCGCGCACGCCGCGGCCCCCAGCGGCGTGGCGTGCGGCGACGGGTAGACCTCGACCGGGAGCTGGGCCAGGTCGGCCTGCGCCTGCATCAGGACGCGCGACCGGGTGAGGCCGCCGTCGACACGCAGCCGGGTGAGCGGGGAGTCCAGCAACCCGATCAACGCCGTGACCTGGGCCGCGATGCCCTCCAGCAGGGCGAGGACCAGGTGGCCGGGGCCGTGGTCGAGGCGCATCCCGGTGAACGAGGCGGTGGCCGACGAGTCCCACCAGGGTGCGGCCAGACCGGCAAGCGCCGGGACGCAGAGCACCCCGTCCGAGGCCGGCGCCGCGACCGTGTCCAGTGCGGACGCCCCATCGATCAGGCCCAGGTCGGTGAGCCAGCGCACCGCGGAGGCCGCGGTGTAGACCTGGCCGTCCAGGCAGTAGGACGACTCGCCCCGCAGCGTCCACGCCACCGAGGTGGCGAGCCCGGCACGCGAGCGCACCGCCGTACCACCCAGCTGGGCCAGCAGGAACGCCCCGGTGCCGTAGGTGCACTTGGCCGTGCCGACGTCCAGGCACGCCTCGGCCAGCAGCGCCGCCTGCTGGTCGACGATCAGCCCGGTGACCGGCACCTCCCCGCCGAACGCCGAGGTCGTGCCGACGATCGTGTCCGAGGCGACGATCTCCGGCAGTTCCTCGGCGCCCAGCCCGAACGCGTCGACCAGATCCGGGCTCCACGTCACCGCGTCCACGTCGACGAGAAGCGAGCGGCTCGCGGTCGAGGAGTCGGTGACGAACGCGCCGCACAACCGGTGCACGAGCCAGGTGTCGGTGGTCGTGACCACGCCGTCGGTACTCAGCGTGTCCCGGATCCAGCGCATCTTCGGCGCGGAGAAGTACGGGTCGAGCACGAGCCCGGTCCGCGCGGCCACGGCCGGGGCGAGTCCGGCCAGCGACGCGCAGACCGCGGCCGAACGGCGGTCCTGCCAGACGATCGCCGGCGTGAGCGGTGCGCCGGTCGCGCGGTCCCAGGCCAGGACGGTCTCACCCTGGTTGGCCAGCGCGACCGCGTCGAGGGTTCCGCCGGCCCCGGCCGCCGCGCGCCGTCCGGCGGTGAGGACCGAGTCGAGCAGGGCCACCGGGTCCTGCTCGACTCCTCCGCCGTCGAGGTAGCGCGGGTGCAGCGGCTCCTCGGCGATCGCCAGGACCCGGCCGGCCCCGTCGACGACGATCGCCTTCGTGCCGGACGTGCCCTGGTCGATGGCGAGAATCCTCATGCGTGGGCTTTCCGGTCGAGTTCCGCGTCGATCGACCGCGCCTCCGGCAGGGCCAGCGCGCCCCGGCCGCGGGTCACCAGCAGCGCGCCGAGGTAGACCGCGCCGATCACCAGCAGGACGACGACGTAGAGCCAGGCGTCGGCGAAAGCGGCGTCGCGGAACAGCGCCAGCTCGAACACCAGCCACACCACCGCGACGACGAGCACCGGGATCTCCCAGCGACCGAGGTCGAACTTGCCGTTGGCCGGCAGCGAGCGGCGTTTGACCAGGTAGAGCCCGACGGTCGCGGCGTAGATCACGGCCGGCAGCAGCGTGGCCGCACCGAACAGCGTGAACAGCGCGTCCTCGCTGAACGCGGAGAACAGCCCGAGGATCACCTCCGCCAGCACCACGTAGAAGACCGTAGCCCGCAGCGGCGTGCCGAAGCGCGGCGAGATGCGCTTCCAGTGCGACCAGCCGGGGAAGCGTTCGTCCCGCGACATCGCCCAGGTCAGCCGGGTGCCGGTCATCATGATCACCAGCCCGCAGGCGAAGATCGCCAGGACGACGAGCAACAGCAACAGCGTGCTGACGACGCCGCCGAGCGTGACGCGGATGACGTCGGCGATCGGCGTGCCGGACTGCGCCAGCGCGACCGGGTCGCCGGCGGCGAGCGTCACCGCGACCAGGAACAGGAAGCCCAGGACACCCGAGGCGAGCACGGCCTGCCACATCGCGCGCGGCACCACGCGCTCCGGGTCGTTCGTCTCCTCGGCGAGGTTCGCGGCCGACTCGAAGCCGACGATCGTGAACGCGCCGAGCAGGAACCCGAGCATCCACGGCCCGGCGGTGGTCGCGTCGCCGAAGCTCCAGTAGCCCTCGGCCGGGACGGCGCCGCGGCTGAACAGGTTGTCGAAGTCCATCCGGTGACGCACGGCCGCGACGACGAGCAGCAGCACGGTCAGCAGCACCATGCCGATCAGCTCGGCGGTGACCGCGGTGTTGTTCACCTTCTCGGTCCAGCGCGTCGACGTGCCGATCAGTAAGCCCTGGCCGAGCAGGATCAGCGCGGTGACCGCCCAGGTGATGCCGGGGCTCGCGGTGTAGTCGAGCAGCACCGGCAGGACGGTGGAGGCGACCGTGTAGTCCACGGCTACCACCACGACCGCCAGGAACATGAACGAGATCCACCCGATGATCCAGCCCAGCACCGGGTTCGCCAGCCGCGACGTCCACTGGTAGGCGTAGCCGGTCACCGGGATCCGGGAGGCCAGCGACCCGAGCACGAACGCGACCGCGAGCTGCCCGACGACCGCGATCGGCCAGGTCCAGATCCCGAGCGGGCCGGACGAGTTCAGCACCGAACCGTACGTGGTGAAGATGCCGGTCGCGATCGACACGAACGCGAACGCGACGGCGAACGACGCGAACCTGCTGGTTCGCCGTTCGAACGACTGCTCGTACCCGAAGCGGGCCAGCTCCTCGGAGTCACTCATCCCTCGCCCTTTCCACGGTATATACCATGTGGTGTAGACCAAGAGGTTCCTCGCCGCGGGCTAGGGTGTCAACCGTGGGAACGAGAATTAACAAGTCGGCGACCGCGCCCCGGTACGTGGCGATCGCCGGTGAGCTGCGCGACCGCATCACCCAGGAGAAACTCGCGCCCCACACGCTGATGCCCTCCGAGCGGGAGCTCAGCGAGTCCTACGGCGTCAGCCGCATGACGGCCCGGCACGCGCTGTCGCTGCTGGAGAACGAGGGCTACGTCTACCGGCGTCCGCCGCGCGGCACGTTCGTCGCCGAGCCGCGGGTGTCCTTCCGGATCGGCAGTTTCTCCGACGAGATCACCCGGGTCGGCCGGCGTCCCGCGGCCGTGGTGCTCTGGGCCGAGGAGCGGGAGCCGACGCCGTCGGCGCGGGCCGCGTTCGACCTGGTGCCGGGCGAGACCGTGCACGCGCTGCATCGGTTGCGCACCGCCGACGACGAGCCGATCGCGCTCGAGACCACGTACTTCCCCAGCGCGCTGACGCCCGGGCTGCTCGGCCAGCCGCTGACCGGCTCGCTCTGGGAGTTGTTGCGCGAGCACTACCGGATCGTGCCGACGCACGCGCGGGCCACGATCCAGTCGATCGTCATCGACGACGCCTCGTGCACGCGGCTCGAGGTGCGCACCGCGTCCCGGGGCATCCTGCTCACCCGGCGGACGTTCGACGACGCGGGCCGCTGCATCGAGTTCGCGCGCGACGTGTACCGGGCCGACCGGGCGTCGTTCGAAGTCGAGGCGCAGATCCCGGTGCCCATTTAGGCTTTGCGGCATGTCGCAGCCGTTCGGGAACTACCAGAACGAGATCTACTTAAACGGCCTGTCGGGCGTGCTGCCGCCGTCCCCGATGGTCTTCTCCGAACTCGAGGAGCGGGCGCAGGCCGCGCTGCCGCCGGGCATCTGGTCGTACGTCGCCGGTGGCGCCGGTGACGAGCACACCCAGCGCGCCAACATCGCGGCGTTCCTCCGGCACGGGCTGATCCCCCGGATGTTCGTGGGCGCCGCGCAGCGCGACCTGACCGTCTCGCTGTTCGGGCACACGTACCCGTCGCCGCTGTTCCTGTGCCCGATCGGGGTGATCGGGCTGTGCGCGCAGGACGGGCACGGCGACCTGGCCACCGCGCGGGCCGCCGCCCGCACCGGGGTGCCGATGGTGGCGTCGACGCTGTCGGTCGACCCGCTGGAATCCGTGGCCGGCGAGATGGGCGGGACGCCGGGGTTCTTCCAGCTCTACACGCCCACCGACCGCGAGGTGGCCGAGAGCCTAGTGCACCGCGCCGAGAAGGCCGGCTACGCGGGCATCGTCGTCACGCTCGACACCTGGGTGACCGGCTGGCGCCCCCGCGACCTGCGCACCGCGAACTTCCCGCAGCTGCGCGGGCACTGCCTGGTG
The DNA here is from genome assembly GCF_000585375.1 of Cryptosporangium arvum DSM 44712. Taxonomy (NCBI): domain Bacteria; kingdom Bacillati; phylum Actinomycetota; class Actinomycetes; order Cryptosporangiales; family Cryptosporangiaceae; genus Cryptosporangium; species Cryptosporangium arvum. Next base: position 5,450,044 of record NZ_KK073874.1, read on the forward strand.
AACTATCTGGACGACCCGGTGTTCCGGACGCGCCTGGCCCGGCCCCCGGCCGAGGATCCGGGTGGGGCGATCCTGCACTGGGCCGGGATGTTCGGCAACCCGCTCACCTGGGACGACCTGCCCTGGCTGCGGTCGCTCACGTCGCTCCCGCTGCTGGTCAAAGGCCTCTGCCACCCCGAAGACGTACGCCGCGCCGCCGACGGGGGCGTCGACGGCATCTACTGCTCCAACCACGGCGGGCGCCAGGCGAACGGCGGGTTGCCCGCGCTGGACTGCCTGCCCGGTGTCGTCGAAGCGGCGAACGGGCTCCCGGTGCTGTTCGACTCCGGCGTGCGCAGCGGCGTGGACGTCGTGAAGGCGCTGGCGCTCGGGGCCACGGCCGTGGGCGTCGGCCGTCCCTACGCGTACGGGCTGGCGCTCGGCGGCGTCGACGGGATCGTCCACGTCCTGCGCTCGTTGCTGGCCGAGGCCGACCTGACGATGGCCGTGGACGGCTACCCGACGATCGCGGACCTGACCCCGGAGGCGCTCAGGCCGGTGCCGTGACCGCCGTCGTCAGTACCCCAGCCCGTTGAGGATGCGCTGGACGGTGTCGGCGACGCCGGACTTGCTCTTCGGAGTCAGGTTCTGCTCGCCGGCGATCAGCGTCATCAACTCGTCGACCTTGGTGGCGACGTCCGGCCGCCCCGCGTCGACCGCCGCCGTTCGCAGGTCGAGCGAGAGCTTCAGCAGGTGAGCGGATCGGGTGTCCACGAGTCCAGGGTAGACCGGGCCGAGGGCTGGGGCCCGCGGGGCGAGGAGACCGGTAGGCAGCCGGGCGGGTACGGTCGTGCGGTTTCCGGATGGAGGGTGGTCGGCGATGGCGTGTCGGATCGGGGAGCTCGTGTTCGGGTGCCGCGAACCCGAGGTACTGGCGCGGTTCTGGTGCGAGGTGCTGGACTTCGTGGTGCTCGACCGGGAGTCCGACGGCAGCATCGAGATCGGAGCGCGCGACGGGTTCGGTGGGTCGCAGCCGACGATCTTCTTCAGCGTCCGGGACGAACCGGAGCCCGGGAAGTCGCGGCTGCACCTCGACCTCAACGCCACCGACCGCGACCAGGACGCCGAGCTCGAGCGCCTGCTCGGGATCGGGGCCCGCTTCGCCGACATCGGCCAGACCGGCGAGGAGTCCTGGCACGTGCTCTCCGATCCGGAGGGCAACGAGTTCTGCCTGCTCAAGACCCGCATCAACCCGATCTGACCGGACCGTGGAGCCGGGGCGCCCGCCGGGCGGGAACGACAGCGGCGCGGTCCGGATCGGGGACACGGCGGTGGAGGAGCTGGCCGGCCGGTGAACCCGGCGTCAGGCGGGTGTGCCGGTGTGCTTCCAGAAGCCGGAGAACGTGATGCGGTCCTTGGGCAGACCCGAGCGCACCAGGTGCCGGCGTCCCTCGGTGGCGAGCGTGGATTCGCCGACGACGAACGCGTACGCGTCGGGTGCGGGCGTGACCTCGCGGACGGCCTCGAGCGCCGCGCGGCCGGGGGTGGCGTCCGGGTCGTCGCGGGCGATCCAGGTGATCTCGACGCCGGGCGGCGCGTCGAGCACGCGCCGGTCGGCGCGGGTGGGCACTTCCTGGATGACGCGGCCGACGGCGTCGCCCGGCAGCGAACGCACGATCGCGACGGTGGACGGCAGCCCGCTCTCGTCCGCGGCGATCAGGTATTCGGACGTGTCGGCGGGCGGGTCGAAGAGCACGCCCTGGTCGAGCAGCGCCAGCGGGTCACCGGCGCGGGCCGAGCAGGCCCAGAGCGCGGCCCGGCCCTCGAGCCGCCCGTCGCGGCCGCGGTGCAGGACGAACTCGATGTCGAGCTCGGCGGCGTGGGGCCGGAAGTCGGCGACCGTGTAGTTGGCGCAGTGCGGCCGCTTCTCCTCCGGGATCGCCAGGTACGGCTGCCACCAGGTCGACCCCTCGAAGGCCGGCAGGACCAGGCTCTCCTGGTGCTTCAACGGCACGAAGAAGCGGAACCAGTGGTCGAAGCCGCGCCACGGAAAGGCGGCCAGCTCCTCCCCGGTGACCGTGACCCGCTGCATCGAGGGCGTCAGCTGCTCGGTGCGGACCACGTTCGCACGGAACATCCGCGGGTTCTCGGGCATCAACCGGGGCTTCTTCGACACCAGGTAAGGCTAACCTGAATTAGGTCACCCTGCGCGACCCCGAGTGGCGCGGATCACCCCAGGTGACGATGCAGAAAGCGCGCCGCGGCGTCGGCGGCCTCGGTCACGTAGGGCTCGACGTCGTACAGGTCGATGTGGCGCTCGGCGTCGAGCCAGCGGAGCTCCTTCGGGCCGGGGGCGGCGTCGAAGGCGGCTCGGGCCAGCTCCGGAGAGCAGTAGGCGTCCCGGCGACCGTGGACGACGAGCAGCGGCACGTCGTCGAGCAGCGGTGCCGCGCCGAGCACATCGAGGGTCAGCAGGGAATGCAGCGAACCGTAGGTGACGCGGTTCTCCCAGGAGGCGGCGGCCGACCGCTCGGTGCCGTAGTAGGCGAACGGCTCGTCGCCGCCCATGGCCGCTTCGGCGCCGTCCGGAGCGACCGCCGGGAGCGTCTCGTCGTACCGCTGCAGAAACGTGCGGAGGGCGGCGCGGTGGCCCGGGGACGGGCGGTTGTAGCCCCCGGCGATGCCGACGACGGCACGGATGCGCGGGTCGGTGGCGGCGGCACGCAGCGCGTAACCACCACCGAGGCAGACGCCGACGACCGCGACGTCGTCCACGCCGAGGAACGTCACCGCGGCGCGCAGGTCGGCGAGTTTGCCCTGGCTGTCCTCGTGCCCGCGGCGGCCTTCGCTCTCGCCGAAGCCACGGTGGTCGAACGCGAGCGTCGTGATGCCGCGCGCCTGCAGCAGCTCGGCGTAGCGTCCGACGACCTGTTCCTTCACCCCGGTGAACGGACCGGTCAGCACCGCGGTCGGCCCGTCGGCCGGGCGGAGCTCGCCGACGAGCGTGAGGCCGTCCGACGTGAACTCGACCCTCATGCCGGCACGCTCAACTCGGCCGCGACGGCGTCCGCACCGAGCGCGATCATCCAGGTCAGCGGCGCCCCGGGGAGGAAGCGCGCCATCACCGCGGTGAGCTCGTCCTTCTGCGCCGGGTCGAGGCCCGACGCTCCGGCGGCCAACCGGCGCACCACCTCCCGGTACATCAGCAGGTAGCGACGCTGGTCGGCGAACATGCCGACGTCGCCGGGGCGGCCGTGCCCCGGGTACAGCGTGGCCCCGGCCAGCGCGTCCGGCAGCGTGTCGAGCGCGTCGAGCCAGCGCCCGGTGTGCCCGTCGGCGGTGTACGGGTGGGTGCCCGGGAACGCGAGGTCACCGATGAACGCGTCGTCGCCGAGCGTCACATAGGAATCGGCGTGGCTCTCGGCCTCCCCCACCGTGTGCACGGTGAACCAGAGCCCGCCGAGGTGCACGGCCTCGCCGTCGGCCAGGCGGTGCGAGGGCACCAGGTGGGTGTCGGGCCATTCGTCGCCGTAGACCGGCTGCCACTGGGCGCGTTTCGCGTCGGCGATCGCGGCGATCGCGTCCGCCACCGGCGCGGCCGCGTACACCGGCACGTCGCCGTCGCCCGTGATCAGCGGCAGCCCGTTGAAGTGGTCGGGGTGCGCGTGGGTGACGAACACACCGAGCAACGGTTTCGACAGCGCCGCGATCCGGGCGGCGAGCGCGCGCACGTCGGAGAGCAGCAGGTTGGCGTCGACGAGCACGACACCGTCGGCCGTCTCGATCAGGTAGCTGTTGACGAGCAGCCCCGCCTCGGCGGCGGTGTAGGTGTGGATGCGGTAGTCCCTCATGGACCCGACGCTAGGTTGGGATCGTCACGTCGGACAGAAGGCACTTTCTGGTGCCCTTGCGGAGGTGCTGATGTCGCTCGTCGTCCCCGACGTGCTGGAGGAGAGCTGCACGACCCGCCAGGCGCTCGAGCGGCTCGCGTCCAAATGGCGCGTGCTGCTGATCTACGCGCTGCTGGCCGGTCCGCAGCGCCACACCGAACTGCGCCGTCGCGTCGCCGGCATCACCCAGAAGGTCCTGACGCAGACGCTCCGCGAGATGGAGCAGGACGGCCTGGTGGAGCGGCGGGTCCTGAAGCAGGACCCGCCGCAACACGTCGAGTACGCGTTGACGCCCCTCGGCAAGACGCTGCAGGAGCCGCTGGCCGCGATCTGCGCCTGGGCCGGCGAGCACGACGGCCCGCCCCGCTGACGCCCGTCATGCCCTCGGGCGAGGTCAGCTCAGTTCGCGCTTCAGGATCTTGCCGGTCGCGGTCATCGGGAGGGACTCCACGAACTCGTAGATCCTCGGGTACTTGTAGGCGGCCATCTTCTCGTGGGCCCACGCGCTCAGGGCCTCGGCCGTCAGCGACGAACCCGGCTCCGTGATCACGTACGCCTTGATCTCCTGGCCGTGGCTCTCGTGGGGCACGCCGATCACCGCGCACAGCGACACCTCGGGGTGCTGCATGAGCGCCTCTTCCACCTCGCGCGGGTAGACGTTGAAGCCGCCCCGGATGATGAGTTCCTTGGCCCGGTCGACGATGTAGTACCAACCGTCGTCGTCGACGCGGGCGAGGTCGCCGGTGCGGAACCAGCCGCCGGCGTCGAGCACCTCGGCGGTCGCGTCCGGCCGGCCCCAGTAGCCCTTCATGACGTTGTGCCCGCGGATCGCGATCTCGCCCACGCCCTCGACGACGTCGAGCAGCTTCATCTCGACGCCCGGAATCGGGATGCCGATCGAGCCGGGCCGCACCGGGGCCTCGGGGCGGGAGAACGACGCGATCGGCGACGTCTCCGACAGCCCGTACCCCTCCAGGATCGTCACGCCGAAGCGCTCCTGGAACCGCGAGTGCACGTCCACCGGAAGCGCCGACCCGCCCGACGACGCGATCCGCAGCCGCGACGCCATCTCCTCGACCTCGGCCGACCGGGACCCCTCGAGCGTGTCCAGCGCGCCGAGCAGCCCCCAGTACATCGTCGGGACGCCGGAGAAGAACGTGATCTTCTCGCGCAGCATGAGCTCCAGCGCCGCCGCCGGGTCCCAGCGCGGCAGCATCACGATCGTGCCCCCGTAGGCGATCGGCCCGTTCTGGCAGACGGTCTGGCCGAACGAGTGGAACAGCGGCAGCACGCACAGGATCGTGTCCGGCCGCTCGGCGTCCGACCCGACCAGCTCGGAGCCCGCCCGGGCGTTGTCGCGCATGTTGCGGTGACGCAGCTCGGCGCCCTTGGGCTGCCCGGTGGTGCCCGACGTGTACAGGATGACCGCGGTGTCGTCCTCATCGGTCGGCACGGTCGCGAACGTCGGCTGCTGGGTCAGCGCGGCCTGCGCCAGCGTCTCGACGCCCTCGATCGGCGACGGCGACGCCAGGTCGGCCGTGATCACGAAGAAGTCCGCGCAGCTGTCGACGGCGGTGAAGCCCTCGTGACCCCACCGCGCCATCGGCAGCTCCGGCGTACCCTCGAAGCAGAAGTACGCCTTGGCGCCCGAGTCACGCAGGTGGTAGGCGATCTCCGAGCCCTTGAGCAGCACGTTCAGCGGCACCACGGTCGCGCCGGCCTTCAGGATGCCGAAGTACGCGACCGTGAAGTACGGCAGGTTGGGGCAGCTCAGCGCAACCCGGTCACCGCGCCCGATCCCGCGGGCGGCCAACGCGCCCGCAACCATGTTCGCCATCGCGTCGACGGTCCCGTAGTTCAGCCGGGTGTCGCCGATGACGATCGCGTCGCGTTCCGGGTAGGAGGCGGCGGTCTGTTCGAGAAGCGTCGACAGGTTGTACTCAGGCACGGGCATCCCTTCACGAGAAGACGCGGATCGCGTCCGGCGGTAACTCGACGATCATCTCGGAATCGTGGTCGACGGCGGTGAGACTTCGGACAACTAGGTCTCGATCCCCCAGCCCCACCACATATCGGTAGTGGTCACCAAGGAACGCCCGCGACCGGACTTTCACCCTAACGGTGTTAGGCCGCCCGCCGTCAGCCGAACGCACCAGAATCCGCTCCGGCCGGATCGCGAGCCGGACCTCACCGTCGGAGACCGTCCCGGCGACAAGCGGCGTGCCCAGCCCGTCCAGCCGCACCACTCCCCCGGAGGCCCGGCCCGGTAGCACGTTCGCCGTCCCGACAAAATCGGCGACGAACTCGTCGGCCGGTTCGTGGTAGATCTCCTCCGGCGTCCCGGTCTGACGCACGCGCCCGGCGTCCATCACCACGATCCGGTCGCTCATCGAGAGGGCCTCGTCCTGGTCGTGGGTCACGAACACCGTCGTCACGCCGATGCGCCGCTGCAGCCCCCGGAGCCACTCGCGCGCGCGTTCACGCAGCTTGGCGTCGAGGTTCGAGAACGGTTCGTCGAGCAGCAGCAGGTCCGGAGGGTGGGCCAGCGCGCGGGCCAGCGCCACGCGCTGCTGCTGCCCGCCGGAGAGCTCGTGCGGGTAGCGCTTCTCGTAGCGCCCGAGCTCGACGAGCTCGAGCACCTCACGGACCCGGGCGGCGCGCGCGGACCGTCCGACCCGGCGCAGCTTCAGCGGGTAGGCGACGTTGTCGTGCACCGAGAGGTGCGGCCACACCGCATACGACTGGAAGACGACACCGCAGTTCCGGCGCTCGGGAGCCACGTCGATCCGGCCGGCGTCGAAGACGACCCGGTCGCCGAACGCGATCCGGCCCCGGTCGGGGGTGTGCAGGCCGGCGATCGACCAGAGCGTCGTCGACTTGCCGCACCCGCTCGGGCCGAGCAGCGTGAAGAACTCGCCGTCCCGGACGTGCAGATCGAGACCGGTCAGGACGACCGCGTTCCCGAAGCTCTTGGCGAGCGCGGTCAGCGTCAGGTCAGGCATGGGTGCGCACCCCCAGGAAGAGCCGGCCCGCGCCGAGCACGGCGAGCGTGATCACCATCTGCAGGACACCGAACGCGGCGACGGCGCCGCCGGCGCTGGTCGCGGCGAGTTGGAGCATCGTCAGCCCCATCACCGGGGTCCGGTCGGTGACGAGGAAGACCGCCGGGTCGGCGTCGTTGAGCATCGCGACGAACAGCAGGACGAAGCACGCGGCCATCGCCGGGGCGGCGAGGCGCAGCGCCACCCCGACCGACGCCTGCCACCAGGTGGCGCCGGACGTCCGCGCCGCCCGGTCGAGGTCCGACCCGATCGCGGCCAGCGCCGGGTAGAACACGCCGTAGCCCAGCGCGAGGCTCCGCACGGCGAACGCCAGCCCGATCCCCCAGAGCGACGCCCGCACCGCGCCGCTCGGGTCGAGCACCGCGAACGACCAGAAGAACGCCATGCCGGTCACCAGCCCCGGCATCATCCGCGGCCACATCACGGCCTGCTGCAGCGAGCCGCGGAACCGGAACGACGACCGGTGCGCGACCAGCGAGATCACCGCGATCGCCAGCGTCGCCAGCGCGCCCCCGACCCCGGCGATGAGCAGGCTGTTGACGATCGAGTCCGACCAGACCGGGTTGTCGGAGATCGCCACGAAGTTGTCGAACGTCAGCACCGACCACGGCGTGATCAGCGGCGTCAGGATCGACGTGAACGCCGACAGGAGCACCCCGCCCAGCGGGACCACGACGAGGACGGTGAGCACGAGAGCGAACCCGGCGGCCACCGCCCACCGGGTCCGCCCCAGGTCCACGGTGCGCGGCGCGGACGCTTTCCCGGTCACGGTCGTGTACCGCGCGGTGTCGCCCACCAGCCTGTTGCGGGCCACCAGCAGCCCCGAGACGCAGAGCAGGAGGACGACGGCTCCGGCCGACACCAGCCCCTGGTCCGGCGTCGACGCGGTGACCCAGTTGCGGTACAGGTACGTCGCGACGAACGGGATGTTCTTCGCGAAGCCCAGGATGAGCGGCAGCCCCAGTACCTCGAACGACACCGCGAACACCAGGATCGCGGAGTTCAGCACGGCCGGGCGCAGCAGCGGCACGGTCACCGACAGCAGAGCCCGCAGCGGCCGCGCCCCGGCGCTGCGGGCCGCGTCCTCCAGCGCCGGGTCGACGGACAGCACGGTCGAGCGGCAGAACAGGAAGACGGTCGGCGCCGCGACCGTGGTCGCGACCAGCGCCATGCCCGGCAGCGAGTACAGGTCGACCGGGAACGCCAGCGGCGTGTGCAGCGACAGCCACGACGACACGTACCCCGACGGTGCCCACATCGCCATCCAGCCGACGATCAGCACCAGGCCCGGCAGCATCACCGGCAGGACCAGCACCCCGGTGAGCACCCGCCGCAACGGTACGTTCGTGCGGGTCAGCAGCACCGCCGACCCCACCCCGAACGCGACCGAGAGCACGGTCGTGAGCAGCGCGAAGAGCGCGCTGTTGCCGACCGCGGCCCACCACTGCGGGTCGGTCAGCAGAGCGGCGAAGTGCGCGAGCGTCACGTGCCCGCCCGACCGGTACAGCGGCGTCGACCAGAGCGACGCGAGCACGATCGGCACCACCGGCCCGACCACGACGACGAGCGTCCCGGCCCAGATCAGGTAGTGGCCGACCTCCACCCGCCGCCGGGACGGCAGGGCGATGCTCATCGTCCGAAGGCCCGGTTGAAGCGGGCGACGATCGCCGGTCCCCCGGTCGCCAGCGCGGGGTCGAACGTGCCGACGATCAGGTTCTCGTCGCCGACGATGGCCTTGACCTGCGGCAGCCCGAAGGCGCACCGCACCCCGTCGCGGTAGGGCGTGAAACCGCCCCGGCACGCGGCCTCCTGGCCCTCGACCGACAGCAGCCAGTTGAGCCACACCTTCGCGGCGTTGCGGTGCTCGCCCTTCGCGGTGACGCCGACGCCGCGCGGCAACAGCGGTGTGCCGTCGGTGAGGTAGGAGTAGTTCACGACCTTGGCGACGTCGTCGACGATGAACGCGCGCACGGTGCCGGAGACGAAGAACGCCGCCGCGTACTGGCCCTGCGCGAGCTTGGTGACCAGCGGGCCGTTGTCCGACTCCACGTTCGCGTGCGCGCCGATCGCCTCCAGGTTCTTCCAGCCGGCGTCGCCGTACCGGTCCAGGTACGCGCTGGTGGCACCGAACTGGATGACGTTCGAGATGTCGGTGGCGCCGATCTTGCCGTCGAGCTGCGGCGCGAGTTTCGCCAGCTCGGTCATCGTCGTCGGCTGCTTCGCCTCCGGGAGCACGGCCTTGTTGAAGACCGCGACGACCGGGTCGAGCGAGAACGCGTAGACGCCGGGGGCGAGCACCGCGTAGCCGGGCAGGTGGGGCTGGTTCGGGTCCGCGTCGGTCAGCACGTTGCCGCCGGCGAGGAACGCGAGCCAGCCGACCGCGTCGCTGCTCATGATCACGTCCGCGGTCGATCCGCCCGAGGCCACCTCGGTCTCGTAGCGCTGGAACATCTCCTTGTTGCCGAGCGTCAGGCTGCGGACCTCGATCCCGGGGTGGGCGGCCTCGAACGCCTTGACGACCGGCGTCATCTGTTGGTCTTCGCTGTTGGTGTAGAGCAGGACCTCGCCTTCCTCGCGGGCGGCGGCGAGTGTCGCGTCGTCCACGGGGGTGACCGCGGACGCGCGGCCGACGTCGGCCGTGGCGGAGGGCGACGGCGTGGTGCTCCGGCCGGCATTGCTGCCGCAGGCGGCCAGGGCGAGGACGAGAACGACGGAGAAGGACGCGAACTTTCTCATGATGTACCTCGGGATGTCGTCGTTGACGAGGGATCACACGCGCAGCGTCAGAGCGGCCAGCGGGACGTGGTGCTGGCCGGCGTGCATGTCGCGGTCACGCAGCGAACCCTGCGAGACCGGACGCGGGAACGAGATCTTCACGATGTTCAGCGACGGGAGGCGGAAGATCTGCACGGTCGTGGCGTCGACGCGGTAGAGGCCGGCGATCGTGCGCTCGTCGATGAACCCGACGGCCCGGAAGCCCTCGGCGTCGCGCAGGAACAGCTCCATCGTCACCCAGAACGGGCCGGCGTTCTTCGAACGCACCTCGAGCGCGAGGTCGCTGACGGTCGTCATCGGGGGGTGGCTCCGTACTCGATGCGGAACAGGTCGGTCGGCCCGCTGTCCACGACGTGGTTGAGCACGAACTCGTACGCGGGCCCCCGCTCGGTCTCCGCCGGTGAACCCGCGAACGCGAGGCTGGGCAGGTAGGGCATCCCCGCGGCCGGCAGGTGCAGCATCAGCGGGTTCGCGACCTTCGCGACCGCGGTCGCGGTGGCCTGGTCGGACGCCTCGACCACGAGCATCACGCCGACCTCGCGCGGCGGCCCGGCCTCGAACTCGAGCGCGTCGAGCACCGCGTTGTGCCCGTAGAGGCGCACGTCGAACGCGTACTCGTCGTCGGTCAGGCCGAGCGTCTGGGTGACCCGGACGCGTAGGTGGTGGCGTAACAGACCGGCCCAGCCCTCGACGTCGGCGAGGATCAGCGGATCGCGGATCGCGGTGAACGACGTCGTCTCGTAGCCGGTGATCCGGGCACCTTCCAGCTTGATCGTGTGCTGGCCGGCGGGGTGGAACCGCGACCCCTCGACGCGTACCGTGCGCTCGTCCACGGCCACGTACGTCGCGTCGCGGACGTCGAGCGTGCCGTCGGGCTCGCGCATCTCGAACGGGTTCACGGTCTCGTAGAGCATGTGGGCGGCGACCGTGAACGGCGTGCACGCGCTGTCCGGGGAGAGCGGCTCGATCGTGAAGCCGGTCGCGTCGATCGTGGTGTGCACACCACCGTTGCGCGGGTCGGTCGTGCACTGGCCACCGCACTCGACGATCTTCGACGCGTGCCAGGTGGGCCCGGCCGGCATGCCGTGCAGCAGCGCGAACGCGGCCGCGACCGCGGTGTCGGTGGCGCGGCCGGCCAGCACGACCTGGGCTCCGGCCCGCAGGGCCTCGACGATCGGCGCGTGGCCCATCATGCCGACGATGTGGGTGCAGCTCTCGAGGGTCTCGGCGGTGAGATCACCGAGCGGGGGCAGCGGATGGATGCGGTCCAGCTGCGCGGTGAGCGCGGCCGCGCTCTGTTCACTGTAGATCCGGGCGACGCCGAGCTCGAGGCCCTCCTCGGCCATGACCTCGGCGGCGATGCCGGCCACCCAGTCGACGCCGGCGTCGGTGCCGCTGGTGCCGCAGGAACCGACGATCAGCGGCACGTTCGCGCGGGCGGCGGCGTTGAGCAGGCTGCGCAGGTCGCGGGCCACGGCCTGCGCGGTCGTCTTGGCGGTCGCCGAGCCGAGGTAGTACGGCCCGGAGTCGGTGGAGCCGCCGTCCACCGCGATGACGTCGACGCCCAGCGCGAGCCCGCGTTCGATCGTGGCCTCGTCCCAGCCGGCGCCGAGCATGCCGGTCGGCGTCATGATGCGCACTCGGTCCATCTAGGTCCTCTCCTCCTGGAGCGGCTCACCGTATTTTGCTATAGCAAATTCGTCAAGCATTGCTTATTTGATTGCCATAAGATCGCCCGGTGGTCACCGAATCGCTCGCAACGCTCACCAGCGACACGCTCGCCGACCAGGCCTACCGATCGGTGCGGGCGGCGATCGTCACCGGCGAACTGCGTCCGGGGCAGAAAGTGACCGAACGCGGCCTGGCCGAACGCCTCTCGGTGAGCCCCACCCCGGTCCGGGAGGCGATCCGGCGGCTGGAGCAGGACGGGCTGCTGACCCGCACCGGGCCGCGCACGGTGAAGGTCTCCGACCTCGGTGACACCGCCCTGCAGGACCTGGCCGAGGTCGAGGTCGCGCTGCGCGGGATGGTCGCCCGGTTCGCGGCCCGCCACGCGACGCCGGAGAAGCTCGACGCCCTCGACGCGCTCCTCGACGAGGCCGACGACCTGCGCATCGTGATCAGGGAGCGGCTGGCCGACGGGTCGCCGGTCACCCGGCACATCAACCAGCTGCTCGACACCGTGCAGCGGTTCAACGACGCGGTGAACGCCTGCGCCGGCAATCCCGTGCTGGTGCGGCTGCTCGACCAGACCCGGGTGTTCTCGCAGGCCGAGAGCCGGGCCCGCCGGTTGGAACGCGCCACTGAGGACCCGCGCTTCGGCGAGGAGCGCTGGGCGACCCACCGCGCGCTCGTCGAGGCCCTGCGCGGCGGCGACGAGAACACGGCCGAGGCGGTCGTCATCGAGGACGCCCGGGGCGGTCTGAGCGCGTTGCTGGCCGAGCGGCGGTGAGCGGACTCTTACGACGGGCGCTCGTCGTCGCGATGCTGCTGACGACGCTCGGCGGCGCGGCGGTCGCCGGCACCGGCCGGTCCTGTCCGGCGCCGCTCGCCGGCCGGGCCACCTGCTACACGGGGCAGGACGCCCGGGGCGCGTACTACGCGATCGCGGTCCCGGAGCGCTGGAACGGCTCGCTGATCGTCTACGCCCACGGCGGGCCGGGCTTCACCACGGCCGCCGAGGACCCGGCCGGGGACCTGGCGTCGTGGTCCGCGCTCGTCGACCACGGGTACGCCTGGGTCGGCTCGTCGTACCGCCGCGGGGGGTACGGGGTGCGGATGGCCGCCGCGGACACCGAGAGCGCCCGCCGCCGCTTCACCGAGACCGTCGGCCGGCCGTCGCGGACCTACCTGCACGGCCAGTCGTGGGGCGGCAACGTCGCCGCCAAGGCCGCGGAGGTCTACCCGGGATCCTGGGACGGCGTGCTGCTGACCGACGGGCTGCTCGCCGGCGGGTCCCGGGGCTACGACGCCCGGGTCGACCTGCGCGTGGTCTACCAGTACTACTGCCGCAACCTGCCCGGACCGGCCTGGGCGGGCCTGCCGGCGGAGTCGGCGCTGACCCCCGGCGACGTCCGGGCCCGGCTCGAGGAGTGCACCGGCCGGCCCGGGCACCGCACCGCGCGGCAGCAGCGCGTCCTCGACGACGTCGTCGCGGTGACCCGCCTGCCCGAGCGCGCGCTCGACGTCCACCTGCAGTACGCGACGTTCCTGTTCCAGGACCTCGTGGGCACGCGGCTGGGCGGCCGGAACCCGTTCGGCAACCGGGGCGTGCGCTACACCGGCTCGCACGACGACCGGGCACTCAACGCGGGCGTCGAACGGTTCGACGCCGACCCGGCCGCGCGCCGGGACCTGTCCTACGACAGCGACCTCACCGGCCGGGTGCGGGTCCCGGTGCTGACGCTGCACGCGATCGGCGACCCGCAGGTGTTCGTCGAGAACGAGTCGGCCTACCGGGCGCCTCGGCTGGTCCGGACGTTCACGACCGGCACCGAGCACGGCGGGACGAGCGCCGACGAGGCCGTGGCCTCGATCACCGCGCTCGACGCGTGGGTGCGCACGGGCCGGGCCCCGACGCCGCACACGATCGCGGCGTCCTGCACCGGCGCCTGCTCCTACGCTCCCGGCTACCGCCCGGGAGACTTCTTCACCCGGATCCGCCCGCGTCCGGGCGCCACGGCCTGGCCCGCGCTGACGCCGGCCCAGGAGCGGGCCTGGAGCCGGGTACCGGGCGTCGGCATCGCCCCCTGAGCGCGGTCACGCCCCGGCGAGCCGCCCCGGCAGCGCGGCCGCGAGGTGGTCGAGGAAAGCGCTGATCCGCCGGGGTACGTGCCGGTCGCCGTCGAACAGCGCGTAGAGGTCGGCGGGTGGGGTCGGCACGTCCGGCAGGACCCGCACCAGCGTCCCGTCGTCCAGATCGGACCGTACCTGCCAGAGCGAGCGCATGACGATCCCCCGGCCCGCGCGGGCCCAGGCGGTCACGACGTCGCCGTCGTTGCTCGACAACGACCCGCTCACCCGGACCCGCCGCTGGTCGGTGGCGGTCCCGAACCGCCAGAGCGCGAAGTCGCCCTCGTTCTCGCGGAGCACGAGGCAGTCGTGCGCGGCCAGGTCCTCGACCGTCCGCGGTGTGCCCCGGGCCGCCAGGTACGCCGGTGCGGCGCACGGTACCCGCCGGTTCTCGGCGAGCCGGCGCAGCCGTAGCGTCGAGTCGGGCGGGGTTCCGACGTGGATCGCCACGTCGAACTCCCGGCGGTGCGGCCGTAAGGGCAGCGCGGAGGTGTGCAGTTCGCACTGCAACTCCGGGTGGGTGGCCGCGAACTCGCCCAGCAGCGGCGCGACGTGGGCGCGGCCGAGCCCGAGCGTGGCGTGCACGATCAGCCGGCCGTGGACGCCGGTGCCGAGCCGGTCGTCCAGTTCCCGGATCTGGTCGAGGAGGTGGCCGGCCCGTTCGGCGTAGAGCGCACCCTCCGAGGTGAGCGTGAGCCGCCGGGTGCCGCGCTGCACCAGCCGGGTTGCGAGCCGCCGCTCCAGCGCGGAGAGCCGCTTGCTGACCACCGGCAGCGACCAGCCGAACTCCCGGGCCGCCGCGGTGAGGGTCTCGCTGCGCGCGACGACCCGGAAGAACGCCAGATCGTCCACCGAGCTCATTCCCTTTCGATACGCGAAAGACCGCCTTGCCGGCAAGCGCCTTGCCCGGCCCGCCGCCGGTCGCGGAGGGTACGGGCATGTCTGCGCGCTACCGCATCGCGGTGATTCCGGGCGACGGGATCGGCCGCGAGGTCGTCCCCGAGGGCCTTCGTTGTCTGCGTCGCACCGCCGACGTCCACGACTTCGCGCTCGACGTCGTCGAGTTCGACTTCGCCTCCGCGGCGTACTGGGAACGGCACGGCACGATGCTGCCGGACGACTGGCAGCCGACCCTCGAGGCGTTCGACGCGATCTACTTCGGCGCGGTCGGCTGGCCGGCCGTCGTGCCCGACCACGTGTCGCTCTGGGGCAGTCTGCTGCGGTTCCGGCGGGTGTTCGACCAGTACGTGAACCTGCGACCGGTGCGGCTGCTGCCCGGGGTGCGCAGCCCGCTGGCCGGGCGGGTACCGGGCGACATCGACTTCGTCGTCGTCCGGGAGAACACCGAGGGTGAGTACTCCGGTGTCGGCGGGCGTGTCTTCGAGGGCACCGAACGCGAGATCGTGCTGCAGGAGACCGTGATGACGCGGTACGGCGTCGACCGGGTGCTGCGGTTCGCGTTCGAGTACGCACGGCGGCGGGACGCCCGGCACCTGACGTCCGCGACGAAGAGCAACGGCATCGCGATCTCGATGCCGTACTGGGACGAGCGGGTGGAGGCGGTCGGCCGCGACTACCCCGACGTCGACCGGGACAAATACCACATCGACGCACTGGTGGCGCACTTCGTGCTGAACCCCGGCCGGTTCGACGTCGTGGTGGCGAGCAACCTGTTCGGCGACATCCTGTCCGACCTCGGCCCGGCGTGCACCGGGACGCTCGGCATCGCACCGAGCGCGAACATCAACCCCGAGCGGCGCTACCCGAGCCTGTTCGAGCCGGTGCACGGGTCCGCGCCGGACATCGCCGGCCTGGGCATCGCGAACCCGATCGGCCAGATCTGGTGCGGCGCGATGATGCTCGACCACCTCGGCGAGCCCGCGGCCGCCGCCGCCCTGCTGACCGCGATCGAGTCGGTGCTCGCCGACTCGCCCGCCGTCCTCACCCCCGACCTCGGCGGCCCGGCCACCACCACCGCGCTCGGGACCGCGATCGCCGACCGCGTCGGGACCGCGACGACCGATTCCCGCCGGACGGGGGCCGGTGACGGCGCGACGATCGAGGCATGACCTTCGTGATTTCCCCGATCCCGCCCGCGCGCCTGAGCGCGATGCGGGCCGACGACGCCGACGGGCGCATCACCGGCGGGGTGGCCGCGACGTCGTCCACGGCTGCTCCATGTCCGCCATCGACCGCTGAACCGGGTGGCCGGGCGGGCCGTGTTGGGCTCAGACACCGGCGAAGGAAGAATCCGCACTCGTGACGCAGCCATCGCAGGACATCCGGCCCGACGATTCCGGGGAGTGGGTCGAGGTCCACTCGCAGGGCACCCGGGCCGGACGCCCCGCCGCGCTGGTCCGTCGCGGCGGGGCCCGGGTCGTCGACGTCGCGGTGTGCGCCGCCACGGCCTCCGCGCTCCCGTGGTGGGCCGCGGCGCTGGTCGCGGTGGCCTGGCTCGTCGTCCCGGTGTGGCTGGCCGGCGCCACGGCCGGCAAATGGCTGTTCGGGATCCGGGTCACCCGCTACGACGGGGCCCGGCTCACGATCGGCCGGGCGCTGGCCCGCGAGGCGTTCGTCGTCGGCAGTTTCGTCATCACGCTGGTCGCGGTCCTCAACACGATGGTGATGGTCAACGACCCGCGCCGGCAGGGCTTCCAGGACCGGATCGCCGACACCGTCGTCGTCGACGCGAAGACGACCGGCCGGGCCCCGGCCCCGCCGCGCTGACTCAGGTCTCGTCCGCCGCCACGTGCGTGTGCGGGACGTGGACCAGGTCGATCCGGCCGTGCAGGCGCTTCCCGCCGAAGTACACCGCGCCGACCGCCACGACCGCGCCGACGAAGAGCACCGCACTGTACTGCAGCACCCAGTTGCCGTCGGTGGAGAGGTCGTAGATCTCCGGCCGGGGCCACATCAGGTTCACGATCATGATCGTCTGGTAGACGACGGCCAGCGCGTTCACCGCGATGCCGAAACGGCCCAGCGTGAACAGCGACTTGCCGTCCTCGTCGTGGCCGGCCGGGAAGTGGTCGGTGTTGCGGTGCTTGATGCGCACGACCAGCAGCGGGAGCGTCACGCCCAGGTAGGCGACGTAGAGCATCGCGATGCAGATGCTCGACAGCGCGGTGAAGATCGTCGTCGAGTTGACGTTCACCGCCAGGGCCAGCGCGGCACCGGCCCCGATCACGATCGACGTGACGACCGGCGTGCCCGTTCGCGGTGACACCCGGCCGAGCGCCTTCGAGAACGGCAGCGCGCCTTCGCGGGCCATCGAGTACGTCATCCGCGCCCCGGAGGTCTGCACGGCCAGCGTGCACGCGAACACCGCCACCGCGACGCAGCACAGCAGCAGCCGCCCGAACACGTCGCCGAGCCGCTCGGTGATCACCCACGACAGGCCGAGCGAGGAGAGGTTGCCGTCGGTGAGGCTCGGCGCGGCCATCAGCGCACCCAGGATCAGCAGGCCGCCGCCGAGGCCGGAGGTCGTCAGCGCGCGGACGATCGTCTTCGGCGTCGTCTTGCGCGGCGAGTGCGTCTCCTCGGCGAGCTCGCCGGCCGAGTCGAAGCCCACCATCACGTACGCGGCCATCAGCGACGACGCGAGCCAGGCGTAGAAGTACGTGCCGGTGCCCTCCCAGCCGGTGGTGTGCAGCACCACGCCGGGGCCGCGCTCGGACAGCGCGAACAGCACCCCGATCAGCACGAGGACACCGACGATCTCGATCGCGACCCCCACGCTCGTCGCCGCGGCCATCTGCCGGATGCCGAGGATGTTCACGAGCGTCGTGACGACGAGCAGAGCGATGCCGAGGACCACCGCGTTCTTCGCGCCGGTCGGCGACAGGATCGACGGGTCGGCGCCGGACCCGCCCACGAACTGGAACCCCGACCAGATCGCCGGCAGCACGGCCTGCATCGCGATCGCGGCCACCGCGACCGTGAGGATCTGGCCGACGATCATGATCCAGCCGGTGAACCAGCCCCAGGTCGTGCCGGCCAACCGGCTCGACCACTGGAAGATCGCCCCGGACACCGGCCAGCGCCCGGCCAGCTCGGCGAAGCACAGCGCCACCAGGAGCTGCCCGGCGAACACCACCGGCCAGGCCCAGAAGAACGCCGCCCCACCGAGCAGGAAGCCCAGCCCGAACAGCTGGAACACGGTCGTGAGGATCGAGACGAACGAGAAGCCGGCGGCGAAGGACGCGAACGTCCCGACGCCGCGGTGCAGTTCCTGCTTGTAGCCGATGGGCGATCGTTCCGGCGCGACTGTGCTCATGACTCCACCTCTGGGATTTCTGTCGCTCGACAGGAATTGGCCATGAGCGTGGGGCGGCTGTGTTCCGGGCAGGGTGCGTGATCGGTTAAATCCCCGTGTCCCCCGGGCGGCACCGTGCGCCCCGGACGGCCCTCGGCATGGCAGCATCGGCGGCGTGAACACCAGCCGCGCGGGGCGCCCACGGGTGCGGGAGTCCCGGCATCCGGATCGGACCCCACGCCAGGAGATCCTGGACGCGGCGGCGGCACTGTTCGGCGAATCCGGTTTCGCGGCCACCTCGACGCGGGCGATCGCCGAGCGGGTCGGGATCCGGCAGGCGTCGCTGTACTACTACTTCCCCGGCAAGGACGAGATCCTGCTGGAGCTGCTGGAGGCGTCGGTGCGCCCGACGCTCGACCTGGTGGACACGATCCGGGCCGGAGCGCGGGGGCCGGCGGCGGCGCTGTACGCGCTCGCGGTGCGTGACGTCGGCACGTTGCGGGCCGGGCCGCTCGGCGTGGCCACCCTCTACATGGCGCCCGAGGTGCGTCAGGCACCGGCGTTCGCGACGTTCCGTGAGCACCGCGGCCAGCTGGCGGCCGTGTACGCGCAGCTCGCCGCGGCGGCCGCTCCCCCGGCGCACCCGGTGGGCGCCGACGTGCTCGGCAGCGCGTGCCTGCACGTCGTCGAGATGGTGACGACGCTGCCGAGCCGCCCGACGCTCGCCGCCGAGATCGCGCACGCGTGCCTGGCGCTCGCCGGTGTCGGCGGCCCCGAAGCCGAGGCCGCCGCGAGGGCGGGTGAGGAACTCCTGGCGGCGCTGGCCCCCGGCGCCGGCTGAGCCGCGGGATCGTTTCCGCCGGGAAACGTGGGCGAAACGCGGGAACCCGAAGGTGATTTCTGTCAGTCGACAGAAATCACCGAGGGGGCGCCGCCATGACCCGCGACACGTCCACTGTGTCCGCCGCCCGCGACGACGCCAGGGCGCGAGCGGGCACCCGTGCCGACTGGATGCCCTACCTCCCGGCGTCGAGCTCGCCGCACGCCCCGGCCGGTCTCGACCCGAGCACCCTGACCTGGGCCGAGACCGTGGCGCCGGGCGGCTACACGGCCAAGGTCGTGGCCCGGGGCACGCGGATCCGGCTCACCGACGTCACCGGCGACGCCTGTGCGCACGTTCTGCTCTACAACGCGGTGGCCCCGTGGGAACGGCTGAACGTCGCCGACACCCAGAAGATCCCGTGGCAGGCCTACCTCGGCCCTGGTCACCCCCTGCTCTCCGGCGACGGCAGGGTGCTCGCCACGGTCGTGGCCGACACGTCGACCCGGCACGACGCGTTCTGCGGCACGACGTCCGACGCGTGGAACGAACGGAAGTACGGCAAAGCCGCACCCGAGGGGCCCAGCCCCTCCGGGCGCGCGCTGTTCACGCTGGCCGCGGCGAAACACGACCTCGGCCCCCGCGATCTTCCCCCCAGCGTCTCGTTCTTCCAGGGGGTCCGCGTGCAGCCGGACGGCGGCTTCCGCTGGCTCGGGAGCGCCGGCCCCGGCGACGTCGACCTGCTCGCGGAGTTGCCGCTGATCGTGCTGATCGCCAACACCGCCCATCCCCTGGACCCGCGGGAGGCGTTCACCGTCGGCCCGGTGCGCGTGCACGCGTGGACGTCGGTGCCGACCCGCGCGGACGACGCCACCACACCGGAGACGCACCGGGCGTACCTCAACACGATCGACTACGCGGAGGCCCGAGGGCTATGAGTGACGCGCTGATCCCCGGCACGGTCGTGCTCGACGATCCGGTGGCACCCCGCGCGCCCTGGTCGGGTGTCGTCGCCGCCGGGCACGTGCTGACGATCGTCGACGTCGGCGGCAACCAGTCCGCCGACTGCCTGATCTACGCCGACGCCGACCGCACCGAGCGCTACAGCGTGCCGGACACGCTCAGCTGGCAGGGCAACGCGTACGTCCGGGAGGGCACGGTGCTGCGCAGCCAGTACGGCAACCCGCTGATGACCGTCGTCGGCAACGAGGTGGCGCGGCAGGACACGATCGGCGGCGCGTGCGGCAAGGAGTCGAACACGCTCCGGTACGGCTACCACACCGCCCACCAGCACGGGTGCCGGGAGAACTTCCTGTCCGAGGCGGCCCGGCACGGCCTGGGCGCCCGGGACGTCGTGTCCAACCTCAACTGGTTCATGAACGTGCCGGTGGAGGACGACGGGACGCTCGGCATCGTCGACGGCATCTCCGGGCCGGGCAAACGGGTCGCGCTGCGCGCGGACGTCGACGTGCTCGTCCTGGTCAGCAACTGCCCGCAGATGAACAACCCGTGCAACGACTTCCAACCGACGCCACTCCGGATGATCGTGACGGTGCCGGAATGAGCTTCGACACGCTGCTGATCGCGAACCGGGGCGAGATCGCGCGCCGGATCGTCCGCTCGGCCCGCGCGCTCGGGATGAGGACCGTCGCGGTCTTCTCCGACGCCGACCGGGCCGCGCCGCACGTCCGGGAGGCCGACACCGCGGTCCGGCTCGGCCCGGCGCCGGCCCGCGACTCCTACCTCCGCGCCGACGCGATCCTCGATGCCGCCGCCGCGACCGGCGCGGGCGCGATCCACCCCGGCTACGGCTTCCTCTCCGAGAACGTCGCGTTCGCGCGGGCGTGCGCGGAGGCCGGGCTGGCGTTCGTGGGCCCGACCCCCGAGCAGATCGCGGCGTTCGGCGCCAAACACACCGCCCGGGAGCTGGCCACCGCGGCCGGTGTCCCGCTGCTGGCCGGGACCGGGCTGCTGGAGTCGGCCGAAGCCGCCGTGGCCGCGGCCGAGGCGATCGGCCTGCCGGTCATGCTGAAAGCCACCGGCGGTGGGGGCGGCATCGGCCTGCAGGCCTGCCATTCGCTGCCCGAGGTGCGCGCCGCCTACGACCGGGTCGCGCGGCTCGCCGCGGCGAACTTCGGCTCGGCCGGGGTGTTCCTGGAACGGCTGGTCCGCCCGGCCCGCCACGTCGAGGTGCAGCTGTTCGGCGACGGCGCCGGGCGGGTCGCGGTGATCGGCGACCGCGACTGCTCGCTGCAGCGGCGTAACCAGAAGGTCATCGAGGAGGCACCGGCACCGGCGCTACCCGACGCGGTCCGCGCCGAGATCGCCCGCACCGCCGCCGGGCTCGCGCGGTCGGTGCGCTACCGCTCGGCCGGCACGGTGGAGTTCGTCTACGACCCGGTCCGGGAAGAGGCCGCGTTCCTCGAGGTCAACACCCGCCTGCAGGTCGAGCACCCGGTCACCGAGGTCGCCTACGGGGTGGACCTGGTCGACGCCATGCTGCGGCTCGCGCGCGGCGACGTCCTCGACGAACTGTTCGACCGCCGGTGGCGCGCGAACGGGGTCGCGGTCGAGGCCCGTGTCTACGCCGAGGACCCCGACAGGAACAACGCGCCGTCGACGGGTCTGGTGACGCGGGCCGAGTTCCCGGACGACGTCCGGGTGGACGCCTGGATCGAGACCGGCCTCGAGGTCACGCCGCACTACGACCCGATGCTCGCGAAGGTGATCGCGGCCGGCGCGTCCCGCGCGGCCGCGCTCGACGCGCTGGGTGACGCGCTCGCCGCGAGCCGCGTCGACGGCCTGGTCACCAACCTGGGCCTGCTCCGCGCGCTGGCGGCCGGTACCGCGCTGCGGGACGCGACGCATTCGACGTCCACGCTCGACGTCACCGCCGACCCCGAGCCGCGCATCGACGTGCTCGAGCCGGGCGCGCTCACGACCGTGCAGGACCTGCCCGGGCGGCTGGGCCACTGGGCGGTCGGCGTGCCGCCGTCGGGCCCGTTCGACCCGCTCGCGCTGCGGGAGGCCAACCGCGCCGTGGGCAACCCCGACGGCGCGCCCGGCCTCGAGGTCACCGCGACCGGCCCGTCCCTGCGGTTCTCGTCGGCCGCGCTGGTCTGCGTGACCGGAGCACCGGCGGACGTCCGCGTCGACGGGGCCGAGCGCCCGATGTGGAAGCCGATCGAGGTTCCCGCGGGCGGCACGCTCACCGTCGGCACCGCGCCCGGGCCCGGCCTGCGCCTCGCGATCGCCGTCCGCGGCGGGCTCGACGTGCCGCAGTACCTGGGCAGCGCGTCCACGTTCACGCTCGGGGGCTTCGGCGGCCACGGCGGGCGGGCGCTGCGGGCCGGCGACGTCCTGCGCCCCGGCACCGCCGCGGTCGTGCCCCCCGCACCGCCCGGCCGGATCCCCACCTACACCTCGGAGTGGACGATCGGCGTCACCGAGGGGCCGCACGCCGCGCCGGAGTTCTTCACCCGCGAGGCCCTGGACACGTTCTACGCCACCGGCTACGAGGTGCACCTCAACTCCGCCCGCACCGGCGTGCGGCTGATCGGCCCCCGCCCCACCTGGGCCCGGGGCGACGGCGGCGAGGCGGGCCTGCACCCGTCGAACATCCACGACACCCCGTACGCCGTCGGCGCGATCGACTTCACCGGCGACACCCCGATCATCCTCGGCCCGGACGGCCCCAGCCTGGGCGGATTCGTCTGCCCGGCCGTCGTCGCCAGCGGGGAGCTGTGGAAGGTGGGGCAGCTGCGCCCGGGCGACACCGTCCGGTTCGTCCCCGTCCGCGAGGCGGACGCCGCCGCCCCGGTCCTGATCGGAGCCACCGGCGACGGCGACGACGGCGTCCTCGCCCGGGTGGACGGACAGCCCGGCCGGCCGAGCGTCACCTACCGCCGCGACGGCGACGACAACCTGCTGATCGAGTACGGCGAGCAGGTCCTCGACCTGGGCCTGCGGATGCGTGTCCACGCGCTGATGACCGCCTTCGACGCGAACCGGCCGGCCGGCGTCATCGACGCCACCCCCGGTATCCGGTCGCTCCAGATCCACACCGAGGGACGCGCGAGCCGACTGGTCGGGCTCCTCCGCGCGCTCGACGACGAACTCCCGGCCACCGAGGACCTGCGCGTCCCCTCCCGGCGGGTGCGGCTGCCGCTGTCCTGGGACGACCCCGCCACCCGCCTGGCGATCGAGCGGTACATGGCCGGCGTCCGCGACGACGCACCGTGGACGCCGTGGAACATCGAGTTCATCCGCCGGATCAACGGCCTGGACTCCGTCGACGACGTCCACCGCACGGTGTTCGACGCCGAGTACCTGGTCCTCGGCCTCGGCGACGTCTACCTCGGCGCTCCGGTCGCGACCCCGCTCGACCCCCGCCATCGCCTGGTCACCACAAAGTACAACCCGGCGCGCACCTGGACCGCGGAGAACTCCGTCGGCATCGGCGGTGCCTACCTGTGCGTCTACGGCATGGAAGGGCCCGGCGGCTACCAGTTCGTCGGGCGCACGGTGCCGATCTGGAACCGGTTCCGGCGCGGCGGCCTGTTCGCCGAACACCCGTGGGCACTGCGGTTCTTCGACCGCATCGACTGGTACCCGGTGAGCGCCGACGAACTGCTCGAGCTGCGCGCCGAGACCGACGCCGGCCGCGGGGCGTTCGAAACCGAGGACGGCACGTTCGGCCTGGCCGAACACCAGCGTTTCCTGGACGCGAACGCGGACTCGATCGCGGCGTTCCGGGCCACCCAGGCCGCCGCGTTCGCCGCCGAGAAGGACCGCTGGCACGCGTCCGGCGAGTTCGACGTCCGGCCCGAGCCGCCGCCCGCGCCGACCGCGGCGCCGGTGGACGTCCCCGAGGGCTCGATCGCGGTCACCGCCCCGTTCGGTGCCACCGTCTGGCAGGTCTCGGCCCGGCCCGGGGATTCCGTCGCCGGCGGCGACCGGATCCTCGCCCTGGAGGCGATGAAGATGGAGACGCCGGTGATCGCTCCGCAGGACGGCGAAGTCGTCGGGATCTACGTCACGCCCGGCGACGCGGTCTCCGCGGGCCAGGTGCTGTTCGCGATCCGGACGCCGGCCGAGGTGGCGGCGTGATCGCCGACCGGGTGCGCGCGGCGTACCGGCGGATCACGCGGGCCGATCGGCCGGAAATCTGGATCACCCTCCGGCCCGAGGAGGACGTGCTGGCCGAGGCGGCGACGATCGACCCCGCCCTCCCGCTCGCCGGCCTGCTCGCCGCGGTCAAAGGCAACATCGACGTGGCCGGGCTGCCCACCACCGCCGGCGCCCCGTCGTTCGCCTATTCCCCGGCGGCCGACGCCACCGCGGTCGCCCGCCTGCGCGCCGCCGGGGCGCTCGTGCTCGGCACCACGAACCTCGACCAGTTCGCCACCGGGTTGGTCGGCACCCGCAGCCCGTACGGGGCGGTCCGCAACGCGTTCGACGCCGAGCGCATCTCCGGCGGTTCGAGCTCGGGCTCGGCCGTCGCGGTCGCGCTCGACCTCGTCGACCTGGCGCTCGGCACCGACACCGCGGGCAGCGGCCGGGTTCCCGCCGCGCTGAACGGGATCGTCGGCGTCAAACCGACACGCGGTCTCATCCCGACGACCGGTGTCGTACCGGCGTGCCGCAGCCTCGACTGCGTCACGGTGTTCGCCCGTGACCTGCGCCTGGCCCGCCGCACGGCCGAGCTGCTCAGCGGCCCCGACGGGGTCGATCCCCTGGCGCGGGAGTTCGTCGCGGCGCCGTCCACCGGGGTGGTGCGGCTGGCGGTCCCGGCCCCCGAGCACCTCGACGGGCTCGCCGATGGATGGGCGGACGCGTTCCGGGCCGCCGTGGAGCGGTTCCGCGCCGCCGGAGCGCAGATCGTCGAGGTCGACGTCGCCCCGTTGCTGGAGGCCGCGTCGCTGCTCTACGACGGCGCGTTCGTGGCCGAGCGGACGCTGGCGGTCGGGGCGCACCTGCGCGCGCACGCCGAGCTGATCGGCTCCACCCTCGACCCGACCGTCGCGAGCATCGTCCTCGGCGGTGAGCGGTTCACGGCGGTGGACGCGTTCCGCGACCGGCGACGTCTCGACGAGCTCGGCGCGGCCGGGCGGGCGGCCCTGGCCGGCGTCACCGCCCTGCTCACCCCCACCACCACCGGGCACCCCACCCTGGCCCAGGTCGCCGCGGACCCGGTCGGCGCGAACGCCCGGATGGGGCGCTGGACCAACTTCGCGAACCTGCTCGACCTGGCGTCGCTGGCGGTGCCGGCGGGGGCCGTCGACGGGCTGCCGTTCGGCGTGATGCTCACCGGACCCGCGTTCAGCGACCGCACACTCGCCGCCCTCGCGCAGCTGTTCGCCGACCCGCCGATCGACCTGTTCGTCGTCGGCGCCCACCTGTCCGGCCATCCGCTCAACCACCAGCTCGTGTCGGCGGGCGGGTCGTGCCTCGGCCCGGCCGGGACCACACCCGACTACCGCCTCTACGCGCTGGACACCGTGCCGCCCAAACCCGGCCTGCTGCGCCACCCCGACGGCGCGTCGATCACCGGCGAGGTGTGGCGACTGCCGGCCGCCGGCTTCGGCGTCTTCGTCGCCGGCCTGCCCCAGCCGATGACGATCGGCGCGGTGACGCTCTCCGACGGCCGCACCGTCCGCGGCTTCCTGGCCGAACCGATCGCGACCAGGGACGCGACCGACATCACGTCCCACGGCTCCTGGCCGGCCGCGCTCGCAGCCGGCAACGCGCTCACGGACGGGGATGCCCGTGTCGACGGGGAGGCCCGTGTCGACGGGGAGGCCCGTGTGGACGGGGGTGCCCGTGTGGACGGGGGTGCGCTCGCGGACGGGGACGCCCGCGCCGCCGGGGATGCGCTCGCGGACGGCTGAGTGAGCCGCCCCGCCGGCTCGGAGGGGACTTCCGAGCCGGCGGCGCGGCGGTTCCTTGCGTGCATCAGCCTCGTCCGCCCCGTTCGTCCCGGACAGGGTCGAAGGTCCCGACCGACTGTTCGGACACGCGGACGTTCGCGCCGGGTGGCCACGACGTTTCCTGCGCGCTGGTAGATCGCGCCGCGACCGGCCACCGCGCTGTCGACAAAGGGGCCGCGTAAATCCCCGGGTTCCGCGGCGTGCCGCTGCGGGCCAGGCAGCTGCTGCCGGCGCCGCCACTGGTCAGGTTCGCCAGGCATCGCAGGCATCGCAGGCATCGCAGGCATCGCAGGCATCGCAGGCATCGCAGGCATCGCAGGCATCGCAGGCATCGCAGGCATCGCAGGCATCGCAGGCATCGCAGGCATCGCAGGCATCGCAGGCATCGCAGGCATCGCAGGCATCGCAGGCATCGCAGGCA
>NZ_KK073874.1:5789863-5920793 GCF_000585375.1 Cryptosporangium arvum DSM 44712
TGCAGGGCGGTGCAGGGCGGTGCAGGCGCGGCCTCATGGCGCGCGCTGCCACTTAGCGAGGCGGCGCGGCCTGGTGGCGGGCACAGCCTGGTGGCGCGGTCTGGCGGGCGCGGCCTGGTTCGGGGCTGACTGCTGGCGCGGCCCGGAGAGCGCGGCCCGGAGAGCGCGGTCCGGAGAGCGCGGTCCGGCGAGCGCAGTCCGGCGAGCGCGGCGGTCGCGCCGGAACGTGGAACCACTCGCGATGCGGCAGCGGGGCACCTCGCGCGATACACGGTCGACAGCGTCACCCCCGCTCCGCCGAATCGAGCCATCGCTCGGCGCAGCTGGCCTTGCTTCGAGAGCGGCTTCCGCCCCACCCCCGGCGCGGAACCGCAGTGAGGTCGACGGGCCATCCGTCTGGGCTTGTTATTTCGACGGAGCGAGACTTCGGACCGTCGAGCGCCGAACAGAGCCGCCACACCTGCCGGGCCATCGCGCGAACACACCCACCGAGAACAACCCGCCGCAAGGCCGCACCGCTCGTCGGAACACGCTCGGTCCATGGCCACCCGACCGGCCATTGCCGCGCCGATCACGCCCCAGGCACCCCGGCACAAGGCGGGCCCGGCACCCCGGCCGCCCCGGCACAGTGCAGGCCCGGCACCCCGGCCCAGACCGCCGAGCACCCAGACCGCCGAGCACCCCGACCGCGAGCACCCCGACCGCGAGCACCCCGACCGCGAGCACCCCGACCGCGAGCACCCCGACCGCCCCACACAGCCGCTCCGGCACCCAAATCGCCCTCGACACGATCACGATCCACCCGCCGCGGCCACCTCGCCGTCGGCCACGAAATCGCCCCCGGCACCCCGCAGAGCCAGCCGCACTACTCCCCACTTCAACATATAACCCAAGGGGAGGCTTGCCACAACCCCCGGGTGAGCGCGCAGAATCGCACGCCGTAAGCGATCAACCAGCTCGAACGGGGACCCTCATGATCGACGTCATCATCGCCGGCGGTGGACCTACCGGCATGATGCTGGCGAGTGAACTACGTCTGCACGGCGTCCACACCGTCGTGCTCGAGAAAGAACTGAAACCCAGCAAGGTCGTGCGCTCGCTGGGGCTGCACGTCCGCAGCGTCGAGGTGATGGATCAGCGCGGGCTGCTCGATCGTTTCCTCGCCGCCGGCACCACGTATCCGAAGATGGGCGGTTCGTTCGCCGGCATCGAGAAGCCCTGGCCCGACCACCTGGACACCGCCCACGGCTACACGCTCGGTCTCCCCCAGCCGGTCACCGACCGGCTGCTCGCCGAGCGTGCCGCGGAGCTGGGTGCGGAGATCCGGCGCGGCACCGGGCTCGTCGCGCTGACCCAGGACGACGAGCACGTCACGGCGACGCTCACCGACGGCACCGAACTGCGGGCCCGCTACCTGGTCGGGTGTGACGGCGGGCGCAGCACCGTCCGCAAGCTGCTCGGCGTGCCGTTCCCCGGCGAACCGGCCCGGGTGGAGGCCCTGCTCGGTGAGATGGAGGTGACCGCGGACCCGGCGGAGATCACCGCCACGGTGATCGAGCTCCGCAAGACCGAGAAGCTCTTCGGTCTCGGCCCGATCGGCGACGGTGCGTACCGGGTGCTCGTCCCGGCCGAGGGGGTGGCCGAGGACCGCACGGTGCCGCCGACGCTCGACGAGTTCCGGCGGCAGCTGCGGAAGGTCGCCGGCACCGATTACGGGGTGCACTCCCCGCGGTGGATGTCCCGTTTCGGTGACGCCACCCGGCTCGCCGACCGGTACCGGGTCGGCCGGGTGCTGCTGGCCGGCGACGCGGCGCACGTGCACCCCCCGGTCGGTGGCCAGGGGCTGAACCTCGGGGTGCAGGACGCGTTCAACCTGGGCTGGAAGCTCGCGGCGACGATCGCCGGTTGGGCGCCGCCGGGACTGCTCGACACGTACGAGAGCGAGCGGCGCCCGGTCGCCGCCGACGTCCTGACCGTGACCCGCGCGCAGATGCAGCTGCTCTCGACCGATCCGGGCGCGCAGGCCGTGCGCACGGTGTTCGCGCAGCTGATGGAGTTCGAGGAGGTCAACCGGTTCCTGGTCGAGAAGGGCATCGGCATCGGCATCCGCTACGACGTCGGCGACGGTCCGCCGTTGCTCGGACGGCGCTTGCGTGACGTCGAGCTGAAGCGTGGTCGGTTGTATTCGCTGCTGCACGGGGGGCGCGGGGTGCTGGTCGACCAGACCGGGCGGCTCTCGGTCGCCGGCTGGGCGGACCGGGTCGATCTCGTCGCCGACGTCAGCGAGGAGCTCGAGGCACCGGCCGTGCTCCTGCGTCCGGACGGGCACGTCGTCTGGCTCGGCGACGATCAGCCGGCGCTGGAATCGCACCTGTCCCGCTGGTTCGGGGCCAGCGTGTAGATGTAGGTGTCCTCGACCTGCCCGTCGGGGCGGCGCGCGGTCGTCAGCACGCGGTCGTACCCGTCGCCTTCGAACGCGTCCAGACGGTCCCAGAGGTCCCCGAGCACCGGCGAGCGGAACAGCAGACCGGGGACCTCGGGCCCGTTCGCGTCGAGGACGATGCCGGGGAAGCCCAGTGCGGCTCCCCAGCCGTCGGGTCGCAGGTGCCCGGTCACCGAGGCGGGTTCCCAGGTGCCCGGCACGTCCGCCAGCACGTGTGCGTTGGGCTCCCCCGGCGCCAGGGTTCCGTAGACGAACAGCGCGTGTGTCATCCCTCGATTGTGGCGGCGAACGTCGTGAGTTCGGCGAGGGCCTCGGCGGCGCTCGGGGCGTTCGCCGGGTCGACCAGCCACTGGAGCATGAGGCCGGTCAGCAGCGCGAGCGGCACCGAACCGCCGAGGCCGTCCCGGCCCTCCCGCTGGCCGGCCGCGAGGTGTTCACGCACCTCGGGTGAGCGCTGGGCCTGCACCGCGGCTTCGAGCTGGGCCACCCACAGCTGCCGGTGGGTGGTGAACGTGTCGATCAGGGCCTGCCAGCGCTCGGCCGGCGACTCGGCCGCGCCGCGCCGCGCGAGCTCGGCCGACAGCTCCTCCATCGCCTCGACCAGCGCCTGGGTGAGCAGCGCGTCCTTGCTTCCGAAGTGGTAGCCGATCGCGGCGTGGTTGACGTCCGCGGCCTGAGCGATGTCCCGGACGGTGGTGTGCGCCCAGCCGCGCTCGATCAGGCAGCGTTTCGCGCCCCGGAGCAGGTCCTCACGGTTTCCCATGACCTGACCATATGGTTTATCCAAATGGATTGACCATATGGATAAACTCCGGTCCATGACGAATTCGGTGTTGATCTCGGGGGCGAGCGTGGCCGGCCCCACCCTCGCCTGGTACCTGCGCCGGGCCGGTCACGAGGTGACCGTCGTCGAGCGCGCCCCGGCGTTACGCGACAGCGGATACGCGGTCGACTTCCGCGGGGCGGCGCTCGACGTCCTGGTCGAGCTGGGCGTCCTCGACGAGGTCCGTGCGCACGCCACCGGCGCGCGGGGCACCGTGCTCGTCGACGCGTCCGGCGCCGAGACCGCGCGCTGGGGCGCCGAGGCGCTCGGCGGCGACCTGGAGGTCCCCAAGCGCGAGCTGACCCGCATCCTGCACCGGGCCACGGCGGACGGGATCGAGTACCTCTTCGACGACTCGATCGTCGGGCTGACGTCCGGCACCGTCCACTTCGAACGGGCCCGGCCCCGCGGGTTCGACCTCGTGATCGGTGCGGACGGCGTCCACTCGAAGGTCCGGGAGCTCGTCTTCGGCTCCGGCCTGCGTCACCTCGGCCTGTCCGGCGCCGGGTTCAGCACCGACGACTTCCTCGGCCTCGACCGCACCGGCGTGCTGCAGCCCGGCGAGGGCACCGCGGTCTACCTGTTCGGCGCCGGCGACCGGCTCACGGTCAGCCTGTCGTTCGCGACCAACTCGCCCGCCCTGGACCGGCGGCCCCGCGCCGAGCAGGAACACGCCGTGCGCACCGTGTTCGCCGGGCACGGCTGGGTCGTTCCCCGCCTGCTCGACGCGATGAGCGCCGCGCCGGACTTCTACTTCGCCTCGAGCGGCCAGGTCGAGCTCGACCGCTGGCACCGCGGCCGGGTCGCCCTGGTCGGCGACGCGGGGTACTGCGCCGCACCCACCAGCGGGATGGGCACCTCGCAGGCCCTGATCGGGGCGCGCACCCTCGCGAAGCACCTGGCGGCGTCCGGCGATCCCGAAGCCGCCTTCCGCGCGTACGAACAGGAACTACGCCCCTACGTCGACGCCAATCAAGCCGCCGGCCGCGAGGCCGCCGCGTTGTTCGGCGCCGGATGAGACCGTCACTCCGCGGCGAGCAGCCCGGCGATCGGCCGGCGGCTGCTCCACCAGGCCGGCAGCAGCGTCGCGACGAGCATCAGCGCCAGCTCCCCGGCCGCGGTCACCGCGACCGCTCCGAACCCGGCGGCGGGCGCCGCACCGGCCGCCCACACCCCGGCGACGGTCACGACCCCGACCGCCACCGCCCCGACCAGCGCGGCCGTGACCACGTAGAGGACGGCCTCCCAGGCGGCGGCCCCGACCACGACCCCGGCCGTCCCGCCGCTCGCCTGCACCAGCGCGGCCTCCCGGTCCCGCGCACCCGACGCCATGACGACGGTCACCGCGGCGCCCAGCACCGACAACACCAGCGGCCCGCCGATCAGCAGCACCACCGCGGCGATCCCCACCGACCCCGACCGCGCGACCCCGTTCGCCGCGTACAGGCTGCCGGGCAGCGCGACCGCCACGACCAGCGGACTCATCGTCGCCGAGCTGCGCCCGACGCGGTGCAGCGCACCGGCCCGGGCCAGGAACCAGGACGACGAGGCGGTCGCGGGGACGACGCTCGTCCAGGCCCGCATCACGGCCGGGTAGAGCACCGGCCCGAGGCACGCCGACAGGCTCGCGACCAGCAGGCCGGTGAGCAGCAGCGGCGGCTCGAGGTTCTCGGCCGGGCGGCCGGGCAGGCTCCGGACGATCGTTCCGGCCAGCGCGGCCAGGAGCGCGGCCGCGACCCAGCGCACGACGCCCATCCTGGTCGTCGGCGGGTCGGGGTCACGCAGCACGGCCAGCCCATTGACCCGGGCGGCGCGCCGCGCGCTGCCGCCCCCGGCGAACAGCACCACGACCGCCACGAACACCACCACGCTGACGTAACCGCGCGGGCCGAACACGACGTCGACGGAACCGAGCCCCTCGCTGTCGGCCACGACGCGTGCGAACAGCGGTCGGACCACCGGGAGCGCGACGAGCGTGCCGGCCACCGCCCCGATCAGGGCCACCACGACCAGCTGCGTGGACACCACGAGCCGCACGGTGGACGGTCCGATGCCGGTCAGCTGCCACAGTGCGTAATCGCGCTGCTGGAGCACGACGGTCAGGCCGGCCGCCGAGCTCAGCACCACGACCGCCGCGACCGTCGTCGTGACGACCATCAGGCCGCCGATCGCGTACAGCGCGAGGCCGGCGTTCCCCCCGGCGCGCGCGGCGGTCTCGAGCGCGGTCGCCGCGACGTCGAGCACCGCCGCCGTGGCCGCCGCGACCACCGTCACCCCGAGCCAGATCCGCGCTTTCGCCCGGAGCTCGTTCACCACGAGCCGCAGCATCAGACGGCTTCGCTCGCCGCGCCGACCGCGGCGAGCACCTCGGCCGGCCCGGGGTGGTGGAGCTCCGCGTGCAGGCGGCCGTCGCGCAGGACGAGGACGCGGTCGCCGCGGGCGGCGGCCTCCAGGTCGTGCGTCACCATGACGACCGCGCGGTCGCCGGTCGCCGCCTCGCGGAGCAGCCGGAGCACCGCGTCGCCCTTCGCGGTGTCGAGCGCGCCGGTCGGTTCGTCGGCGAACACCAGGTCGGGCCGCATCGCGAGCACCCGCGCGATGGCCACCCGCTGCTGCTGACCCCCGGAGAGCTGCGCGGGCTTGTACCGGACCCGGTCGCTCAACCCGACCCGCTCGATCGCCGCGGCGATGTCGTCGGAGCTGATCGGGCGCCGGGCCAGCCGTGCCGGCAGCGCGACGTTGTCCCGGACCGTGAGCGAGGTGATCAGGTTGTAGGACTGGAACACGAACCCCACGTGGTCGCGCCGGAACGCGGCGAGCGCGCGCCGGCTCAGCCCGGCCAGCGGGGTGCCGAGGATCGAGACGTCCCCCGACGTGACCGCCTCGAGGCCGGCGAGGCAGTACAGCAGCGTCGACTTGCCCGAGCCGCTCGGCCCGACGATCGCGACGAGTTCGCCGGGTTCGACGTGCAGCGAGATCCCCCGCAGGACGGGCTCGGCGGCGCCGAAGCTCTTGGTGACCTCGCGCGCCTCGAGAACGCTCATCAGTCGGTCAGCAGCAGCGTGTAGACGGATCGGATCAGGCCGTCGCGCACCAGCGCGATGTCGACCCCGCGCACGACCGGCGGCTGCCCCGCCGGACCGAAGTTCCAGGTCAGGTAGCCCAGGTCGTGGTTGACGTAGACCGCGCCGGCCGGGGTGAAGACGAAGCCGGGCGCGCGATCGAGAATGTTCTGCGCCTTGGCGTCGAGGGCGTCGTGGCCGACGACGATCTCGTCCGGATCGGAGAACTGGACGTCGGGCGCGTAGGTCCGGCGGATCGCCGCCCGGCGGCGCTCGCCGTCGCGCTCGTTGAAGACCTCCAGGAGGTTGGCGCTCATGAGTTCCTCGATCGTCGCCACGGCGGGCACCTTTCGCTAGTTTCAAGAAGTGGAGGGACGTCTCAATCCGCTGGAGCTGCGGGCCTGGCGCGGTCTGATCGAGACCACCGCGCTGCTGCGGTACCGCTCCGACCGGCTGCTGATGGAGGATTCCGGGCTGTCGGGCAGCGACTACCCGATCCTGGTGACACTGCACGAGCGCGGCGACGAGCCGGTGCGGTCGGTGGAGCTCGCCGGGCTGATCGGCTGGGAGCAGAGCCGGCTCTCGCATCAGCTGGCGCGGATGGAGCGTCGCGGCCTGATCCGCCGGCAGACCCACCGCGCCGACAGCCGCGGTTCAGAGGTGCATCTGACCGCCGAGGGACGCACCGTTTTCCTGGCGGCCGCGGCGGCGCACTCGCGGGCCGTCCGGACCCTCTTCGCCGACGTGCTGGACGACCGTCAGCTGGAGGCGCTCGCCGACGCGATGGAGACCGTGCGCAGGCACCTGGAGAACTGAAGCCACGTCCGCGAACTTACATGACGCGTCATGCAAGTCAAGGGCCGAGCATCGCCCGGGCCAACCGGTCCAGCGCCGCGGTGATCGCGGCCCGGTCCTCGCCGCGATCCCGCTGGTGCTGGTAGAGCTCGGGAGCCAGCGGCGCCAGCAGGACGTCGACGAGCGCGTCCGGCCCGGGCGTGCCCGCCGCGACGAGCAGCGAGCGCACGTGCGCGCTCCAGAACCCGTAGGCGCCGGTGCGGAACCGCGCGGCCCCGGTCTCGCCGCCGAGCGCGAGCGGCAGGTGCTCGTCGAGCAGCTCGACCATGGCGGCGTAGAAGGCGGCCAGCCGCTCGGCCGGTGACGCGCCCGGCCCCAGCGGCGGCTCCCCCCGGATGAGCCGCTCCTGGAGCTCGCGTTCGTGCTCGTCGAGGAGGGCGAGGGCCACCTCGGCGGGGTCACGGTAGCGGCGGTAGAGCGTGGCCCGGCCGATGCCGGCGGCACGGGCGAGATCTTCCATCGTGACCGCACGCGGGTCCTTCTCGCGGAACAGGCGCCGGGCCGCGTCGAGAACGCGGGCCCGGTTGCGGGCCGCGTCAGCACGCTCCATGCCGCCACTGTAACGACCCGGGGAATAAGTGGACGGGCGTCTCACTTAATCGGAGACACGCATCCGCTCAGAGCATCGGGAGTTCGACGTGGAACTGGCATCAGCGCTGTTCATCGGCTGTCTGCTGGCCGTGCAGGCATCCGCGAACCTGCAACTCACCCGGGGCCTCGGGACGCCATACGGCGCGGCGGCCGTACAGCTCGGCCTGGCGACGCTCGTGCTGCTCGTCGCCGCCGTCGCGACCGGTTCGCTCCCGGCAGCGGGTCCGGTGACCTGGTGGCATCTGCTCGGAGGCCTGGCCAGCCCGCTCTACATCACCAGCGGGATCCTGCTGTTCCCCCGACTCGGCGCGCTGACATCGGTGGCGCTGTTCGTCACCGGGCAGATGTTCGCGTCGCTGGCGCTGGATCTGGCCGGGCTGCTCGGCGTGTCCCGGCGTCCGCTCACGGGGGCGGTGGCGGTGGGTTCGGTCGCCGTGCTCGCCGGCATCACCGCGATCGTCCGCGCCCAGCGTCCCGCGCCGGCGTCCGCCGGGCCTGTGCCGGGCCCGGCGGCGGGGCGGATCGGATGGCTGGGGCTGGGGCTGGTCGCCGGCGCGGTGCTGCCGATCCAGGGTGCGGTCAACGCGCGGCTGCGTGCCGATCTGCACGAGCCGCTCGCCGTCGCGCTGGTCAGCTTCGTCATCGCGACGATCGCGATCCTGGTCGTCGTGGTCGCGACCCGCACCCGGTTCCGGCCGGACCTCGGTGTGGTCCCCTGGTGGGGCTGGCTCGGGTGCCTCTGCGCCGCGACCTACGTCACCGGCACGTTCCTGCTGCTCCCGACGCTCGGCGCGGCCACGACGATCGCGCTGACCGTCACCGGCCAGCAGCTGGCCTCGGCCCTCATCGACCACGTCGGCGGGTTCCGCCTGGCCCGCCGCCCGCTGACCGCCGCCCGCTCCGGCGGCCTGGCCCTGCTGCTCCTCGGCTGTCTCCTGGTGCAGCTGGGATAGCCACGGCCCCGGTGCCGTGGCCCCCGGCTAGTTCGTACTCAGGCCGCGATCGCTGCCCTTCTTGATCTTGCGGTCGTCACGGAGCTCGAGGAACGGCTCGTCCGTCGGGTCGTGGCCCGCGGCGATCGCCCGGCCGCGCTCCAGTTCGGCGTCGAGCTCGGCGCCGAGCAGGATCGCGATGTTGCTGATCCACATCCAGACCAGGAACGCGATGACGCCGGCCAGCGTGCCGTACGTCTTGTTGTAGCTGGCGAAGTTGGCCAGGTAGAGCGCGAACGCGATCGACGCGACGATCCAGAGCAGCACCGCGAAGATGCCGCCGGGGCTCACCCAGCGGAACCCACCGGTCTTCGCGTTCGGCGACGCCCAGTACAGGATCGCGAACATCAGGCTGATCAGGACGATGAGCACCGGCCACTTCACGATGCTCCAGGTGGTGACCGCGGCATCGCCGAGCCCGATCACGTCCCCCACCACGCGGGCGAGGTCACCGGTGAAGATCACGATCGCCGCGGACACGACGAGCATCAGACCGACGACCGCGGTGACCCCGACTCGGATCGGCAGCGTCTTCCAGATCGGACGCCCCTCGGGGACGTCGTACACCGCGTTCGAGGCCCGCATGAACGCCGCCACGTACCCCGACGCCGACCAGAACGCGGCCACCAGACCGACGATCGCCGCGATCCCCGCCCCACCGGAACTGTTCACCTGGGTCAGCACGGTGTCGACGAGTTCCTGCAGCTGCTTGTTCGGCGCGAGCTCGTTGACGGCGTTCGTCACGGTCTCCTTGCCGTCGCTGCCCAGCAGGCCGAGCAGCGAGACGATGACGATCGCCCCCGGGAAGATCGACAGGACGCCGTAGTAGGTCAGCGCGGCGGCCCAGTCGGACAGGTTGTCGCTCGAGAACTGGGTGAACGTGCGCTTGAGCGCCGCGAACAGCCCCTTGCCCTTCAGCTCGATGGGGCTGTCGGGGCCGGCGTCGGGCGGCACGGTCGACAGGTCGTTCGGCGCGTCGTCGCCGGTGCGGGTGCTTGCGGCCGCGTCGAGGTCGTAGTCGTCGGATCTTTCCGCGGATCTCTCCGCGCTGTCCTGCCGACGCTTTCCGAACATGGTTTTCCTCCGAGCTGTCGCACGCTTCTCTGGCGGCGATACCCGGCAAACCAGCTGATGAACGTGCCACTTGCCGGTCACCGTCCATTGGGGTCGCGCCCGGACGGGTTCCGGCGGGTCATAAGCCGCGGTTATGAGGTCAACAGCAGATGCCACCTACCGGGGCGACGCGGCCGGGGTGAGGCTGGTGAGCTGACGAACGCCTCTCCGGGGTTCGGCGCCGCCCCGCGCGGTGTGGCAGAGGAGGACAGCCGAGTGAGCAAGCAGGTCCAGCGGTTGGACCGTGTGGTGATCCGGTTTGCCGGTGATTCCGGTGATGGGATGCAGTTGACCGGTGATCGGTTCACGTCGGAGACCGCGTCGTTCGGGAATGATTTGTCGACGTTGCCGAATTTCCCGGCGGAGATCCGGGCGCCGCAGGGCACGTTGCCGGGGGTTTCGTCGTTTCAGGTGCATTTCGCCGATCACGACATCATGACGCCGGGGGATCGCCCGGATGTGCTGGTGGCGATGAACCCGGCGGCGTTGAAGGCGAACCTGGGGGATCTGCCGCGGGGCGCGACGGTCATCGTGGACACCCATGACTTCACCAAGCGGGCGTTGGCGAAGGTGGGGTATGGGGCGTCGCCGTTGGAGGACGGGTCGCTGGAGGCCTATCACGTGCATTCGCTCGGGTTGACCGAGTTGACGTTGCAGGCGGTGGACGGGCTCGGGCTCTCGCGTAAAGACGCCGGGCGGGCGAAGAACATGTTCGCGCTGGGGTTGGTGTCGTGGTTGTATTCGCGGCCGATCGAGGCGACGGTGGGGTTCCTGGAGAAGAAGTTCGCCACCAAGCCGCAGGTGGCGGCGGCGAACGTGGCGGCGTTGAAGGCGGGCTGGAACTACGGGGAGACCACGGAGGATTTCTCGGTCACCTATGAGGTGAAACCGGCGCCGATGCCCTCGGGTACTTACCGCAACATTTCCGGGAACCTGGCGTTGGCCTACGGGCTGCTGGCCGCCGGGCAGCGCGCCGGTCTGCCGTTGTTCCTGGGCGCGTATCCGATCACGCCGGCCTCGGACGTGCTGCACGAGTTGTCGAAGCACAAACGGTTCGGGGTGCGGGCGTTCCAGGCCGAGGACGAGATCGCCGCGATCGGCGCCGCCCTCGGCGCGTCCTTCGGCGGCGCGCTGGGCATCACGACCTCCTCGGGGCCGGGGATCGCGTTGAAGTCCGAGACCATCGGGTTGGCGGTGTCGCTGGAACTGCCGCTGGTGGTGGTCGACATTCAACGCGGTGGCCCGTCGACCGGGTTGCCGACCAAGACCGAGCAGTCGGATCTGTTGCAGGCCATGTTCGGGCGCAACGGCGAAGCCCCGGTACCGATCGTGGCGCCGCGCTCCCCGAACGATTGTTTCGACGCCGCGATCGAAGCGGCGCGCATCGCGGTCACCTACCGCACCCCGGTGTTCCTGCTCTCCGACGGGTATCTGGCCAACGGCTCCGAGCCGTGGCAGGTCCCGGCCGTGGACACCCTGCCGGATCTGCGGACCGAGTTCGCGTCGGAGAAAAACCATGGGGAGGAGTTCTGGCCGTATCTGCGGGACCCCGACACCCTGGCCCGGCCGTGGGCCATCCCCGGTACTCCCGGCCTGGAACACCGCATCGGCGGCATCGAGAAAGCCGACGGGTCGGGCAACATCTCCTACGACCCGGCCAACCACGACCTGATGGTGCGCACCCGCCAAGCCAAAATCGACGGCATCGCCCGGTCCATCCCCGCGTTGGAGGTCGACGACCCCTCCGGCGACGCCGACGTGCTGGTGCTGGGCTGGGGCTCCACCTACGGCCCCATCGGCGCCGCCGCCCGCCGGGTGCGCCGCGCCGGAATGAAAATCGCCCAGGCGCACCTGCGGCACCTCAACCCGTTCCCGGACAACCTCGGCGAGGTCCTCCACCGCTACCAGCGTGTGGTCGTGCCCGAGATGAACCTCGGCCAACTCGCCCTGCTCCTCCGCGCGAAATACCTGGTCGACGTCGTCTCCTACAACCAGGTCCGCGGCCTACCCTTCCGCGCCGAAGAACTCGAAGAAGTCCTCACCAACGTCATCACGCAGGCCGCCGGCACCACCGACACGGCCGATGAGATTGGGATCACCCGATGACCGAGCCGCAGCTTCCCTCCGAGCCGCAGCTTCCCTCCGAGCGGCAGGTGGACGAAGGCCGTGCCCCCGAGGCGCTGCAGTCCCCCGACCGCCGCAGCCCCGTCGCCGACTCCGCCGGCAGCCCCGCTGCTTCGAGCCCCGCCGCCGTGGGTGGCCCCGCTGCGCGGGGTGCCGCGGGCGGTGGCGCCGGGCGCGCCAAGGCCGGCACGGTGGCGCTGGACTTCCCGAGCATGCGGCTGGTGCCCAAGACCGACACCCCGCAGAAAGCCGGCGACTTCAAAACCGACCAAGAAGTCCGCTGGTGCCCCGGCTGCGGCGACTACGCCATCCTCGCCGCCGTCCAATCCTTCATGCCCCAACTCGGACTCAAACGCGAAAACATCGTGTTCGTCTCCGGAATCGGCTGCTCCAGCCGCTTCCCCTACTACATGAACACCTACGGGATGCACTCCATCCACGGACGCGCCCCCGCCATCGCCACCGGCCTGTCCACCAGCCGCCCCGACCTCTCCGTCTGGGTCGTCACCGGCGACGGCGACGCCCTCTCCATCGGCGGCAACCACCTCATCCACGCCCTGCGCCGCAACGTCAACCTCAAAATCCTGCTGTTCAACAACCGCATCTACGGGCTGACCAAAGGCCAGTACTCCCCCACCTCCGAAGTCGGCAAAATCACCAAATCCACCCCCATGGGATCCCTGGACCACCCCTTCAACCCCGTGTCCCTGGCCCTCGGCGCCGAAGCATCATTCGTCGGCCGGGCCATCGACTCCGACCGCAAACAACTCACCAGCGTGCTGCACGCCGCCGCCCAGCACGAAGGCTCCGCCCTGGTCGAGATCTACCAGAACTGCAACATCTTCAACGACGGCGCCTTCGAACTCCTCAAAGACAACGCCACCAAAGACGACTGGACCATCCGCCTCGAACACGGCCAGCCGCTGCGCTTCGGCAAAGACAACGAGAAAGGCGTCCTCCGCGGGACCTTCGAAATCGTCGACGTCAACGACGACAACGAGAAAGACCTCGTCGTCCACGACGCCCACGGCGAGAACCCCGCCTACGCCTTCGCGCTCTCCCGCATCCCGCGCTACACCCCGGTCGGGATCTTCCGCTCGGTCGAACGTCCCACTTACGACACGGAGATGGCGGCCCAGCTCGACACCGCCCGAGCCCGCGGCGGCGCCGACCTCCAGCAGTTGCTCCACGGCAACGACACCTGGACGGTTGGCTAGACCCCATGCTGTCCCCGCGGCTCGCCGCCCTCGTCGACGCCCTGCCGCTGCGCCCGGACTCGCGCGTCCTCGAGATCGGCTGCGGGCCGGGCGCGGCGGCGCGTGCGGTCGCGGCCCGGCTGACCACGGGCCGGATCGTGGCCATCGACCGCTCGGCGGCCGCGATCCGCCAGGCCGAATCGGCCGGTGCCGAGGAGATCGCCGCCGGCCGCCTCCGCGTCCGCCGGATCGCGGCCGAGGCCTTCGTGCTCGACCCCGGTGAACCCCCGTTCGACCTGGTTTTCGCCGTCCGGGTCGGCGCTCTGGACGGCCGCCTCCCGGAGCTCGGCGCGCAGGTCCTCCGCCGCTTGGCCGAGTGCACCACTCCGGACGCCCGGCTCTACGTCGACGGTCACCACCACCCGATCCCCCGGGCTTGACAGGCACGCCGCCTGGCGCGAAGGTAAACCATATGGTTCACCGTCAGTTCGCGGCTCTGGGCGACCCGACCCGTCTGGCCATCGTCGAACGGCTCGTTCGCGGGCCGTCGACGGCCGGCGATCTCGCGGCGCCGACGTCGATGTCGCTGCCCGCCGTCCTCAAGCACGTCCGCGTGCTCGAAGAGGCCGGTCTGGTGACGACGGTCAAACGGGGCCGCGTCCGCGAATGCCGGTTGCGTGACGACGCGCTCGTCGCCGTGGCCGAGTGGACCGCACGGCAGCAGGCGCTCTGGTCGACCCGGCTGGACGCTCTCGGCACTCTCCTGGAGGAATCGTGACCACCGCTCCGCTCCTGTCGTTCGACCTCGACCGCACCTACCCCGCGCCACCCGAGCGGGTCTGGGCCGCCTGGACCACCGCCGACCAGCTGGAGCGCTGGGTCCTGCCGGATCCGGAGTGGCGCGTGTCGAGCTGCGAGGTCGACGCCCACCAGGGCGGCGGCTACCGGCTCCGGTTCGGCCCGCGCCCGGACGGCGACTCGTACCGCGAGACGGCGACGTTCGCGGTGTACGAACCCGTGGAGCGTCTCGTCTTCGACGTGCTGACCGAGGGCGACGGCACGTCCGAGCGGTCACGCTGCACGGTGCGGTTCCGACCGGTGGACGGCGGCACCCACCTGGAGCTCACCGTCGAGGGCCTCTCCGGCCCGCAGGCGCTCGAGCACCTGCGTACCGGCTGGCAGTGGTGCCTGGAGGGCATCGCGGCCACGCTCGAGGCGACGGCGTGACGACGACCGGCGCCCCGGCCGCGAGCCGGACCTCGTTCGTCGTCACCGGGCTGGTCGCCAGTGCCGTCGCGGCGTCGGCGACCGGGCTCGCGGCCCTGCTCGCTCAGGCCGTCGGCGTCGATTTCGACGTCGTCGACGGCCAGACGATCCCGGTGCCCGGCTTCGTCGTGGTGGCGGGGTTCTTCTCGCTCGTCGGCGTGCTCGTCGCGGCCGCGTTCCGCCGCTGGAGCGCCCGCCCCGCCGTGCTGTTCGTCCGCACGGCGGTGGCGCTGACCGTGGTCTCGTTGATCCCGCCGCTGGTGTCCGGAGCGGCCGCCGCCACGGTCGTCGCACTCGTCGTGTTACATCTGGTCCCGGCGGCCGTGATGATTCCCGTGCTGGCCCGGAGTCTGTCCGGTCAGGGCTTGCGGGCCACCGCGCCGTAGACCGAGACCAGTTCGTCGCTGCGGTCGGCGAAGCGGTCCTGCTCGTCCGGGCGCCAGCGGTGCACGAGCGTGAGCCCCGGGTCGATCACGTCGAGCCCGTCGAAGAACCGCTCGATCTCGGCCTTCGGCCGGACCTGCATGGTGACGCCCCGCTCCGCGTAGATCGCCTCGACCTTCTTCCACTGCTCCGGCAGGAAGTCGCCGGTCAGGTGCGAGAGCGCGAGGAACGAACCGGACGGGAGCGCGTCGACGAGTTCGCCGACGATGCGGTGCGGCTCGTCCGCGTCGCCGACGAAGTGCGCGATCGCGACCAGCAGCAGCGCCACCGGACGGTCGAAGTCCAGCGTCTCCTTGGCGGCCGCGAGGATGCGCGACGGGTCGCGGAAGTCCGCGTCGAGATAGTCGGTCGACCCTGCGGGGTTGCTGGTCAGCAGCGCCCGGGCGTGCGCGAGGACGATCGGGTCGTGGTCGATGTACACGATCCGCGCGCCCGGGTCGACGCCCTGGGCGACCTCGTGCACGTTCGGGGACGTCGGCAGCCCGGTGCCGATGTCGAGGAACTGCCCGATGCCCTGCTCGCGCGTCAGGAACGTGACGACGCGCCGTAACCAGTCGCGGTTCGCGCCGGGGGCGACGTCGCTGGCCGGGTTGGAGCGGCGACCCTGCTCGGCCGCGGCCCGGTCGGCCGCGAAATTGTCCTTGCCGCCGAGGAGGTAGTCGTACACCCGCGCCGGATGCGGGACCTCGGTACGCAAGTCAACCACGACAGCTCCTCGTCAACATCGATCCAGTGAGGACATGATGCTGTCACGGGTCACACGAACTTCGCTTCCAGGTCGGCGAAGAACGCGGTGGACAACGCGAGAAAGTCGGCCTCGCGCAGGCCGATCGGATCCCCCACCCGCAGTTTCAGCACCGACGTCGCCGGGTCGAGCCGGATCGCCTTGTCCGTGCCCATCACACCGCCGTTGCTCAGCAGCGACATCGCGACCACCCGCACCTCGTTGAGCGGGTTGCCGTCCTTCTTCTCCAGCGTCCGCGTGCGGTGCACGAAGTGGTGCTCGAGGCGCAGCACGAGGTTGTTGAAGAAGACCGGCTCGAACTCACGCACCTCCGGGGTCGATCCCAGCGCCCGGAACGCGTCCACCTGCACGCCGAGCTCACGCCGGCAGGCGTCCACGTAGTCCTGCGGGTACTTGTTCATCGCCAGCATCGCGCGCCCCTTCGACCGGTCGGTTCACCCTAGATCCCCCCGGCCGGGCCGCCGCTAATCCTCGGCCGGCAGGTGATCACGCACCCAGAGCGCCGCCGACGTGCGGTCGGAGACCCCGATGCGTTTGAACGCGTTGCCCAGGTGCACCTTCACGGTCCGTTCGGTGATGCCGAGCGTCCGCCCGATCTGCTTGTTCGCCAGCCCTCGCGCCACCAGCAGCAGCACCTCCCGTTCCCGGGGGCTGAGCAGCGCGGCCGGGTCGGGTGCCGCGCCCGGGAGCAGCGTCCGCGCCACCCGCGGATCGAGCGGCGCGTCGCCGCGCGCGGCCGCGTGGATCCCGGCCACCAGGTCACGCGGGTCCGCGTCCTTGAGCAGGTAGCCGGTGGCTCCGGCGGCGAGCGCGTCCTGCACCGAGCTGCGTCCCGACGACGACGTCAGCACCAGCACCGTGCTGCCCGGCTGTTCCGCCAGCAGCCGCCTGGTCGCCTCGACCCCGTCCATCACCGGCATCGACAGGTCCATGAGCACGACGTCGGGCCGCAGCGAGGCCGCGAGTTCGATCGCCCGCGCGCCGTCCTCCGCCTCGCCGACGACGTCGATCTGATCGGCGTCCTCGAGAAGAGACGCGAGCCCGGCCCGGACGAGCGCGTGATCGTCCACCAGGAGTACCCGGATGCTCATGGTTTCTTCTCCAAGCGCCAGCGGGTGCCGCCGCCCGGTCGGGACGCGACCGCGAGCGTCGCGCCCGCCTCCCGCGCGAGGTCGGCCATCACACGCAGCCCGAAGTGCCCCTCGGGGCCGACCGCGGCCGGGTCGAACCCGACGCCGTCGTCGGCGACCTCGAGCGTGACCGCTCCGGTCACCGCGACCACGACGTGCGCGGCGTCCGCGTGTTTCGCCACGTTGCGCAGGCTCTCCTGCGCCACCCGGAACAGCAGCGATTCGACGTCGGGCGTGAGCTCACGCGTGGGCTCGACGGTGATCTCCACCTCGGTTCCGCGCTCGCGCAGGCCGGTGACCAGGTCTTCGAGAGCGGCGGCCAGCCCCGAGTCGACGAGCGAGGGCGGATAGATGTCGACCAGCAGGGATCGCATGCTGCCGACCCCGGCGCGCACCGTGCCGGCCACCGAGTCCAGGCGCTCGGCGAGCGACTCGGCGCCCGGCGTCGCCCGGGCCTTGCCGGCCGCCGCCGCGACCGCGAACGCACCCGCGGTCAGGTCCTGGACGACGCCGTCGTGCAGCGTCGCGGCGATGCGTTTGCGTTCGGAGTCGGAGGCGGCCATCGCCCGCTCACGGAGCTGTTCGCGCTGGAGGGTGGCCCGGCGGACCCGGCCGACCAGGGCCCAGATCACCGGCGCCTGGAGCACGAGCATGAGCAGCAGGCTGCTGACCGTGATGCTGGCGAAGCCCCGCCAGAGCTGCCCGCTGCGGTCGGTCACCGCGTCGTAGCGTGAGTAGGTCTCGAACAGCAGCGTCCGGCCGCCCGGGGTCCAGACCGGGCGGTAGACCTCGAGCAGCTTGCTGTCGCTGCGCTCGTACTGGTTCTCCGGCTCGTCGAGGTCGCTGACGTCGGCCCGGGTGCGCGGGGTCTCCAGGACACCGCGCTCGTCGTCGCCGAGCGGGAACGTCCGCCCGATCAGGCGCGGTTCGTCGGAGTAGACGATCGTGCCGTCGGGTGTCCAGATCTTCGTGCGCACGATCGCGCCCACCAGGACCCCGGGCCGAATCACCGCGTCGAGCCGTTCCCGGGCGGCGGCCGCCGTGGTCCGGTCCGGGGAGAGCAACGCGTCCTCCAGCGCCGGGGTGACCACCGCCCCGGCCAGCAGGTCGGTGACGGTGAGCGCGTCGTTCACCGACTCGGACTCGGCCGCCTGGCGGGCGGCGATCGTGCCGGCCGAGGCCGCCACGCCGAACACCACCAGGACGGCGAGCACCGACTGGACGATGATGCGGCGCCAGGACACCACCCGATCGGCCCGGGCGGGGTTCCCGGCGGCGGCGAGCACCACCCAGTTGTCGTCGGTCACGGGGAAATCCTTGCTCAGTCGTGGTTCGGACCGTCGTCCGACCCGC
Organism: Cryptosporangium arvum DSM 44712; assembly: GCF_000585375.1. NCBI lineage: Bacteria > Bacillati > Actinomycetota > Actinomycetes > Cryptosporangiales > Cryptosporangiaceae > Cryptosporangium > Cryptosporangium arvum. The sequence goes on from NZ_KK073874.1 coordinate 5,808,001, forward strand.
CGCCCTTACCGCTGTTGCCACTGCCCTTGCCGCTGTTCCCGCTGCCCTTGCCGCTGTTGTCGTCGTCGTCCCCGCCGCGGTTCCGGCGGCCGCCGTGGTCGTCGCCGGATTCGGTTCCGCTGGAGTGGGTGCTGCTGGAACGGGTGCTACCGGGGTGGGTGCTGCTGCGGTGCGTGCCGCGGTCGTCGCCGGGCTCGGCGGTGCGGTGGCCCTTGTCGTCACGCTGACGCAGGCCGCCCTTGTCGTCGGCCGACGCGGACGCCGAGGCCGACGCCGACGGCCGCGCCGTCGGGCTGTGGCTGGTCGCCGAGGGCGACGGCGCCGTCTTCACCGCGATCTCCCGGCTGAGCGCACTGTTGCCGGTCACCCCGGCCACCGCCGGTGCCGCCGCCGCGAGAACCGCCACCACACCGAGCGCTACGAACGTCGCTTTCATCAGGTCTCCTCCTCGACACGAAATGCGATGAGACCTTTGTCCGCCACAAGCGGTTCCAACCGACAGCCGTACGGTAGTACTAGTACCCCCCGAGGGCAGCTCTCACCAGCAAAAACAGGTCGACGCATCGGCGGTGGCGGGCCGTCGGTACCCCGCCGACCAGGTGGTCCACCCACCCACTAGGGTTCCCGCGTGACCCAGGGGGTTCCCGACCGCTGCGTGATCGGCGGGCCGGACGGCACCGACTGTCCCGCCCCCGCCGAGGTGAAGCTCGCCGACGGCTCCGGGGCGTCCGCCTGGAGTTGCGCCGACCACGCCGACGAAGTGCTGATCAACGCGCGCGGGGTGTTCCTCGCCGACGACGAACCCGACGGCCTGGTCGCGTTCCTCGCCGCCCGCGGACGCACGCTCGGCGGCACCGGCTGACGAGGAATTCCTGACACTTGTAGTTACTGCTTGGCTGCGCTCCCAACGGGGAATAGGGGGATCAGTTTGTTGTGGGCATCACCAACCCCCCGCCCGGATGCCCCCATCCCAGGAGGTCGCACCATGCGAATCGGAAGCGTTGTCGTGGTGATCTGGTTGTTGATCGGCGTCATCGCTGCCGCACAGCGTGACTACTTCTCCGGTGGAGAAGCCAGTTGCGCGAAGACGGGCACGATCCTCGTCACGATCGTCGCCGGTCCGTTGAACTACTTCGGGCTCAACCCGAAGGTGAACTGCTCGACGCCGCAGCCGTCGAAGTAGTTCACCGCACACGCGTGGGAGCCCGCTCGGGCTCCCACGCGTTTTTGTTGCCACCGGTACAGCACGCCGACCCGTCCCGCGCCGGTCGTGACCGCCGCGCTGCTGGCCGGCGCCTACGCCGTGCACTGCGCCTACCTGGCGACGCACGGCCTCCTCGACCGTGACGCGTCGGCGCTCGTCCCGCTGGTCGAGTTGGGCGTCTGGGGTCTGCTCCCGGCCGGGCTGTGGCGCGGACGCCACCTCGCGTACGTGCTGGTGACGATCGCCGCCACGCTCACCGTCCTGGTGGCCGCGCCCGCGTTCGGGGAGTCCCACCACTGGGCGGACGCGGTCCGGCTGGTCGACGGTCGCCGCGCCCGGACGTGAACGGCCCGGTCCGGGTTAGGGTCGGGGAATGTACGTCCCGTCCCACTTCGCCGTTCCGGCGCACCGCCAGGCCGCGCTCCTCGGCGGCGGTGGTTTCGCGCATCTGGTGACGCCCACCGCCGAGGGGCTCCTGTCCACGCCACTACCCCTGCTGTTCGACGCCGGGCGCAACGCGTTGCTGGGCCACGTGGCGCGCAACAACCCGCACTGGCGCGACCTGCCCGACGCCGAGTCGCTGGCGATCCTCACCGGCCCCGACGCGTACGTCTCCCCCGGGTTCTACGCCTCGAAGCGTGAACACGGCCGGGTGGTGCCGACCTGGAACTACGAGGTGCTGCACGTCCACGGGCGGCTGGTCGCCCACGACGACGTCGAGTGGCTGCGTGACCTGGTGACCAGGCTGACCGACGCCCACGAGTCGAACCGCGCCGAGCCGTGGCAGGTCACCGACGCCCCGGAGCGCTTCATCGACGGGCAGTTGCGGGCCATCGTCGGCTTGGAGCTGGTGATCAGCCGGGTCGAGGGCAAGGCCAAGCTCAGCCAGAACCGCTCGGACGCCGACCAGGAGGGCGTGATCGCCGGCCTGAGCGCCACCGGCGAACCCGGCGACGCCGAGGTGGCCACCGCCATGCGCTGGGCCCGCGCCGACGCGTGATCACCGCGGGGCCGATCGTGGCCCCCGTTCCCCGACGGCGAGACCGAGCCGCCCGCACCGTCGCGGCCGACTGTCGTGATGACGACAGCGGGGATCGCCCGCTCCGCTGTGGACATAGACTCGGCGCGCTCCGGGCGGGCCGAGAGGGGGCCGCTCCGCGAGCGGCCCCCTCCGCATGCCCCACCACTCCGGTGGCCTCCGAAGGACGGTCGCCGCTCCACGCCGGCTCTGCCACGCTGAAGCGGTCCGGTCCGGGGGCGGCCGACAGCTGTGGGGGGAATTCCGCGGGCCGTCGAGGCCCGCTCTCTCGGTGTTCCGGCGTTGTCGTCGTCGACGGATCTCTGTGCGCTCTTCCCCGAGAGGTCGTGACCGATGTCCCGCAAAGTCCTGACGGCCCTGGTCGGCCTGGCCGCGGCGTTGGCCCTGCTGGTCGGCGCCGGTGGCCCCGCCGCCGCGGCCGTACCCACGAGCAGCCGCAACGGCATCACCACCTGGTTCGACCCCGGCAGCAACGGCTCCTCGACGGTCTGGCAGTTCAACCGGTTCACCGGCACGGGCTGGAAGCAGGGGTACCTGCGGATCGGCACGCTGGGCATCACCCAGCAGGGCCGGTACCACTTCACGATCCGGCAGTCGGGCGCCACCTACACGCTCACCTACCCGACCGGAACCGTGCAGCGGATAGTCGAGCGCGGAGCCAACCCCGGCGCGAACGCGTTGTTCGTGAACTACGTCGGCTACGAGCAGATCTGGTTCGGCTGCTCGTCCGGCCGGATGCCGTACTACGCCCTGTCCGCCTGCCGCTGACCGCGCCCGCCGTGGGGTCCGAACCCGGGCCCCACGCCTACCGGCGTTCCAGCCGGACGACGACCGACTTCGACACCGGCGTGTTGCTGATCTCGGCGGTCGAGTCCAGCGGGACCAGCACGTTGGTCTCCGGGAAGTAGGCCGCCGCGCACCCGGGAGCGGTGTCGTACGCGATCACCCGGAAGTCCTCCGCGACCCGCTCGCCGTCGGCGTATTCGCTGATCAGATCCACGTGGTCGCCGTCGCCCAGGCCGAGTGCGGCCAGGTCGCCGGGGTTGACGAACACCACCCGGCGGCCGGAGCGCACGCCCCGGTACCGGTCGTCGAGACCGTAGATCGTGGTGTTGTACTGGTCGTGGGAGCGTACGGTCTGCAGGATCAGCCGCCCCGGCGGCACCCGCAGCACCTCGAGCGCGTTCGCGGTGAAGTTCGCCTTGCCGGTCGCGGTCGGGAACGTCCGCGCGTCCCGCGGCCCGTGCGGCAGCACGAACCCCTCCTGCGCGCGCTCGACGAAGTTCTCGAAGCCGGGCACGACCCGGGAGATCCGGTCCCGGATCCGGTCGTAGTCCTCGGTGAACTCCGGCCACGGCAGCTCGATCCGGCCCGCTTTCGCCAGCGTGCGCTCGGCCAGCCCGGACACGATCGCGACCTCGGACAGCAGTTGCGCCGACGCCGGCCGCAGACGCCCACGTGAGGCGTGCACCGCGCTCATCGAGTCCTCGACGGTCACGAACTGCGGCCCGCTCGCCTGCCGGTCGGCCTCGGCGCGGCCGAGCGTCGGCAGGATCAGCGCCTGCTCACCGGTGATCGCGTGCGACCGGTTGAGTTTCGTCGAGACCTGCACGGTCAGCCGGGTCCGGCGGAGGGCCGCCTCGGTGACCGCGGTGTCCGGCGTGGCCGACACGAAGTTCCCGCCCAGCGCAAGGAACACCTTCACGACGCCGTCACGCATCGCCCGGATCGAGTCGACGACGTCGTAGCCGTGCTCGCGCGGCGGCGTGAAGCCGAACTCGGCTCCGAGCGCGTCGAGGAACTGCGGGGCGGGCTTCTCGTAGATGCCCATCGTGCGGTCGCCCTGCACGTTGCTGTGCCCGCGTACCGGGCAGACCCCCGCGCCGGGGCGGCCGACGTTGCCGCGCAGCAGCAGGAAGTTCACGATCTCGCGGATCGTCGGCACCGAGTTCTTGTGCTGGGTGAGCCCCATCGCCCAGCAGACGACGATCCGCTGCGAGCCCAGCACCCGCTGGTGGATGCGCTCGATCTGCTCGCGCGGTAACCCGGTGGCCTCCAGGATCTCGTCCCAGGACGTCGCCAGGGCCTCGGTCGCGAACTCGTCGAAGCCGTGGGTGAACGTGTCGACGAACGAGCGGTCGACGCCGTCGGAGGCGAGCAGCAACTGGTTCAACGCCCGGAACAACGCCAGGTCGCCGTTGAGACGGATCTGCGCGTACTCGTCGGCGAGCGCGGTGCCGCGCCCGACCACGCCGGACGCCTTCTGGGGGTTCTTGAACCGCATCAGCCCGGCCTCGGGCAGCGGGTTCACCGCCACGATCGACGCGCCGGCCTTCTTCGCCTTCTCCAGCGCCGAGAGCATCCGCGGGTGGTTGGTGCCCGGGTTCTGCCCCACCACGAAGATCAGGTCGGACTGGTAGAGGTCCTCCAACGACACACTGCCCTTGCCGACGCCCAGCGTCTCGACGAGCGCCGACCCCGACGACTCGTGGCACATGTTCGAACAGTCGGGCAGGTTGTTGGTGCCGAACGCGCGCACGAACAGCTGGTACAGGAACGCGGCCTCGTTGCTGGTGCGCCCGGAGGTGTAGAACGACGCCTCGTTCGGGTCGTCCAGCGCGGCCAGCTCCGACGCGATCAGGTCGAACGCGGCGTCCCACGAGATCGGCCGGTAGTGCTGTTCGCCCCGCGCCAGGAACATCGGTTCGGTGAGCCGGCCCTGCTGCCCCAGCCAGTAGTCGGTCTTGTCCGCGAGGTCGACCACCGAGTAGGCGTCGAAGAAGTCGGCGCCGACGCGACGCTCGGTCGCCTCCTCGGCCACCGCCTTCGCACCGTTCTCGCAGAACTCGGCGACGCTGCGGTGATCGGGATCCGGCCACGCGCACCCCGGGCAGTCGAACCCGTCCTTCTGGTTGACCTTCGCCAGCGTGAGCAGCGTGCGACCAGCGCTCATCTGCCGGCCCGCATGACGTAAAGACTGGACAACAGCTGTCAAACCCGCCGCATGGTCCTTGGCGGGACTAACCGACAGGTTGCGCTCGTCGACGTCCGCGGAAGGGGGCTTGGCCACCAAGTCGACACCTCATCATCATCGAGCCGGAACACCCTCAAACTACCCTTCTCCCGCCCGAGCGCCATTTGACCGCCGCGCAGGGGACGCCACTGTGGACTCCGCCGTGCCATAGTGCGCGGCGGGGGGACCATGCGATCCAGCTCAGGGCGCCAGGTGCGGGCGGCGATCCGCCGGCAGGCCGCCGCGCGCCTCGGCGACGCCGACCACCACGTCTTCCTCTCCTACAACCACGCCGACCGGGACTGGGCGCAGACGCTCGCGCACCGCTTCCAGTCCCTCGGCCGGGGCTGGCGGCGGCACCCGCCGTTGCGTGTCTTCGTCGACTCCACCGACGTCAACGCCGGTCCCGACCTGTCCGCCGCGGTGACCGACGCGCTGGCCCGCTCGCGGTACCTGGTGCTGCTGGCCTCGCCGCACTCGGTGGCGTCCCGGTGGGTACCGCGCGAGCTCGCGTACTGGCTCGCGCACCGGCCGGTCGAGAACCTGCTGATCGCGCACCTCTCCGGCCACCTGGAGTGGGACGACACCACCGGCTGGACCGGCACCGCGATCGACGCCGACCTCCTCGGCCGGGCGTTCGCGGCCGAGCCGGTCCACGCCGACCTCACCGGGCTCCGCCCGTTCCGGCTCCGGCGGCCGGCCACCTGGCGTCACCGGAAGGCGGTCAGCTCCGCGGCCGCCTCGCTCGCCGCGGCCGTGCTCGACCTGCCCAAACGTCAGCTCTACGACGACGACCTGCGCCGCCAGCGGCGATTGGTGCGCTCGACCGCGCTGGCCGTCGTGGCCCTCCTCGCGCTGGGCACCGCGGTGCCGGTCCTGGCCGACCGCTGGCGCCAGAGCAGGCAACTGGAGTTCGCCACCCGGCTGGCCCGCGCCGCCGACGCCGAGACCGCCCGGCCCGACCTCGCGCTGCTGCTCAGCGCGGCCGCCGCCCACGCGGCCCCGAACCACGAGCTCGATCGGGTGCTGCTCCGCCGCGCCGCCCGCTACCCCGGCCTCCGCCGCGTCCTTCCCGGCCCCGGCATCGGCACGGTCGAGCAGCTCGACGTCTCCCCCGACGGGCGCTGGATCGCCGGCGCGACCCGCGTCGGCTCTCGCGCGGGGCTGATCCTCTGGCCCGCCGCCGGCGGCACCCCGCGGGTCGTCCACGTCGAGGGCAGCCTCGCCACCGCGGTGGCGTTCGCTCCGGACGGCCGCACGGTGGCCGTCGGCACACTGCAGGGCACGGTCGAACTGCATCCGGTCGACGCCGGGCGCGCGGGCCGCCGCGCGGTCGGCGACCGGCCGGCCGGCGCGGTCACGTCGCTGTCCTATCCGCCCGGCGGCGACCGGCTGATCGTCGGCCACGACGACGGGCACGCCCGGCTGTGGGACCTGGCGCGCTCCGCCCCGGTGCGCACCTGGACGGACGTCGCCGCGGTCCGGGGAGCCCCCGACGGGCGCACGGTCGCGATCGCCGACTCCGCCGGGCAGCTGACGATCCGGGACACCGCGACCGACCGCGTCGTCCGGCGCGTCGACTCCGGTGGGCCGGTGCTCACGATGGCGTACCGGCCCGACGGGCGCCGGATCGCGGTCAGCGGGCCGACGACCGTGCTGGTGGTCGACCCCGCCACCGGGGCGGTGCGGCCGGTCCCGGGCGCGCCCGGCGGCGAGCAGCTCGCGTACGGCGCCGGCGACCTCCTGGCGTCGGGAAACACGCTCGTCGACGACGCCGCGACGAACCCGGTGACGCGGGGCCGTCCGTTCGCGCTGCTCGAGCGTACGATCGCCGTCGACCCGAGCGGGCGCACGCTGATCAGCGCCGGCCAGTGGCTCGACAGCCCCGATCACGGCGCGGCGCTGGTGTGGGACGCGACCGGCGGCCCGCTCGGCCAACGCGTCCTGCGCTCCACCGGTGCCCACGCCGTGCCGGCCCCCGACGGACGCCGGGTGGCCGCCGCCGGGCCGGGTGGCGTCACCGAGTACGACCCGGACACCGGCCGTCCGCTCGGCGGGCCGTTCACCGGCGTGAGCGCGCCCGACGCGCTCGCGTACAGCACCGACGGCCGGTGGCTGGCGGCCGTCGAAGGGCGCCGGCTCGTGCTCTGGCGGGGCGGGCGCGCTCCGGCCCGCGAGATCGCGCTGCCGATGCCGATGCTGGCCACGAGCGGCCGGACGGCGCTGGTCGCGGCCGCGACGGTGTTCGCGGTGGCTCGGCCGGACGGCAGCGTGTCCGTCGTCGACGTCCGGTCCGGCGTGGTGAGCGAGGGCGCGGCGCCGGGCGGCGCACTGACCCCGGTGGCCTTCACCCGCGACGGGCGCACGGCCGCGATCGGCACACCCGGCGGGGTCACGCTGTGGAAGGGCGGGCGCACGCTCGCGCTCGATCGCCCGGTGACCGCGCTGACGTTCGTCGGCGCCACGTCCGACCTCGTCGGCACCGACGGGCGGCGCGTCGTGCGCTGGGACACCGGCACCGGGCGGCGCACGACGCTCGGCGAGGTGAGGGTGCCTTCCGGCGCGCCGCTCACCCGGCTGGCGACCGACCCGGCGGGGACGGTGCTCGCCGGAGCGTCGGACGCGGGGGGCGTCTACCTCTGGGACGTCGCCGACGGCACCCGGTGGACCCTCCAGGACACCGGCACCGGGGCCAGCGTCCTGGCCGACGGTCCCGTCACCTCGCTGGCGGTCACCGGCGACGGCCGTGCGCTCGTGCTCGGACAGGGCTCGCGCCTCGTCCGCTGGACTCTCGACCCGGAGCATTGGAGGCGCTGGACATGCGACGTCGTGGGGCGGAACCTGACCGCGGACGAGTGGCACCAGTACGCGACCGGCGACCCGCCGCGGGTGTGCGGCTGACGGTCGGTGTGCTGCTGACCGCGGGTGCGCTGGCGGCCGGCTGCGCCGAGACCCCGGCTTCGCCGGACCCGGCTTCCTCGGGCCCGGCCGCCTCGGGCCCGGCCGCCTCGGGCCCGGCTTCTTCCGGGCCGGCTTCTTCCGGGCCGGCTTCTTCCGGGCCGGCGTCGGCGGGGGTCGCGGCCGCGCTGGCTGACGTGTTGCGGGCGCCGCCGGGGTTCGCGCCGTACTCGCACCCGCTGGCCGGCCCGATCACCACGCCCGACGAGGTGGCCACGGTCTTCGCCGACCACCCCGGCGACGCCGAGTTTCTCCTCGGCCACGGCTTCCGGGCCGGCTACCTGCGCGGCTGGGCCCGCGAGACCGGCACCACCACCGCGACCAGCACCGTCGACCGCACGATCGCGCAGAGCATCGTCGTGCGGTTCGCGACCCCGGCCGACGCGCGTGCGTTCGTCACCCGGTCCCGCGACCTGTACACCACCGACGGGTTCACCCCGTTCCCGGTGCCGGCCGCGCTGCCCGGCGGGTGGGGCGGACGGTCCACCGGATCGGCCGGTGTCCTCTGGACCCGGGGCACCGACCTGTACAGCCTCGTCTTCACCTCGGCGACCATCCCACCGTCCACCGACGAGCTCGTCCGGGCCGCGCTGGCCCAGAACTAGTCGAACACCACCAGCGCGCCGCTCAGCAGCGCCAGCGTCGAGCCGAGGACCATCGACAGCCACCGCGGCGGCGGGCGGCGGCTCACCCGCCCCACCCAGCCCCGGCGCACTCCCGCGCCGCCGGGTCTCGAGCGTCGGCGCTGGTGCTGGTGGACGCGTGGCCGGCAGTGCGAGCGGCCGGTGGCTCCGGCGCGATGGGCGGCAGTCATGTGACGAACAATGCCCTCCGTAGGCAAGTGTCCCCTTCGTACCGGCTGAGAATCAGCGCAGAATTCGCCGCCCCATCACGCCGAGGTCGCCCACTCCCGGTGCGGGCCGCGGTGCACGGCCGCGTAGACGGCGTCGCGCAGACGGTTGGCCTGCGCCGAGGTGAGCGCGCCGGTCGGGGGGCGCAGCGTCAGGCGCACCAGCACGTTGCACTCGTCGGGGCCCAGCCCGAGGCGTTCGCGCGCCACCGGCGGCAGCTCGTCGTACGGCGTGACGCCGACGATCTCCACCGACTCCAGCGACTCGGCGTCGTCGCCCAGCGCGCCGCGTACCGTGTCGCCGAGCAGCTCGGCGTCCGGGATCCCCGCGACGACGATCGACAGGTCACGCCGCACCGCGGGTTGCCGCGAGACCGGACGCCACGGCGCCAGGTCGAGCATCTGGCCGGCCACGCGGGGATCCGCCGAGCGCAGCAGCCGGATGTCGTCGACGCCCTTGCGCACCATCAGCGCGCGATCGAGCCCGATGCCCATCGCCAGCCCACCCATCCGCGGGCCGCGGGAAGTCAGACCGGCGTGATCGAGTACCGCGGGCGCGATCAGGCCGCACTCGCCCAGCTCGACCCAGCCGCCCGGCGTCTCGACGTCGATCTGGCGTCCGTCGCGCGTGTACGGGTGTGACGCCGGCGTCAGCCGCCACCGGGCACCGGGCACCACGGTCGCGACGACGAGCGCCGCCATGGCCTCGAGGTCGTCGAGCGAGACCGGCGACACCGTCACCCGCCACAGGTCCACCTGGTGCGGCGCCCCGACGTGCAGCCGGTCGATCACGTCGCGCCGGTGGACCAGGCCGGGCAGCACCAGCAGGACGTCGGGCACCGGGTCGGCCGCCAGGCGGCGCAGCGCGGGCGGGACGCCCGCCGACGTGTGGCTGCGCAGCATCACGGTCTCGCCGACGTACCGGCTGTACCGCGCGTCGCGGGTGACCGCGTCGGGTGCGTACCCGAGCCGGTCGTAGTTGTCCTCGACGGCCACGAGCGGCGACGGCCGCTGCACGCTCACCGGGCAGCGCCAGTCGGCGGCGACGAGGTCGTCGAGGAGGAGTTGGACGGCGTGCGGGCCGGCGGCCGGGTCGGTCAGGTCACGCAGCCGCAGGGCGGAAACGAGTTCAGCAGTGTTCACGGGAATCCTCGTTCAGGTCGGAGGGAACAAAACCCCCGGCCGACGAGCCCGCGCGCTACCGACTGATCACGGCACCCGCACGGCTGACCGGCAGCCGGGGGCGACGAAAGAAGGTGCGCACGAATTCACGGTACGCCCGCGCGCTACCGGATTAGGGCGCGCAGCGTCTCGGCGTTGCGGACGGCGTGGCCGTGCCCGTCGTTGTTGAAGTACGCCCACACCTCGTGCCCGGCCGAGGCCCACTCGTGCAGACGATCGGCCCACCAGCGCAGGTCGTCGTCCGAGTACGACCCGGCGTAGAGGTGCTCGTGGTCCGGTCCGTGCAGCCGCACGTACACGAACGGCGCGGTCGCGCGGAGGACGCACGGCAGCTTCGCGCCGCTCATCACGACGTAGGCCGCGCGGTGTCTCTCCAGCAGCGTGAACACGGCCTCGTCGTGCCAGCTGGGGTGACGGAACTCGACCGCGGTCGGTATCCACGGGGGCAGGCAGCTCAGGAAGTGGTCGAGCCGGGCGTCGTCACGCTGGTGGGCGGGGTGGGTCTGCACGAGCAGCACCCCGCGCTTGTCGCCGAGCTCGTGCCAGCACGTCGCGATGCGTTCGATCCAGACCTCCGGTTCGCGGAGCCGTTTGGCGTGGGTCAGCCCGCGCGGCGCCTTGACCGTCAGCCGGAACCCGGCCGGCAGTCGCTGCCGCCAGCCGGCGAACGTCTCGGTGCGCGGCCAGCGGTAGAAGCTCGCGTTCAGTTCGACCGTGGAGAACCGGTCGACGTAGTGCGCGAGCCGATCGCGGGCGGGCGTGCCCGGCGGATACAGCACGTTCTCCCAGTGGTCGTAGCTCCACCCCGACGTCCCGATGTGCACGAACGCAGCGTGCCCAGAACGACGCGGGTCTACCGTTTTTTCCGTGGCGCGGTGGACGTGTCTCCTGCTCCTCGCCGGTGCGCTGGCGGGGTGCACGGCCGCGCCGCCGGTCGATCGGCGCCCCGGCCACCGCGATGTTCTTCCGCGGCAGCGTGGTCGTCGGCGAGGAGGTGAAGATCGTCTGGACCATGCCCGGCCTCGGAGACTTCGCGATCCGGCCGTCGGCGCCACCACGATCGGCCCGGCGTGGGGTCCGGAGCCCCATCGGGAACCGCCCGACGAATGGGGCACCGGCTGGGTGTTCCCGTCCGCGCGGTGCTGGACGTTCGTGGTGACGCGGGGCGCGGCGACCGGCCGGGTCACGATCCGGGTGGCGGAGTCCTCTCCGACCCGGTGAACGCGCGCCTAGCTGAGCCGGGGCAGCGACGCGACGGCGGCGGCGACCTCCTCCTCGGAGAGTTCGTGGTCGACCATCTCACCGGCGAGGAACGCGCCGTACGCGGCCAGGTCGAGGTGCCCGTGCCCGCAGAGCGCGGTCAGGATCACCTTGGGCTCGCCGGACTCCTTGCAGGCCAGCGCCTCGTCGATGCACGCGGCGAGCGCGTGGGTCGGTTCCGGGGCCGGCACGATGCCCTCGGTGCGCGCGAACCGGATCCCGGCGTCGAAACAGTCTTTCTGGGACTTCGCGACCGCCTCGATCAGCCCGAGCTCGTAGACGTGGGAGATCAGCGGAGACATCCCGTGGTAGCGCAGCCCACCGGCGTGGATCGGGTCCGGGACGAAGTCGTGGCCGAGCGTGTGCATCTTCATCAGCGGCGTCATGCCCGCCGTGTCGCCGAAGTCGTAGGCGTAGACGCCTTTCGTCAGCGACGGGCAGGACGTGGGCTCCACCGCCCGGATCACCGGGTTCATCGCCCCGGCCAGCTTCTCGCGCAGGAACGGGAACGCCAGCCCGCCGAAGTTCGATCCCCCTCCGGTGCATCCGACGATCACGTCCGGCGTCAGGCCGACCTTCGCGAACTGCAGCAGCGCCTCCTCGCCGATCACGGTCTGGTGGAGCAGCACGTGGTTGAGCACGCTGCCCAGCGCGTAGTTCGTGTCGGCGTGCTGGGCCGCCACCTCGACGGCCTCGCTGATCGCGATGCCGAGCGAGCCGGGCGAGTCCGGGTGCTCGGCCAGGATCGCGCGGCCGGCGGCGGTCAGCGGCGACGGCGACGGGTGGATCACGCCGCCGAACGTCTCGATCATGATCTTGCGGTAGGGCTTCTGGTCGTAACTCGACCGGACCTGCCACACCTCGCAGTCCAGCCCGAACTGCGCCGACGCGAACGACAGCGCCGTGCCCCACTGCCCGGCGCCGGTCTCGGTGGTGAGCCGGCGGATCCCGGCGGCGGCGTTGTAGTACGCCTGCGGCACCGCGGTGTTCGGCTTGTGCGACCCGGCGGGAGAGACGCCCTCGTACTTGTAGAAGATCTTGGCCGGCGTTCCCAGCGCCTTCTCCAGCCGGTGCGCGCGGAACAGCGGCGAGGGACGCCAGAGCCGGTACACGTCGAGCACCTCGTCGGGGATGTCGACGTACCGCTCGGTCGTGACCTCCTGCTCGATCAGCGCCATCGGGAAGAGCGGCGCCAGGTCGTCCGGCCCCACCGGCTGCCCGGTGGCCGGATGCAACACCGGCGGCGGCGGGGTCGGCAGGTCGGCGACGAGGTTGTACCAGCGGCGCGGCTGCTCGGACTCGTCCAACAGGATCTTGGTCGGCTCACCCATCGTGCGATTCAACCTCATGAGGTGCCGGGACGGCGCCGTCTCAGCGCGGGGACTCCTGCGGGTACCACCACGGCTCGGTGACGTCGCGGTAGGCCACCGGCCGGAAGTCGTGATACGGCGCCGGGGCCGCGTAGTGGCTGCTCACCAGCAGGTGATTGGGGTTCTGGAACCAGCTGAAGTTCGGCGCCGTCGCGCCGGCCGCGTCGGAGGCCGGCGCCTCCAACGCCGGTGCGGTGGACAGCCGCGACGGGAACGCCGTGCGCGCGAGGAACACGATGACCCACGCCACCGCGGCCAGCCCCAGACCGACGATCGGCAGCACCTCCAGGAGCCCGGCCCGGACGATCCGCTCCCCCAGGAACGAGCCGCCCCCGATGCCGATCTGGAACGCCACCACGTACACCGCGGACGCCGCGTCGGCCGACCGGGGCGCGACGCGTAACACCGCGGCCTGCATGATCACCGGCGAGGCCGTCATCGCCGCACCCCAGGCGAGCACCGCGACGATCGTCGGCCCCGGGCCGAGCGCCGGGACGAGCAGGGCCAGCGCCGCGATCATCACACCGATCAGGACCTTCAGCAACGGCCCCGGACGCCGGTCGACCCACCGTCCGATGAACCAGTTGCCGACCAGCCCGGCCACGCCGAAGCCGAGCAGCAGCGCGCTCAGCGCCGGACCCTCCAGCCCGGCGTTGCGCCGGAGCAGCGGCGCCAGGAACGTATAGGCGCTGAACAGGCCGGTCATCAGCACGATCGTGGCGAGAGCGACCGCGACCAGCGGCCGGGACCGCAGCACCAGGATCGCGTTGCGCTGACGTTGCCAGGCCGACGTCTGCAGGTCGCCGGGCAGCGGCGACAGCGCGGGGAGCTGCGTCAGGATGCCGACGACGCAGAGCGCGCCGCCGACGGCGAGCGCGGCCAACACGACCCGCCAGCCGAAGTACTGGCCGAGCGCGGTGCCCAGCGGCACGCCGACCACGATCGCCAGCGAGTTGCCGAGGAACACCCAGGCGGTCGCCCGGCCGCCCTGGCCCGGCCGGACCAGCCGGAACGCGATCGGGGCGACCGTCGCCCAGAAGATGCCGTGCGCCAGTGCACACGCCAGCCGGGCCACGACTAGCAACGCGAACGTCGGTGCCAGCGCCGACGCCAGCTGGGAGAGCGCGAAGATCGACATGCCGATCGCGATCAGGCGCCGGCGCGGGACCTGCATCGTCACCGCGGTCAGCGGGATCGACGTCAGCGCGGCGACCGCCGCGTAGATGGTCACCAGCAGCCCGACGTCCGCTTCGCTCACCGACATGTCGGCGGAGATCTCCGGCAGCAGCCCGACCGGGATGGCCTCGGCGGTCACGTAGACGAACGTGGAGGCACCCAGAGCTGTCAGGGCAACGCGGGGGTTCACGCTGGTGAGAGTAGGCACAGAGCTAAGAGTTAATCGTGATTTTAGAGCGATTGGTGTTACGTTTGCGCATCGTCCCAGGTCAGGTGGTGTTTCAGGAGCCACTGGGGACAGTGGGTGAGTGGGGTTGTCCGGGAAAGACCGGGAAAGCTCGCCGCTGGGGTGATGAGGGTCAGTGGTCGGGGTGAGGTGGGGCGGCGTTGTCATGTCGGCCCGCGGGCGCGGGGTAGCGCTTGGCTCCGCAGCGCAGCGGAGTTCAGCCGAAAGAGCCGCCCGCGGCCTGATCGCCACGCCCAACGCCGCGAGCGACGTTTGCGCCGCCCCGAGCTCAGCCGGGGCGGATGCTCACGAAGCGGGGAACATCACGTGTCGGGCATGGTCACTCGGCTACGCCGTAGGCGCCCGAAAGGATGTCTTCGATCAGCGTCGGGCCGGTCGGCGTCCAGTCGAGCAGCTCACGGGTCCGTGCGCTGGACGCGTACATGTCCAAGCCATAAAACCCACCGATGAACCCGAAGTGCTCATCGGCCTCGGCCGTGGCGATCGAACTGACCGGGAGCCCCAGCGCCCGGCCCACGGCCTCGGCGATCTCGCGCGTGGAAACAGACTCCTCGGCGACCGCGTGCAGACGCACCCCGGCGGGCGCTCGCTCGAGGCCGAGCCGGATGAGCCGCGCGGCGTCCGAGCGGTGCACCGCCGACCACTGGGTGGAGCCGTCCCCGAGGTAGCCGGACACCCCGCGCCGCCGGGCCGCGTCGGCGACGAACTTGACGAAGCCCCAGTCCCCCACACCGTGCACCGAGGGGGCGAACCGCACGATCATCGACCGCACCCCGCGTTCGACGTGATCGAGCGCGAGGTTCTCGCTGCCACCCCGGTCGGCGTGCGGGCCGACCTCCGGCGAGGCGTCGGTCTCCACGACCGCACGGCCCCGGACCAGGCCCGACAGCCCGTTGGCGAGGGCGAACGGCTTCGCGGTGCCGACGAGCTCACCGAGGATCGCCTCGACCGCGGCGCGCTCCGCCCGGTCGCTCTCCGGGCCGAAGTCGTGCTTGTTCGCCAGGTACACGACGGCGTCCGAGCCGGTGGCGCCACGCTTCAAGGCGTCGAGGTCGTCCAGGTCGCCGCGGAGTGCGCTCGCGCCTTTCCGCTCCAATGCCGCCGCCGACTCGTCCGAGCGGGCCAGGCCGGTGACCTGGTGCCCGGTGGCCAGCAGTTCGTCGACGGTCGCGGAGCCGATCCAGCCGGTCGCTCCGGTGACAAAAACACGCATGATCGTTTCTCCCTTAATCGGGCTCCGTTTCGAAGCACCGTGTATCGAAACATAGCACAGAAACGAGTCATGGTGTCTCGGTACTATGGCCGCATGAGCGAAGCGAAAGGCCCCGGCGGGCGGCCCCGGAGCGAACAGGCCCGCGAGGCCGTGCTCCACGCCGTCGACGATCTGCTCCTGGAGGTCGGGTACGCCGCCCTGACCATGAAGGGCATCGCCGAGCGGGCCGGCGTCGGACGGCAGACCGTCTACCGCTGGTGGTCGACGAAAGCCGAGGTGCTCTTCGAAGCCAGCGTCGCCGACGTCGCCGAGGAACTGGCCGTCCCACCCGCGGACGCCACGGAGCAACCCGCCGACGCCGCGCTGGGCGTCGTCACGGCGTACCTGGACGCGTTCGTCCGGTTCCTCGCCCACTCACCGGCCGGTATCGCCCACCGGACCCTGCTCGGCGCCGCGCAGCACGACCCCGCGGTCAAAGCACTTGTCGACGCCGACGACGCCCTGGTGGCCAGCGCCCGCACCGTCGTGGAGCGGGCCCGGCCCGGGCGGAGCGTGTCCGATCAGGAGGCGGCCCAGCTGATCGGACCTCCGCTGTTCTGGATCATGACCGGACGCGACCCCGCGGACCTCGACACCGGCGAACTGGCCCGCGGCTTCCTGGCCGCACACCCGTAGCGGTCAGCCACCGAGACGGATCACCGATCAGGCGGCCGGGCGGCCAGTAGTTGCCCGGCGAGGTGGGCCGCGGCCGGTCGCACCCGCACCAACTCCACTCCCCGGTGGCACCGCCGACGCTCTGGCGGATCAGGGTCGGGACAACCACCCCGGGCGAGAACGGCGAGCCGTGCGTACGCCGCGAGGCCGGGCGCGAACGTCCGCCGACCGAGCAGGGCCCGGCGCACCAGTGGTTCGCCGCTCGATCGCGACGAAGCCAGCGAGCCCTCCGACGCCGGCGACCGGGCCCACCGGCGCCCACCACCGCCGGCCCCGCTCCGGCCTTGGTTGCGCGGGACGGGCGTCCGCGGTCACGGAGTTCCGTGACCGCGGACCACACATCCCTACCGCGCCGCTTCCTCGATCAGCTCGACGAGCGCCGCCGCCTCCGGGATCGCGACCGTGTGGGAGCCACCGGCGAGCTCCACGGTCCGGCGCGACCCGGCCCGCTCGGCCATGAAGCGGTGCGCCGCGACCGGGATGTTCAGGTCCTCGGACCCGAACAGGAACCACGACGGCAGGCTCTTCCAGGCCGGCTCTCCGGACGCCTCACCCAGCGCCGCCTCGGTGATCGGACGCTGGGTCACCGCCATGACGGCCGCCTCCTCGGCGGACGAGTCGGCGGCGAACTGGTGGTGGTACTTGTCCTGCTGGATGTAGAGGTCGACGGTCTTGTCGGAGAGCGTGACCGGGGACAGCGTGTCGCCGAGCGTGCCGCCCGGGAACTTGCCGGCCAGGTCGCCCGCGCTCTCCCCGGCCTCCGGCGCGAACGCACCGACGTACACCAGCGCCTTCACGTTCGCGGCGCCGACGGCCGCGTTCGAGATCACCATGCCGCCGTAGGAGTGGCCCACCAGCACGACGTCTCCGTCGATCGTCGGCAGGAGTGCCCGCAGGTACTCGGCGTCGGCGGCGACGCCTCGCAGCGGGTTGGCGACCGCGACGGCCGGGTAGCCGGCGCGCGTCAACCATCACGAAGTCGTGGATTATTGCCGAGCAGGTGACGTGGGTCACCGAAGTCGGCAGGGGCCGGGTAGCGCGACTCAATCCGTGAGGGATCTCCACAGGATGTGCAGGCCGACCCGGCCCCGATCGGGATGGGCGAACGCGCCGGGGACCGTCCCGATGACGACGAATCCCTCGGACTCGTAGAGCCGGACGGCCGCGGTGTTGGTTTCGACGACCGCGTTGAACTGGATGCCGGCGTAGCCGGAGCGCCGCGCCCAGCTGATCATCTCGCGCACCAACGCGCGCCCGGCACCCCGGCCCCGCGCCTCCGCGGCGACCATGATGCTGCCCGACGCGACGTGCGATCCCTGGGCCGGTCGGTTGGCGTACATGTTGGCGGTGCCGAGGACCACCCCGTCGGCGTCCCCGGCCACGACGACGCGACCACGCATCCAGTCCGCCCGAGCGACGCGCTCGTCCGGGGCCGCCTCCATCGCGAACGTCTCTCCCGCCCGCGCCACCTCCGCGACGATCGGCCAGATGGCCGACCAGTCCCGCTCCGAGGCGTCCCGCACCCGGATCGGCCCCGGGCCGACCCCACCCGCGTCACCGCTCATGAGCTGATCATGCTCGACGCCGGCCGTCGAACCACTCCGATTTTCGAGCCCGCCGGGTGCGAGCGCTCGCACCCGGCGGGGTGGTTCGTCAGTTCACGAAGCCGCGGAGCGTCCAGAACGGCTCGTCACGTTCGCAGCGGTAGGTCTCGTACGAGCCGCTCCGGACGCGGCTGGCACCCACGGATTTACATTGCGACTGGGTCGAGTACGTCCCGCCGTACACCCATTGCGCGGCCGACGCCGCGGGCGGGGCGATGCTCATCGCTCCACCCAACAACAACGCCGGAACAGCGATCCGGGCGATCCATCGCTTCATCGTTGCCTCCCACACGGTGTTCCGCTTGTGGCGGTTCCCACTGGTTATCGGCTTTCGCGCACCAGCGAAGCACGACGCGATCGTCCGATGTGGCCATCTGAGGCAGTCCTGAGGTTCTCCGGCCGCGGCTAGGGCCTGTCCTGTGAATCGGTGACCGGCCTGGTTGGATGCTCGGGTGGTTCGTCGGGACGAGGTCACTGAGGCGGCGTGGGAACGGATTGCGCCGTTGTTGCCGGTCAGCGCGGGTAGGGGTGGGCGGTGGAAAGACCACCGGCAGGTGCTCAACGCGATCGTGTGGAAGCTGGGCACGGGCGCGCCGTGGCGCGACATCCCGGACAGATACGGCTCGTGGAAGACCGCGCATGAACGTCTGCGGCGCTGGAGCGCGGACGGCACCTGGGATCGGATCCTGGAACACGTGCAGGTCCACGACGACGCGGTCGGGGAGATCGAGTGGACCTTCCACGTCGATTCCAGCGTCGTTCGTGCACATCAGCACGCCGCCGGAGCCCGCAGGCCCCAGGCGGCGACAAAAGGGGCTGCCTCGATCAGCGCGGCGCCGCGCGTGCGGGCGTCGCGGTCGCTGCGGTCGAGGGTGAAGCGATCGGGCGGTCCCGGGGCGGGCTGAGCAGCAAGATCCACCTCGCGGTTGATGGGCGGGGACGGCCGATGGCCGTCCGGCTGACCGCCGGGCAGGCCGGCGACAACCCGCAGTTGCTGCCGTTGCTGGATGAGATTTCGGTGCATCGGCCGGGGCCCGGCCGGCCGCGCAAGCGCCCGGACCGAGTCGTGGCTGACAAGGCCTGCTCTCATCCCTCAACCCGCGCCGCGCTGCGGCGTCGCAAGATCGCGGTGACCATCCCCGAGCGGCGCGATCAGGTCGCCCGGCGCGCTGCGAAAGGCTCGGCCGGAGGCCGGCCGCCTGCCTTCGACCCAGTCATCTACCGGCAGCGCAACCTCGTCGAACGCTGCTTCAACCGGCTCAAACAGTTCCGCGCGATCGCCACCCGGTATGCCAAACGCGCCGTCCTCTACCGCGCGCTACTCACCCTCGCCGCGACCCTGATCTGGCTGACGTGATTCACAGGACAAGCCCTAGGCGAGGGCAATGGGGGATCCGCCGTACTGCGCGTGATCTCCCGGCCTCCGACGCCGCGATCGGACCGCGATCGTGATCAACCCGACAACGGCCGGCAGCTCGTCCCCCACCTCACCTTGCCCGGCGCCGTAGATGTAGAGAACGCCGTCGCTGGTCGTGGAGTAGCAGCTGCGGGGGTCGCGGCCCGCCGGCACCTCGAAGAAGAAACGGCACTCGGCGATGGTCGCGCGGTGGCGCGGTGAGGTCAGCCAGTCGGCCACCCACCGCGACGTGACCAGGCTCCAGCCCGCGGCCGCCAGGAGGAGAGCGACACAGGCGGCCACCGCGCCGAGCCGAGACCTGGCGGCAGTGCAGAGCGGCCGCGCTTGGCGTCCGCCTCAACAGTTGCTGGTGGCGGTTCTGCCGGCGAAACGGTCACCGAGGAACGTGAGCACGGCCGGTACCGACGTGATGAGCGTGCTGACGTGTTCGCCGGCGAACGTCGCCCAGCGCACGTTCACCCCGGCCGCGCAGTACTGGGCACGCAGGGTCCGGGCCTGGGCCAGCGGGATGATCTCGTCGTGCGTGCCGTGGAACAGGAACACCGGCGCGCGCGGCGGCGTCGACCCGAGTTTGTTCTCGGTGAGCCGCGCCTGCCACGCCGCGGTGGTCAGCGGGTTCGTCGTCGTGTAGTCGCCGATACGTTGGAAGGCGTAGCCGAGGACCTGGTCGACGCAGGCGTCCTGCCGGGTCCGGTAGAGCGTCCGGCCACGTTCGTTGAGGTACGCGGGCAGGTTCAGCTCCGGGTACGCGGCGTCCAGACCGAGCGCCGCGAGCAGTTCGAACCCGAAGCCGATGCCGCCGTCGAGGAACGTCGCGACCGCGTCCAGGTCCGCGGGGGTTCCGCCGGCGGCGATCGCGACGACGTCGAGCTCCGGTGCGTAGCGCGGGGCCAGCTCACCGGCCCAGGCGGCGCCGCCACCGCCCTGCGAGTAGCCGGCGAACGCCACCGGTCCGTCACCGGTGAGCCCGCTCGCCGGTAGTCGCGTCGAGGCCCGGACAACGTCGATCACACCGCGCCCCTCGGACTGTCCGACGACGTACGGGTGCGTGCCCGGCGTCCCGAGGCCCTCGTAGTCGGTGATCGCGACCGCCCACCCTCGGCGCAGCATCGCGTCGATGAGCAGGGGCTTTTCGTAGTCGGGCTGGAACTTCGACGGCGCGCACCCGTCGCCGATGCCGCGGGTGCCGCTCGCGACCGAGACGATCGGGCGCGGCCCGGTCCCCCGCCAGGCGAGCTTCGGGACGAGCACCCGGCCGGAGACCGCGA
Organism: Cryptosporangium arvum DSM 44712; assembly: GCF_000585375.1. NCBI lineage: Bacteria > Bacillati > Actinomycetota > Actinomycetes > Cryptosporangiales > Cryptosporangiaceae > Cryptosporangium > Cryptosporangium arvum. The sequence goes on from NZ_KK073874.1 coordinate 5,828,516, forward strand.
TCGGAGCGCCGGTCGCGCTGCGTGAGCGGTACAGCAGCAGGTAGCCCCGGTTGATGATGTCGTCGGGGAGCGGCCGCCACCAGATGACGTCGCCGTCGGCCCCGGCGGGCAGCGGGGACGGTGGGGTGTAGAACGCGTCGCCGGCCGGGCCCTGCGGAGGGGGTGCGGCACTCGCGGGAGCGGCCGGCGTCACCGCGACGACGGCGGCCAGGAGGAGCACGGCGAGGATGCGTTTCATGGAACTCCTCATCGAGTTCGTCGGGGGTGACGGGGACGATAAGGCGGCAAACCGAGAGATAGAAGAAATTGCGGATCTCACTACTGGCGAGTAACATGCCGCCGCGATGGACGATGTCACCGCCGCGGCCCGGGCGGCCGTCGCCTGGCTCGACGCGCACAACGGCCGCTCACCCGACGAGGTGTCGGCGCGGGTCGGCAAGGTCGCCGAGGAACTCGGCGAGGTGTGGGCGGCCTGGATCGGCGCGACCGGTCAGAACCCCCGCAAGGGCCACACCCACACCCCGGCCGACGTCGCCGACGAACTCGCCGACGTCGCACTCGCCGCCGCGACGGCCTCGCTCAGCCTGCCCGGGTCCGGCCGCCCGGCGGCCGGCAGCGACCTCGTCGACGGTGGCGCCGACGGTTTCGTCGGCGTCCTGCTCCGGCTCACCGCGGCGGTCGGGCGAACCGCGTCCGCGCGACTGGACGACGAGGACACTGCCGCCCGCCTGGCGGACGTGATCGGCGCGGCCCGCGCGGCGATCGCTCCGCTCGGGCTCGACCCCGACACGGTCCTGGCCGGCCGAGCCGCCACGGTCCGCGCGCGGTTCAGCGGGCCGGCACCGCGCTGAACACGATCGTCGTGCTGAAGTTCGTGCCGTCGACCTGGAACGCGAAGCACCCGGGGCCGCTGACCGTCGTCGCCCCTGGCAGATCGACGTACTCCTCCTCCGGGAGCACCGCGAACCAGCCGTCGTCACGCGGCTCGCCCCAGTAGAGGAACCGGCCTTCGGCCCGGCCGGTCCCGTCGAGCCGCCCCCCGCGGATGAGCACCGGCCCGCTGTAGCCGACGCTCAGCCAGCGCACCTTCTTGCCGTACGTGCCGTCCGGCTGTTCGTCGTCGGGACGCAGGTCGAGCGTGGCACCGCCCTCGCGGAAGTAGTCGGCGATCGGGTAGAGCGGCCCGTTGCCGAGCACACGCGTCGCCTGCCCGGGGCCGGACCAGGCCTTCGACGCCGAGAGCGGGCACGCCTGCCCGGCCGCCACCGTGGGCAGTTTCAACGGCGGAGCCGCGAACGCCGCCGCGGTGGCCGACGAGTTGGCCGATTCACCGGGCGTGGCCCGGGGCGTCGGTTCGTCACCGGAGCACGCCGTCACACCCGCCACGATCGCGAGGACGAGCGACACTGCCCGGGTTCGCCTACCCATAGCGCTCATCGTCTCACCACCCGGCATTAGTACAGGTGATCGAAAAAATGTCGTAGGGTTGGTGTATGGCACCGCCCGAACTCACGCCGATCCGGCAGCAGATCCTTGGTTTCGTCCGCCGGACCGTGCCGGCCCGGGGCTATCCGCCGAGCATCCGCGAGATCGGCGTCGCGGTCGGGCTGAGCTCGACCTCCTCGGTGGCCCACCACCTGCGCGCCCTCGAGACGCTCGGGTTGATCAGCCGGGACAGCCGCGCCGCCCGGGCGGTGGACGCGCGCGACGCACGGGCCGGAGCGGACACCACGCTGGTGCCGCTGGTGGGGGCGATCGCCGCGGGCTCGCCGATCACCGCGGACGAGAACTTCGAGGAGGCACTGCCGCTGCCGGCGAGCCTGGTCGGCCACGGCGAGTTCTTCGCGCTGCGGGTCCGGGGCGACTCGATGATCGAGGCCGCGATCTGCGACGGCGACCTCGTCGTCGTGCGGCGCCAGCCCACCGCCGAGACCGGGGACATCGTGGCCGCGATGCTCGACGGCGAGGCCACCGTCAAGGTGCTGCACGTCGAGGACGGCCACGTGCGGCTCCTGCCCAAGAACCCCCACTACGCCCCGATCGACGCCGACGACGCGACGATCCTGGGCCGCGTCGTCAGCATCCTGCGCAGCCTGCGCTGACCGACGCGGCGCCGGCCGGTGTGCCGCACCGCACCGGCGGTCGGGCGAACCGCGGGCTACGGTGTAAACGGAGACACTCTCCGCTCGTCGTCCCGGAAGGCCCCGCCATGACCATGCCGCTCTCGATCCTCGATCTCGCGCCGGTCGGCGCGGGCGAGTCCGCCTCCAGCGCGATCGCGGCGAGCGTCGCGCTGGCGCAGACCGCGGAGGAACACGGCTACCAGCGGGTCTGGTACGCCGAGCACCACAACATGGCCGCGATCATGTCGTCGGCCACGAGCGTTCTGATCTCGCACGTGGGCGCTCACACCACGCGTATCCGCCTCGGCGCCGGCGGCATCATGCTGCCCAACCACTCCCCGCTGACGATCGCCGAGCAGTTCGGCACGCTCGCCGCGATGTACCCCGACCGGATCGACCTGGGCCTCGGCCGCGCCCCCGGCTCCGACCAGAACACGATGTACGCGCTGCGCCGCGACCCGAGTTCGGCCGAGTCGTTCCCGCAGGACGTCCAGGAGCTGCAGGGGTACCTGACCGGCAACACCCGCGTGCCGGGCGTCAACGCGTTCCCCGGCAAGGGTTCGGACGTGCCGCTCTACATCCTCGGCTCGTCGCTGTTCGGCGCGCAGCTGGCCGCCGCGCTCGGCCTGCCGTACGCGTTCGCGTCGCACTTCGCGCCCCAGGCCCTCACCCAGGCGGTGCGGATCTACCGCGAGAAGTTCCAGCCCTCCGAGCAGCTCGCGCAGCCCTACGTCATCGCCGGGGTGAACGTGCTCGCCGCCGACACCGAGGCGGACGCCCGGGCCCAGCACGAGGTCACCCGCCGCTCGCGCGCGCGCCTGCTCTTCGGCCGCGGCCGCAACCTCACCGAAGCCGAGACCGACGCGCTGCTCGCCTCCGGCGCCGGCCAGCAGCTCGACGCGATGATGACCTACGCCGCGATCGGTACACCCGACCACGTGCGCACGTACCTGGAGAACTTCAAAGTCGAGTCCGACGCCGACGAGCTGATCACCGCCCACCAGGCCCCCACCGTCGAGGGACGCCTGCGCTCGGTGGCGCTCACCGCCGAGGTGATGAGCCAGGTCCCGGCCTGACCGCGCCCGGATCGCCGGGATCAGGTTCCGGAGCGGACCGGTTCCCGGCGTCCGCGGGGCAGGCGGGCGGTGACGGCCCACCCGCCCGGGACCGGGCCGACCTCGGCGGTGCCGCCCAGTTCCTCGGCCCGGTCGCGCAGTGACCGGATACCCAGGCCCGGGTGCCACTCCGGGGGCGGGTCCCCGTCGTCGGTGATCGTCAGCTCGAGTTCGATCGAACGCAGACCGTAGACGATCCGCCGGACCCGTCGGCACCCCGCGGTCACGCCGTCCGCCGGATCACGCCACCTCGGTGAAGATCTCTCGGGTCGCGGTCGTGAACAGCGCGTTCACCGCCTCGCGGTCCAGGCCGGCGGTGCGGGCGGCGGTCAGCCACTCGCGCAGCGACTCGCGCAGTGCGGGATGGGCGTCGAGCGCCGGTGACGCCAGCGATCGGGTCACGAACGTTCCCTGGCCCTGCCGCGACTCCACCAGGCCCTCGCGCTCCAACTCGCGATACGCCTTGTGCACCGTGTTCGGGTTGATCGCCAGCGCGGCGACCACCGCGCGGGCGGTCGGCAGCTGGTCGCCGGCCCCGAGGACGCCGAGCCGCAGCGCGTCCTTCACCTGCTGCACCAGCTGAAGGTAGGTGGTGACGCCGGAGGTGCGGTCCAGGCGGAACTCGATCACGACGACGTCCCCCTCCGCGCGACGACCGCGAACGTCCCGGCGATCAGCAGCACCGCCGCGGCGCCGTACCAGCCGAGCTCGGCCCAGCGGACCTCCTGCCAGCGCCCCCACGATCCGTCGCCGTCGCGCACCTGGCCCCCCACGAACCGGACGAACGCGTACACCAGGAGCGTGACCAGCATGGCCGGTTCGACCCGTCCGATGACCGCGCCGACGAACGCGCCGAGCGCGACGGCGAACACCGCGAAGCCCAGGGCGGCCACCGACACGACGTCGTACCGGTAGTGGTCGTTGAACCGGCCGTCGAGCACCCACGCCAGGACCACCCGGACGGCGAGCGCGACCCCCAGCGTCGCCGCACCGAGCGTCAGCAGCGAGAGCGCCAGCCAGCGCAGGCGCGCGACCGGCCAGAGCAGATCGGCGGTGTGGTTCTCCAGCGGGCGGGCGAGCAGCGGCGCGCCCCAGAACACGCCGAGCGCGGCCGGGAGGAAGGCGGCCATCGAGCGGGTGGTGCTGCCGTTGTTCAAGGCGCCGACCAGCCCGTGGTGTTCCAGCAGCCCGATCAGCGCGAAGCCGGCGACGACGGCGGCCGCGCCGGCCAGCAGCGCGCGCTGCTGACGCCAGGTCACCCAGATCATGAGCGCGGCACCTTCCGGGTCATCCAGGCGAACGTCACCGCGAGCAGCACCGCGGCGAACACGTACAGGACCACGGCGAAGGCCAGCACCGTCCGGGGAGAACTCCCCGGGATGACGCTGTTCTCCTCCGGCACCAGGACCCGGACGATCGGCATCACCACTCCGCCGTACCAGACGAACAGGAAGCCCACGACCGTGACGGCCATCGCCGGCAGCGTGCGGCCGAGCACGGCGCCCGCGCAGAACCCGAGCGCCACGCTGAAGAGCAGGAACCCGATCCGGACCGCGCCGCCGCCGGGCCACCAGAGGTGGCGGATGAGGTCGCTGCCGGGCGGGAGCCGGAACGCGGCCCGCGCGCCGAGCGCCGTGACCACCGCGAGGGCCGGCACGGGCAGGATCCGGGCCGCAAGCCACACCGCCCGGGGCATCGACTGGGTGTAGGCCAGGTCGATCGTGCGGCGCTGCTGTTCGCGGGCGAGCATCGGCGCGGCGACACCGGCGCCGAACAACAGCGGGATGACGGCGGACGGCTGGGCGAAGTCGCCCGCCGCCAGGTACCAGGAGGCCAGCGGGCGCGGCCCGGTGACCACCGCAGCGTACGCCGCGACCAGCAGGGCCGACAGCACGGCCGGCCCGCGCAGCCGGCGCAGGTTGAGCCAGGTGAGGGTCGCGAAGCCGCTCATGCCGCCACCAGCTCCGGCGCGACGACGGCACCGGGGCTGCGCAGGTAGCCGAGGACGACGTCGGTGAGCGTCACCTCGTGCACGTCCCAGCGGGGGTCGACCGGCGCGGAGCTCCACCGCACCAGGACGGTGGCCTGGCGCTCGGTCGTGCGTGCCGAGACGACGGGGTGCGCGCCGACCCGGCCGCCCCCCGCGTACACCTCGGCCGGCCCGACCAGCAGCCGGTGACCGCCGATCAGGTCGTCGATCCGCCCGGAGACCTGGAGCGAACCCTCGTTGGTCAGCAGGAGCGAGTCGCAGACGTCGGTCAGCTCGGTGAGCACGTGCGAGGAGAGGACCACCGTGCAGCCCCGTTCCTCGACGGTCGCCATCAGCTCGCCGAGCAGCGCCGGGCGGGCGAGCGGGTCGAGGTCGGCCATCGGCTCGTCGAGCAGGACGACATCGGCCCGTTTGCCGAGCGCGAGCGCGATCGCGACCTGGGTGCGCTGGCCGCCGGAGATCCGGCCGACGCCGCGGTCGAGCGGGATACCGAGCCCGCGGAGGCGCTCGGTGGTGCCGCGCCGATCGAAGCCGGGGTTCGTCGCGGCCCCGAACCGGACCATCTCGGCGACGGTGAACCCGTCGTAGAGCGGTTTGGTCTGGCCGACGTAGGCGATCCGGTCACGCACGCGCCCGGGCGCGGCTCCGTCGATCCGGACGACGCCCTCGCTGGGCCGGGTCAGCCCGGCGGCCAGGCGCAGCAACGTCGACTTGCCGGAGCCGTTCGCACCGACCAGCGCGACCACACTTCCCGGCGGCACCGCGAACGAGCAGTCACGCAATCCCCAGCGCCGGAGCCCGTACCGCTTGCCGAGCCCCGTCGTCTCCAGCGTCGACGTCATGCGACCTCCCTCGTCTCTACTAAAGTACTAGCACATTAGTAGTTAGGTTCACAGCGAGTGCCCAGCCCAGCCCCATTCGCTCGACAGGTCCGCGGTCGATTGTCGGAGCATGACGATCACGACCCTCGATGAGGACGCGGTACAAGTCGCCGCCAAGGCCGGCCGGGCCGTGCTCGACGTAGTGATCCCGGTCCACAACGAAGAGCACGACATCGAGGGCTCGGTGCGGCGCCTTCACTCCCACCTGACCGCGACGTTCCCCTACCCGTTCCGGATCACCGTCGCCGACAACGCGAGCACCGACAACACCTATGCGATCGCCCACTGGCTGGCCGGGCAGCTGTCCGGCGTCGCGGCCGTGCACCTACCGGAGAAGGGCCGCGGACGGGCGCTCAAGGCGGTCTGGTCGGCCTCGGACGCACCGATCCTGGCCTACATGGACGTCGATCTGTCGACCGATCTCGCGGCGCTGTTGCCGCTGGTCGCGCCACTGATCTCGGGCCACTCCGACCTGGCCATCGGCACCCGGCTGTCCCGGGCCTCCCGGGTGGTGCGCGGAGCCAAGCGCGAGGTGATCTCGCGCTGCTACAACCTGATCCTGCGCGGCACGCTCCAGGCCGGCTTCTCCGACGCGCAGTGCGGGTTCAAGGCGATCCGACGCGACGTCGCCGGGCGCCTGCTGCCCCTGGTGGAGGACACCGGCTGGTTCTTCGACACCGAGATGCTGGTGCTGGCCGAGCGCGCCGGGCTGCGGATCCACGAGGTGCCGGTGGACTGGGTCGACGACCCGGACAGCCGGGTGGACATCGTGGCCACGGCCGTCGCCGACCTCAAAGGAGTCTGGCGCCTCGGGCGGGGTCTGGCCACCGGCGCGGTGCCGCTGCACACCGTGCGCGCGTCGCTGAAGACGCCCGAGGTCGCGCCCGGCGTCGAATCCCGGCTGGTGCGCCAGCTGATCCGGTTCGGCGGGGTCGGGGTCGCGAGCACGCTGGCCTACCTCGTGCTCTACGTGGCGCTGCGCGGCGTGGTGGGCGCGTTCACCGCGAACCTGCTCGCGCTGCTGGTCACCGCGGTCGCCAACACCGCCGCGAACCGGCGGCTCACGTTCGGCGTCCGGGGTGCCGGCCGGCGCGGGCGGCAGCACTTCGAGGGGCTGCTCGTGTTCGGGCTCGGCCTGGCGCTGACCACCGGCGCGCTCTCGGTGCTGCACGCGGCGGTGAGCGCTCCCGGCCGCGGCGTCGAACTGGCCGTCCTGATCGGCGCGAACCTCGCCGCGACGATCCTCCGCTTCCTCCTCTTCCGCGCCTGGGTCTTCCACCCCCGGCGCACGGCTCCGATCCGGGAACAGTGATGACCGCTCTGACCTCGGGGCCCCGCCCCGCCCTCGCCGACCCCGCGCCCGAGCGCCCGAGCGGCCGGTTCGCCCGGCTGCTCCGCGGCCGCGAGGACGATCCGCGCTGGATCCGGCCGGCGCTGCTGGTGCTGCTGGCCGGCACCGCGGCGCTCTATCTCTGGGATCTCGGCTCGTCCGGGTGGGCCAACAGCTTCTACTCGGCGGCGGTGCAGGCCGGCACCGAGAGCTGGAAGGCCTTCTTCTTCGGCTCCTCGGACGCGGCCAACTTCATCACCGTCGACAAGACCCCCGCCGCCCTGTGGGTCATGGAGCTCTCGGCCCGGATCTTCGGCGTCAACGCCTGGAGCATCCTGGTGCCGCAGGCCCTCGAGGGCGTCGCCGGCGTCGGGCTGCTGTACCTGGCCGTGCGCCGGTGGTCGGGCCCGGTCGCGGGGCTGATCGCGGGTGCGGTGCTGGCGCTGACGCCGGTCGCCACGCTGATGTTCCGGTTCAACAACCCCGACGCGCTGCTCGTGCTGCTGCTGATCGGCGCCGTCTACGCGACGATGCGCGCGATCGAGGCCGCCGCGGTGCGCGCCGGCACCCGCTGGCTCGCGCTGGCCGGTGTGCTGATCGGGTTCGGCTTCCTCACCAAGATGCTGCAGGCGTTCGTCGTCGTGCCGGTGCTGGCGATCGTGTACCTGGTGGTCGCGCCGACGTCGGTGCGCCGGCGGCTGTTCCAGCTCGTGGTCGCGTTCGTGGCCCTGATCGCCGCGGCCGGCTGGTGGGTGCTGATCGCCGAGCTGTGGCCGGCCTCGAGCCGCCCGTACATCGGTGGTTCGCAGACCAACAGCGTGCTCGACCTGGTGCTGGGCTACAACGGGCTGGGCCGACTCTCCGGCGACGAGGCCGGCAGCGTCACGCCCGGCGGCGGAGGCGCGGGTTCCTGGGGTGAGACCGGCCTGCTGCGCCTGTTCAACTCCGAGTTCGGCACTCAGGCCAGCTGGCTGATCCCGGCGGCGCTGGTATTGCTGGTGGCGGTGCTCGGGTTCACCGCGCGGGCCCCGCGGACCGACCGGACCCGCGCGGCGATGCTGCTGTGGGGCGGCTGGCTGGTGCTCACCGGGCTGATCTTCAGCTTCATGCAAGGCATCATCCACCCGTACTACACGGTGGCCCTGGCGCCGGCGATCGGTGCGGTGGTGGGCATCGGTGCGGTGTCGGTGTGGACGCTGCGCGGCGAGGACGCCGCTCGGGCCGTGCTCGCCGTCGCGATGGGCGCGACCGCGGTCTGGGCGTTCGTGCTGCTCGGCCGGGCCGACTGGCAGCCGTGGCTGCGGTGGGTGGTGCTGGTCGGCGGGCTGGGCGTCGCGGCCGGGCTCGCGTTCACGCCCCGGCTCGCGCGCCGGGTGGCGATCGCGATGGCGGCCGCCGCGCTGCTGCTCGGTGTCGCGGCTCCCGCCGCGTACGCCGTGCAGACCGCGTCGCAGCCGCACTCCGGCGCGATTCCGAGTGCGGGTCCGTCCGGTGGCTTCGCTGGCTTCGGCGGACGTCAGGCCGGCGGGCCCGGGGGCACGGGCACCCGCGGCGGCATGCCCGGCGGCGGGCAGCCGGGCCAGCTAGCGGGCGGGAACGGGAACCAGCTACCGGGCGGGAACGCGAACCCGTTGCCCGGCGGGAACGGGAACCAGCAGCAGTGGCCGGGCGGCTCCCGGGGCAACGGGTTCGGCGGACAGCCGGGCGGGCCGTCGATGGGCGGCGGGAACCTGCTCACCGGCAGCACACCCAGCGCCGAGCTCACCGCGCTGCTGACCGCGGACGCGTCCGACTACACCTGGGTCGCCGCGACCGTCGGGTCGAACGCGGCGTCGGGCTACCAGCTGGCCACCGGCGACCCGGTGATGGCGCTCGGCGGCTTCAACGGCACCGACCCCACCCCGACGCTCGCCGCCTTCCAGCAGTACGTGAGCGAGGGCCGGATCCACTACTTCGTCTCCGGCGGCGGCGGCTTCGGAAACCGCGGCGGCGAGGGAACGTCGTCGCAGATCACGCAGTGGGTGGAGGAGAACTTCACCGCGACGACCGTCGGCGGAGTCACCGTCTACGACCTGACCCGGCCGAGCGCCGGAACCACCGGGTCCTGACGCGACCAGGAGAGCCGGTGGCGCGCGACCGCGCCACCGGCTTCTCGCGGTCCCCGGCACCTGCCGGGTGGAACTCGCGACCTAGGACGCGCAGGTGTCGTGGTACTCGACGCCCGGCGCGTAGGACTCCCAGACGTCCCGGGGCAGTGCCCCGCCGGCTCGGCGGCACGCCTCGCCGGTCAGGGCGGCGTCGCCGTCGGGCACCGCGGCCGGGGCCGGGTCCCAGCGCACGACGCTCCCGTCGGCCGAGACGCTGCGCAGCGTGGTGCCCTGGAACGCCACGTCGAGCACGGTTCCGTGCTGCACCGACACCGACGTCACGGCGGCGCGGGTGCCGGTGTCCCAGACCGTGACGGTGCCGTTCGCGCCGCCGCCGGCCAGGCGTTTCCCGTCGGCCGACCAGCCGAGCACGGTGGGCCGGCCGGTCCCGCGCACCGCGGCCGGTGTGCCGGGCGCGGACGGCTCCGCGACGTCGACGAGCCGGACGCCGGTGCCGGTCGCCACCGCGAGCCGCTGCCCGTCGGGGCTGAACACCAGGTCGGCGACGTCGGGAAGGCCGTCGATCGTCGCCAGTTGCGCGGTCGGCGTCCCGTCGGCGACGGCCCAGATCCGCACCGTCCCGCTCCGGGCGTAGGCGAGCAGGTCCTCGCTGAACGCCACCGCGGTGACCGGTTCGGTGCCGCCGCCGATGACACCGCGGGGCGCCGGTGCCGACGGGACCGACACGTCCCAGAGGCGGACCTGACCGGCCGGTCCCCCGGTCGCGAGCGTCCGGCCGTCGGGGGCGAAGCCGAGCGCGCTGACGCCGGTGAGCGGCACCGTGCCGACGCGGCGCGGGGTGCCGGTGAGATCCCAGAGCTCGGTGTCGACGGCGGCGATCCGCTCGCTCGCGGCCAGCCGGGTGCCCGTCACCGCGGTCCGGGCGCCCTGCCGGAACGGATCGAGGCTCCACGACGACAGCGCGCCGTCGGGCCCCCGGGTGAGCAGGACGCCGGGGTTCAGGACGGCCGCGTCCACGGGGCCACCGGTGGTCACCGCACCGGCGAACGGCGTCGCGCGCAGCGCCTCGGTGAGCGCCGCCGAGGCCTCCGGGCCGGGCGTCAGGTAGCGGGCCGCGAGACCGGTCTGCAGCGCGCGGCCCGGGTCGCTCGTGCGGAGCCGGACGGCGTCGCGCAGGAACGCGCTCGCCGCCATCGCCCGCACGTCGGCGGCCGCGCGCTCGTGCGCCCGCGCCTCGGAGCGGCCGTCGACGACCGCGACGCCGGAGATCACCAGCGACACCACGAGCAGCAGGGCCAGCACCGCGATCGCGCTCAGCGCGGCGCGCCGGGCACGCCCACGTTCCCGCACGTCACGGCCCAGCAGTTCGCGCCGGGACGTGTGCACGATCGGCGCGGCGATCGTGGCGACCTCGGACCGGAAGTCGGGGTCGTGGATCGAGAGGTCGTCCCGGCCGACCGCCCACCGCAGGTCGACGTACCGGGGCCGCGCCGCGTAGCGGCCGGACAGCGCCCGCGGTAGGCAGTCGGTGCGCGACCAGTCGAAGTCGTCGCGGCCCCAGTGGACCTCGCCGTCGAGCAGCACGAGGATCAGCCGGTCGATCGGGTTGGGGGCGTCACCGGGCTGCAGCGCCGCGGTGCCGGCGCCGCTGAGCCAGTGTCCGACCTCGCGCTCGACCCAGCGCGAGCGCGCCGCCTTCGGGGACGCGAGCAGGATCAGGTAGCGGGAGGCGTCCAGCTCGGTGAACAGGTCGGAACGCAGGGAGCCGCTGGGTTCGGTGTCGGTGGTGTCGCGGTGGACCGACAGCGTGCCCGTTCCGTACCACGGGGTGCCGATCGTCCGGATCGCACGCTGGAGCGCCGAGGCCACGCCGGTGCCCTCGGCCCATGCATAGGTAATGAAAGCGTCATGCGCCGCCATCGGTCACCTTTCGCCCCGGAGGCGGCTCACGGTAGCGACCCCGCCGGCTAGCCGATCCGCCCCGGGTGACCTGGCCGAACGTCTGAATCACGCACGGCGGTGCGCAGGGCCGTGGCGACCTCGGCGATCAGGTCGTCGTCGATGGCGTAACCGGGGAAGTACGCGCAGATCCGGTCGCAGTCGCCGTACCGGGCGACGATCTCGGCCGCGACCTGGTCGGGGGTGCCGCACACCGCGAGCGTGTCGACCATCTCGTCGGTGATCAGCTCGGCCATCGACGCCCACTCGCCACGCTTCGAGCGGGCATTGAGCTCGGGCTGCAGGTCACCCCAGCCCTCGACGTCGAGCACCGGGCGGTAGGCGGGCGTGGAGCCGTAGAAGGCCAGCAGCCCGCGGACCGCGCGTTCGGGGCCGGTGCGCCCGACGCCGACGATCACCTCGGCGGTCACCTCGAACTCCGCCCGCTCGCGGGCCAGCCCCGCGCGGATCGCCGGCCAGGTGCGCTCACGCATGTGCCGGGCGGAGTTGAACGGCATCACCAGGACGCCGTCCGCGACCTCGGCCGCCATCCGGTTCATCCGCGGCCCGAGCGCTCCGACGAGCACCTTCGGGACGCCGTAGGGGTTCGGGCCCGGGTTGAACGTCGGCGGCATCAGCGTGTGGCGGGTGTACTCGCCGCGGAAGTCCAGCCGGGTGCCGTCCTGCCAGCTACGCAGGATCGCCCGGGTGGCCCGCACCCATTCACGCATCTGGGCGACCGGCCGGCCCCACGGCGCGCCGTAGCGGTTCTCCACGTGCGCCCGGACCTGCGAGCCGAGCCCCAGCCGGAACCGCCCCCGGGAGAGCAGGTGCAGGTCGTAGGCCGCGTGCGCGAGGTGCACGGGGCTGCGCGGGAACGCGATCGCGACGTTCGTCATCAGGTCGAGCTCGCAGACCGGCGCCGCGGCGACCAGCGGGAAGAACAGGTCGTGCGAGTTCTCGAACGTGAAGACGCCGTCCACACCGGCGGCCTCGAGCGCCCGCGCGCGGTCGGCGGCGTCGACGACGGAGTCCGAGAGCATCACGTCGAGTTTCAGCACGCCCCTGATGCTGCCGGTTCCGAGACGCCCCGGGAGCATCTCTTACACAGTGGAACGAACTGTCAGGCGCAGCCGCCCACCATGTTCGCGCAGCCGCGCGCGAGGCTCGTCACCCCACCGACCGCGGTCTCCCGGGCATTCCCCCTAGCCCGACACTCGCGGTAGAGCTGGACACACGGCAGGATCGAACGATGCTTGTCGACGAACTGCGTGCGGCGCTCGGTGCGGAGCGCCTGATCGAGGACCCCGACGTGCAGGCGTCGTACGCACGCGACGAGGCCGCGTGGGCGCCGGCCGGCGCACCGCTGCTCGTCGTCCGCGCCCGCACCACCGACGACGTCCGGACGGTCGTCCAGGCCTGCCTGCGCCACCGCGTGCCGGTCGTTCCGCGCGGTGCCGGCACCGGCCTCTCCGGCGGTGCGAACGCCGTCGACGGGTGCGTCGTGCTCTCCACCGAGCAGATGACCGACATCGTCGAGATCAACCCGACCGAACGGCTCGCGGTCGTCCAGCCGGGCGTCGTGAACGACCACCTGCGTGCGGCCGCGGCGGAACACGGCCTGTGGTACCCGCCCGACCCGGCGAGCGCGCCCTGGTCGACGATCGGCGGCAACGTCGCCACCAACGCCGGTGGGCTGTGCTGCGTGAAGTACGGCGTCACCCGGGACTACGTGCTGGCGCTGGAGGTCGTGACCGGCACCGGCGAACGGGTGCGCCTCGGCCGCCGCACCGCGAAGGGCGTCGCCGGGTACGACCTGGCCGGGCTGATCGTCGGCTCCGAGGGCACGCTCGGCATCGTCACCGAGATCACCGTGCGGCTGCGCCCGGCCCGCGCCCCGGAGCACACCGTGGCCGGGTACTTCGCGTCGCTGGTCGCGGCGGGCGAGGCGGTCCGCGCCGTGGGCGAGGCCGGCGTCGTGCCGTCCGCGCTCGAGCTCGTCGACCGGCACTGCCTGGAGGCCGTCGACGCCTGGAAGAACATGGGTCTCTCGGCCGACGCCGACGTGATCCTGCTCGGCCGCACCGACGCGCCCGGCCTGGCCGGCGAGGAGGAGGCGGCCGCCATGCTCGCCTGCTTCGAACGTGCCGGAGCCACCTGGGCCGCCCGGTCGACCGACCAGGAGGAGGCCGACGCGCTCTTCGCGGCCCGCAGGCTGGCCTACCCCGCGCTCGAGCGGCTGGGCCCGGTGCTCACCGAGGACGTCTGCGTCCCCCGGGCCGCGGTGCCGGAGATGCTCGGCCGGATCGAGGCGACCGCCCGGCGCCACGACGTGCTCATCGCCAACGTCGCCCACGCCGGCGACGGCAACCTGCACCCGCTGATCATCACCCCCGCCGGCGACGACGCGGCCCGCCGCCGGGCCCAGGGCGCGTTCGAACAGATCATCGCCGACGCGCTGGAGCTGGGCGGAACGGTCACCGGTGAACACGGCGTCGGGCTGCTGAAGCGCGACGGGCTCGAGCAGGAGCTGGCGCCCGCGGTGCAGGCGATGCACCACGCGGTGAAGCAGGCGCTCGACCCGGCCGGCATCCTCAACCCCGGCAAGGTGTTCGCCCGGCGTGCGTGAAGTCCTGCTCCCGCCCGAGCTCGGGTCCGCGGAGTTCCGGCGGCATCCCGGAGATCGACCCGGAACGCGCGGAGCCGGTCGGGATCGAGGTCACGCCTCGCCCGGGCGTCCCCATCGAGCGGCCGGCACGACCTTGATCGCCACGAGGACAGTGGCCCGCCCGGGGTGCGTCCGCAGGCCGCTCGCCCGGGGCGGGAACCGGACGCCCGGCCCCGCAGATCTGTCGGACCGGCCTCGAGGTCGAGCAGCCCGGCGACGTCGTCGACCGACCGGCGCAGCGGGCGCGGGAGCACACCCATCTCGGCGAGGCCGGCCTGAACCCGTCGAAGCTCCGGGCGAGAACCTGCCGCCGCAGGCCGCGCAGCGAATCCACCACCGTCAGCGTCGCTCCCGGGCTGCCACGCCCACGTCGACGCGGAGGAGGGGCGTCACCACACCCGGTCACCGTTGTGAACGGAAATCAGATTCGGCATTGGGACGTAAACGGCGGCCGGCGGATCTAGCGTGGGGTGATGGGCGTCACGGTGGGAAGCGCCGCGATCGAGTGGGGCTGGATCGTGCGTGGCCGGCCGTGGTGCGTGCACGACGCCGGTGGGGTCGAGGCGGATGACGCGCAGCACCTGGCGTGTGCGGAGTGTGGCGCGGTGTGGTGGCAGCACGGCACCCCGCCACCACCCCGGGGCGACTCTCCCCACACCAGGTGACAAAAATCCGTCCATTCACGAGCGTTACGCTCAGTTCCACGCTAGGAAGGTGAGCGACGATCACCGACTGAAGGGTCCTCATGCGCTCGCTCCCGGCTCTCGCTCTGTCCGCTGTCACCGTGGGTGCAGTGCTCTTCGTGGGGAGCGCGCCCGCGCAGGCGGTGGCCAACGGCGTGCCGGTCGACGAGGGCCAGTACCGGTTCGCGACCAAGCTGACGATGACCGGCATCCCGACGCCGGACGGCGCGACCAGGGACAGCGCGTGTTCGGGGGCGCTGGTGGCTCCGCAGTGGATCCTCACCGCCGGGCACTGCTTCCACGACGTGGACGGCAACCTGGTGAGCGGCCCGGTGCCCTACGACACGGTCGCGACGCTGGGCCGGGTGCACGCCACCGGCGAGGGCGGCGTCGACCTGAAGGTCGTCGAGGTGGCGCAGTCGCCGGTGAACGACATCTCGCTGGCCAAGCTGGAGCGGCCGGTGGACGGGATCGAGCCGATCCGGCCGGCCTCGTCGGCACCGACCGCGGGTGAGGTGCTGCGCCTGACCGGGTGGGGTGCGCTCGACGGGGTGTCGGCCCAGCCGGCCGAGCAGCTGCAGACCGGGCTGGTCGAGGTGAAGAACGTCGCCGACGTGACGGTCGGCGTCTCGGGCAAGGAGCCGTCGCCGAGCACCGGTGCGTGCCTGTTCGACTCCGGGGCGCCCTACTTCCGCGAGACGGCCGAGGGCGTCGAGGTGGTGTCGACCGAGAGCACCGGCCCGGACTGCCCGCACGACCTGGAGGAGACGACCGCGCGGGTGGACGCGGCCGCCGACTGGATCCGCACCACGGTCGAGGGTTCCTGACCGGACGGTCAGGCCGTCGGGTAGCGCTTCTCCACACCCGGGAGCGGCTCCGGCCAGTACGCCGACTGGCTGAAGAAGATCTCCTTCACCGTCGGCAGGTCCTCCGAGGACGGCCACGTGTCGGGCTTCCAGATCCCGCCCCGCGTCGGCGCCTGCCCGCAGTGCAGGAACATCTCGTCCACCTCGACGACCGTCGCCAGGCGCGGTGACGTCCCCTGGTCGCCGTCGAGGCGGGAGCCCGGCAGGTCGGCCAGGAACGGCGCGTCACGCACGATCGTCGCGCGCCCGTTGAGCCGCACCGTCTCCCGGTAGCCCGGCACCAGGAAGATCAGGCCGACCGACGAGCGCTCGACGATGTTGCGGAAGCTGTCGATCCGGCGGTTGCCGGGCCGGTCGCCGAACGCGATGTGCCGCTCGTCGAGCACCAGCACGCCGCCCGGCTTCTCGCCCCGCGGCGACACGTCGAGGCGCCCGTCGGCGCTCACGGTGGCCAGCAGGAAGTACGTCGAGAACGACAGGAATCGCCGGGTCTCCTCGTCGATCACCGAGATCGACTTCTGCTTCATGTGGGGGTGGGGGTCGGGGATCAGCTCCCGCAGCTCCGCCACGCTGACGACCGGCTTCCCCAGGTCAGGGGTCATGAGGCGCTCACGAAGGCTAACCTAACAAGGGTGCGCGCGGAACGTCTGGTCGCCCTCCTGTTCATCCTCCAGCGGCGCTCGGCGGCGACCGTTCCGGAGCTCGCCGAGGCCGTCGGCGTCTCCGAGCGCACCCTGCACCGCGACCTTGTCGCTCTGCGCGACGCCGGTGTCCCGCTCTGGACCGAGACCGGCCGCCACGGCGGGGTGCGGCTCGTCGAGGGCTGGCGTTCGCGCCTGGACGGCCTCACCTCACGCGAGGCGGTGGCCCTGCTGGCGATGGGCGCCCCGCAGGCCCTCGCGCAGCTGGGCCTGGGCACCGCGGTCACGGCCGCGCACGCCAAGGTCGCCGCCACGCTGCCGCCGGAGCTGCGCGACCAGGCCGAACACCTGGCTCAGCGCTTCCTCCTGGACGCACCGGACTGGTTCCGCACCGCCGACGGCACCGACCACCTGGCCACCGTCGCGGGTGCGGTCTGGCACTCCCGCCGGCTCCGGATCTCCTACCGCCGCGAGACCGGCACCGTGGAGCGCACGGTCGACCCGCTGGGGCTCGTCCTCAAGGCCGGCGTCTGGTACCTGGTCGCGGCGGTCGAGGGCACCGTCCGCACCTACCGGGTCGGTCGCGTCACGTCGGCCGACGAGCTAGACGAGCCCGCCGAGCGCCCCGGGTCGTTCCACCTGGCCGAGTGGTGGGAGACCTCGTCGGCGGCGTTCGAACGGTCGCTGCAACGCACCGACGTGCGGGTCCGGCTGAGCCCTCGCGGCTACCGCTGGCTCCCGAAGACCCTTCCGGCCGACGTCGCCGAGCAGGCGCTCGCCACCGCGGGCCCACCGGGTCCCGACGGCTGGCGCGAGGTCACGCTCGGGCTCGAGTCGCCCGACGTCGCGGTGGGTCAGCTCCTCCCGCTGGCCACCGAGGTGGAGATCCTCACGCCGGCCGCGGTCCGGGCGTCCTTCGCGCGGATCGCGGCCGAGATCGCCCGCCGCCACGGCGGGTGAGCGCTCACCAGCCCAGCGTGCCCGGCGCGCCTTTGAACGGGCCGGTGACGTCGGCGGTGATCCAGCCGCCGTAGAAGTCGCCGTCCTGCGGCTGGACCACCTCGCCGGCCACCCGGCACTCGTCGACCCGGCTCGGGTAGAAGGCCACCGCGTCGGTGAGCTCGGCGTACGCGGGCGTGGGGTCCGGGTACGACCAGCCTGCCCGCCGCACCCGGGTCTCCCCCACGACGACGTCCCAGTACTCGGCGATGCCTTTGAACTCGCAGAACGACCGGCCGTCCCCGGGTTCCAGCGCCCCGGCGGCGATGTCGTCGCGGGGCACGTAGTACACCGGCGGGTGCGAGGTCTCCAGGACCCGCCAGCACCGGTCGCTGTCGACGATCGTCCGGCCCGCGTGCACGATCGTGACCCGGCTCGCGGTTCGCTCGAGGCGCGGCGGGCGGGGGTAGTCCCAGACTGACTCCATCGGCTCAGCCTGCCAGCCCGGCCGCCGGGCCGCAGAACGGCGGACTACCGGTACTTCGCGACCGTCTCCGCGTCGGCGGGCCGCCCCGCCCGCTCGACCTCGATCATGTAGCGCCAGCCGTCCGGACGGCTGCCGTCGACGTCGTCGATGCCGTACCGCTTCGCGAGCAGGCCGCTGTCGAGCGACTGCCCGCTGAGCGCGTGCCGGTCCGGATCGGCGGCGAGCGCGGCGACCGTGCGCCCGGCGAACGTCGGCGTCTCGGAGATCGCGAAGTGCGGCGTCGTGGCCAGCGCGTCGCGCCAGTTGTCCTCGCGCACGCCGAACGCCTCGAGCATCGCCTCCGACCGCAGCCACCCGGGCGAGAACGCGACCGCGGTGCCGCCGGACGGGGCCAACTCGAACGCCTCGGCCTTGACCAGCTGGTGCGCGGCGGTCTTGGCTACGTAGAACGCCGTCGACGTGCCCTGGCGGAACACCGCGTCGTACTCAGGGATCCCGTCGGTCAGCTCGACGACCAGGCCGTCCCCCGCCGCGACGACGAGCGGGAACAACACGTGTGCGGTGATCACGTGGGCGTCGATCGCGAGGTGGAGCATGCGGAGGCTCGCGTCCAGGTCGTGTTCCCAGACCGGCTTGCCCCACTGCAGGTGGTGGTCACCGCCCCAGACGCCGTCCACCAGGACGTCGAGCCGTCCGTGCGCGGCCCCGATCGTGGCGGCCAGGCCACGCACGTCGTCGGGGACCAGGTGGTCGACACGGATCGCGGTGCCCTTCCCGCCGGCGGCCTCGACCAGCGCGACGGTCTCCTCGATCGTTTCCGGCCGGTCGACCTCGGAGCGACCGGCCGACGTCGACCGGCCGGTGACGTAGACGAACGCGCCGGCCCGGCCGAGTTCGACGGCGATCGCGCGGCTGGCCCCGCGGGTGCCGCCGGCGACGAGAGCGATCTTTCCGGTGAGATCCATGGACACCAGCGTCACCGCAAACCCTGACAGCGCACGACAGGGTTTACCGCACGGGAAGAGAGACCATCCCGTTCATGCCGGTACGGATGAGAATCTCACGGATGAAATCGGGCAGTCCGCTGATGATCACCGGCGAATACACCCGCTCGACCAGCCCGGAGAGGAAGTTCAGCGCGGTGGCTCCGAAGAACGTCACCGCGGACAGGTCGACGACCACCCGGTCGTCGCGCCCGGCCACGGTGCGGACCCGGTCCAGCACGGCCGCGTGCTCGAGGTCGATCGCACCACGCAACCAGACCAGCAGCAGCCGGTCGTAGCGGACCCACTGCACGGCGTCGGGCTGGGAGGGGGTCGCCAACGGAGCCGGAGGAAAGACGTCGTCCACGGAACTCCTGCATTCAGTCGTCGTCGAACGGTGTTCGTCGTACGGGCCGACTGCTTGACCTCGGGAACAGCCCGCAACCGGACGTTCCACCTCTCATTCTGACGCAACCGGCGACCACCGGCACCTCGGAACCGCGACCCGGCGGCCGGTTTCACGAAGTCGCCCCCGATTGCTGCCGATGCACCGGGTGACGTGTGTACGGCGATCGGGGAGAGGGGCGGCCCATGGCGCGTGCCGGACGCCCGGTCGGCCGTGCGGTCGCAACGCTGGTGTTGCTCTGTGTGCTGGTCTGCCTGCACGTCCCGGCCATCCGTACCGACTCGCTGTACAGCGCCACGATCATGCTGCTGACCGGCGGCGGAGCCGTGCTGCACGGCTGGACGGCCGCACGCGCGCGCGGACGAGCGCGGCGGGTGTGGGCGACGACGACGATCGCGCTCGCGTGCTGGGGGTACGCCGAGGTGTCGGTCGGGCTGCCGGCGGTCGCCACCGGCACCGCGCCCGAGCGGAGCCTGATCGCGAACGTGCTGAACCTGAGCGCGATGGTGTTCGCGGTCATCGGCATGCTCTCGATCCCCGGCGCGCCCCGCGACCGGTTCGCCCGCCTGAAGATGCTGCTCGACGGCGTCGTGGCCGCGACCGCGCTGGCCGGCGTCGTCTGGATGCTCATCCTGGAGCCGCTGATCCGGGTCAAAGGCTCGTCGCCGGCGTTCATGGACCTCGCCTATCCGGTGGGCGCCACCGGCATCCTGGCGGTCGGCGTCGTCCTGCTGGCCGGTCAGCCGATCCGGCAGTGGTCGGCGATGACGCTGATCACGACCGGCGTCACGGTGCTGACGATCGGCCTGCTGGTGGAGATCGGCGGCGAGATCACCGGCGACGGCTGGATCCGGCCGTGGGCGCTCGACGCCTACGTGGTCGCGGCCGTGTTGCTGGCGGTCTCCGCGCTGGCACCGCTGCCCGAGGACACCGAGCGCGCCTGGCAGGCCGCGGGCGGCGGCCTGCTGCCGTACGTCCCCGTGGGTGTCCTGTACCTGACCGCGAGCGGGTACATGCTGACCGGCCGCGCCCTCGAACCGCCGGTGATGTGGGCGATGATGATCATGACCGCGGGGGTGCTGGTCCGGCAGTTCCTCGCGCTGCAGTCCAACGCGCGGCTCACCGCGGACCTGGCCGCGCAGCGCGCCAAGCTGGTGTTCGAGGCGACGCACGACGCGCTGACCGCCCTGCCGAACCGGGCGATGCTCCAGCGCGCGCTGGCCGCGCTCCCCGGCGCCACCCGGGCCGGTGACCGGCCGCCGCCGGACGGGCCGCCGACGCTGCTGATGATCGACCTCGACGGCTTCAAGAGCGTCAACGACACGCTCGGGCACGCCGCCGGTGACCAGCTGCTGGTGGTGATCGCCGAGCGGATCCGCAGCGCGATCGAGCCGCTCGGCGACGTGGCACTGCCGGTCCGGCTCGGTGGCGACGAGTTCGCCGTGCTCCTGCACTCCGGCGGCGCCCCGGTCGCGGTCGAGCTGGCTCAGGACCTGGTGCTCGGCATCGGCACGCCGATGTCGCTGGACGGGCACCCGGCGACGGTCGGCGCGAGCATCGGCATCGCCGCGCACGGCCGGTCCGAGCGGATGCTGCACGACGCCGACGTCGCGCTCTACGAGGCCAAGGCCCGGGGCAAAGGCCACTACCGGCTCTTCGACGAGCGGCTCTCGGCCGCCGTCGCGGCCCGCCAGAGCCTGGAGGCCGACCTCGGCGGCGCCCTCGGCGGCGGCCAGCTGTCGCTGGTGTACCAGCCGCTGGTCGACCTGATGGCCGAGGAGGCGCCGCGCTGCGAGGCGCTGCTGCGCTGGGACCACCCGACCCGCGGGCGCCTGACCCCCGATGAGTTCCTCACCGCCGCCCAGCACGTCGGGCTGCTGCCCGCGCTGGACCGGTGGGTGCTCGGGACCGCGATCGCGCAGGTCGCGGCGTGGCGGCAGACCGACCCGGAGTTCGTGGTGAGCGTCAACGCGTCGGCCGCCTACCTGGCCTCGGGCACGCTCCCCCGGGACGTGCGCCGCGCGATGGAGCAGCACGGCCTGCCGGGCAGCGCACTGATCGTCGAGGTGACCGAGGGGTCGCTGATCGTCAACCTGGAGGCGGCCGCCGGGCTCCTGCGCGAGCTGCGTGAACTCGGCGTGCGGGTGGCGCTCGACGACTTCGGCGTCGGCTACTCGTCGCTGAACTACCTGCGTCAGCTCCCGGTGGACGTGGTGAAGCTCGACCGTTCGTTCACCAGCGAACTCGGCACCGGGCCGGACGCGGTGATCCTGGTCGACGGTGTGCTCGACCTGGCGTACCGGCTCGGCCTGGAGACCGTGGCCGAGGGCGTGGAGACCGCGGAGCAGGCCAGCCAGCTACGTGACCTGGGCTGCCGGTACGGGCAGGGGTTCTACTTCGGGGCGCCGGCTCCGCCCGTGGAACACCCGCCCCGGATCGAGAAGACCGCCGTGCATCCGGCCAATCCGGGCGGGGTCACTCCCGGTGCGGCCGGGCCGGCGGGCCGTCGACCGGAAGCCGCACGGTGAACGTCACGTCCGGGTGGTAGCGGGTCGACACCCGTACCGTCCCGCCGTGCGCCCGTACCACCGCCAGCGCCAGCCGGGGTCCCAGCGCGGCCTCGACCGGCGCCGACGGATCCGTCCCGGCGGCATCGTCGGAGAGCACACCGACGCCGATCAACGTGAGCTCCGCGATGCCCGGCTCACCCTTCAGCCGCACGTACACGTCCCCGCCGGCCACCGCCCCCAGCAGCGCGTCGACCGCGTCGCGCAGGCGCCCGGCGTCGCCCCGGAGCCGGAGCCGCTCGGGCCGGCCGACCCGCACCGACGCGCGGATCGACGGGCTCAGCGCCGCGACGGCGGCGGCCACGACCGCGACCAGGTCGAGCTCGGCGACCCGCAGACCGGCCCGGCCCTCCTCGAGCGCGGCGAGATCGAGCAGGTCGTCGCGGGCGGCGCGGGCGGCGGGCCCGTCGCGCTCGAACGCACGCAGCAGCGTCCGGAAGTCGTCGCGGCTGCGGTGCAGCTCCGAGGCCAGCTCCTCGGCCCGGCGCCGGGACAGGAAGTGTCCGACCTGATTGGCGATGCCGCCGAGCTGGGCGACCAGCCGTTCGCCGTTGTACTCGCGGTGGTCGGCGACGCAGGTGAGGACGCCGAGCACCCGCCGTCCGTCACGCACCGGCACCGAGACCGCCGCCCGCACCCCGACCGTGTGGGCGCGGCGGGCCCGGCCCGGGAAGTTGCTCGTCGGGACCTTGTCGGTGGAGAGCAGGTCGGGGATCCAGAGCGGTTCGCCGGTCTCCCAGACCGTGCCGCCGATCCCCCAGCCCCGCTCGATCGTCGGCGGGAGAAGCGCCTCGAGCGTGCGGCCCGGCGCGTCCCACTGCGCGGCCAGGCGCAGGACGTCGGCGACCTCGTCGACCAGCCAGAGCTGGGCGTGGGGCCAGCCGAGCGTGCCCGCGACCGCCCGGACCAGCGCCGGGCCGACGTCGGAGACCGTGGTGGCCTCGGCCAGCGCACGGGCCACGAGCCTCTCGCACCGGCGGAACCGGGTCGCGCGCTCGCGCAGCGTCGTGTCGCGGAACGCGGCGACCGCGCCGACCGTCCCGCCGTCGGGGGCCAGGACCGGCCGGGCGTTCACGTCGGCGTGGCGCGCCCTGCCGTCGGGGACGACGATCCGCACACTCAGGCCGTCCACGGTCTCGCCGCGCAGCGCCCGGTCCACCGGGTGGTGGACCGGGCCGAGCACGGTTCCCTCGGAGTCGGTGAGGCTCTCCCGGATCAGCCGCTCGACCGTGTGGTCGGCGTCGCTGAGCTGGTACAGCGCTCGCAGAGCGCGGTTCGCCCGCACCAGGCGGCCGGCGTCGTCGAACACCGCGACGCCGACCTGGAGCGTGTCGTAGAGCGCGGACGCGAATCCGTCGGGGCACACGACGCCGCCTTCGCGACGGATCCGGTCCGTTGCCATCGGAGGCCTTCCGCACGCAAATCGGTCAGATTCGATGCGAGCGTACGCGTCCGATCTGTACGCCACGGCCCCACGAGGACCTTTAGGACATACGGCTAACTACTTCTTCTTGGACGCCTTCTTGGCGCTCTTGCCCTTCTCGGCCACCGTGGTGTCGGGGTGACGCTTGACGGTGCTGTCCTTCACGAACTTGCCGGTGATCGCGCTGCGCTTCTGACCGCTGCTCTTCTTGCTCGACGACTTCTCGGCGACCGTCGTCTTCGGCTTCTTCTCGACGGTCTTCTTGTCGACGTACTCGCCGGTGACCGCGCTGCGGCCCTTCTTCACGCTGCTGGTGGTCTTCGCGCTCTTGGTGGCCTTCGTAGCCTTGGTGGCCTTCGTGCTCTTGGTGGCCGTCGCGGTCTTGGCCATGGGGGTTCTCCTCAGCATCGGGGGTTCTGCTGTTTTCTGCGTTACCCAATGGTTCACGCTGATGAACTCGCGGCTTTTGCCGTGATCGCCCGCAGCACGAGCCGCGCCGCCGGAGTGGGTTCGTGGCGGCCCGCTCGAGAGAGGACACCGATCCGGCGGACCCCGAGCGCCGGCGCGTCGAGGACCTTGACGCCGGGCGGCAGCTCGTCGGGCAGCGCGAGACCCGGCACGACGGCCGCCGCCAGCCCGGCCGCGACGAGCGCGATCGCGGCCGGGTACTCGAGCACCTCGTGCTCCCGGTCGAGCTCGACGCCGTGCTGGGCGCAGAGCCGGTCGAGCGCCGCGTGCACGGCCGTACCCGGCGGGCTGCCCACCCACGGCCGTCCGAACGCGGCGGTGAGGTCGGCACCCCAGTCGGGCGGGGTGAGGACGCGGAACGGATCGTCGAGCAGCCACGTGCCGCCGAGACCGGCGCGGTCGGCGTCGGCATAACTCTCGGTCGTGACCAGGTCGACGCCGCCGGCGCGGAGCGCGGCCAGCGCCGGCTCCGGGTCGAGTTCACGCACCGAGACACGGACGTGCGGGGTGGCCGCGTGCACGGCCGCCACGGCCGGCCCCACCAGGTGCTGGATCAGCGTCGGGAACGCGCCGATCACCACCCGGCCGGTGACGTGACCGGTCAACGCGGCCAGGTCGCGCTCGGCCTCGGCCAGCACGACGGCGAGGCGGGCCGCGTGGTCGGCCAGCAGCCGCCCGGCCGGGGTGAGCCCCACCGGCCGTCCGGCCCCGGACCGGTCGAGCAGCGTCACGCCGGTCTCGGACTCCAGGCGCGCGAGGTGCTGCGACACCGCGGACGGCGTCAGGTGCAGCACCTTCGCGGCGGCGAGGACACCGCCGGCGTCGGCGACCGCGCGCAGCACGGCGAGCCGGCGAGGATCGAGAGGCATTCAGTGACGCTACAGGGTTGGTGCAGAAATTGTCGTTACTACTACATGCCTCTCGACCGGCAGGATGACGTCATGAGCCTGATCGACCTCTCGCACGAAATCCGCGCCGGCATGACGACCTACCCGGGTCTGCCGGGGCCGGAGATCACCCCGCACCTCACCCGGGAAGCGTCCCGGGAGGTGTACGCGCCCGGGGTCGAGTTCGCGATCGACCGCATCACGATGGTCGGCAACACCGGCACGTACCTGGACGCGCCGTTCCACCGCTACGAGGGCGGAACCGACCTGGCCGGAGTACCGCTCACGTCGGTGGCGGACCTGCCGACCGTGGTCGTGCGGTGCACCGAGCGCGCGGTCGACGCGGCCGTCCTGTCCGCCGCGCTCGAATCATCGGTGCGGGGCCACGCCGTGCTGCTGCACACCGGGGGCGACCGGGGCTGGGGGACGCACGCGTACGCCGCGGACGCGCCGTACCTGTCCGAGGACGGCGCGCGGTTCCTGGTGGAGGCGGGCGCGGCGCTCGTCGGCATCGACAGCGTGAACATCGACCAGGTGACGCCGGAGGGGTTCCGGCCCGCGCACTCGCTGCTGCTCGCGGCCGAGATCCCGGTGCTGGAGCACCTCACGAACCTCGGCGCCGTACCCGACACCGGCGCGCGACTGCACGCCGCGCCGCCGCCGGTACGCAACTTCGGCACGTTCCCGGTGCGCGCCTACGTCGTGGTGTGACGTGGCCGAGGTCGCGGGGTGGGTCGGTGCGCTGGCGCTGCTGGCCGGGTACGCGCTGCTGTCGCTCGGGCGGATCCCGAGCGGCGGCCGCTACCACGTCTTCAACCTGGTCGGCGCGGCCGGCCTGATCGTCAACGGCGCGGCCCACGGCGCCTGGCCGTCGACGATGCTGAACGTGGTGTGGGTGGCGATCGGCGGGGTGGCCCTGGCCCGCCTGCACCGCCGCCCCGAGCCCGGGTCGCGCTGGCCGACGAGGCCGCGGCCGGAGCGCGCGCCGTGACGGAGGATCCACGATCGCGGGGCGTGAAGCGGCGTGTCGCCCTGTCGCCTTCTGTCTGGGCTTGTTATTTTAACGTCCATGTCGGAGTCGTCGTTCGCCACTGTGGACGCGTTGGTGGCCGCGGCCGGGGTCGGCCGGAGCCCGGCGCGGTTGCGTCAGCTGCGGTGGGTCGCCGGTGAGCTCGCGGTGTTCGTCGCCCAGCAAGCCGAGGCCGACACGTCGTTCCGGCGGCCGAGAGCACTGCGCGGGTGGTTCGATCCGGCGTTGATCGGCCCCTTCCTCGCCGCCGCCGACGCGGGCACGCTGCGGCGGCGCGGTTCGGCCGGGCGCCCCTCCGGGGACGCGACCCGCAGCGTCCGGCGCAGTTGCCTGCGGATCCTCGCCCGCCAGGCCGGGCTCGACGATCCGGTGCCGGACGAGGTGCCGCGCCCCGCTCCCCTGACCCGGGTGGACCCGGTGCCGGCCGGGATGGCGCTGGGTCATCTCGCGACCAGGGCGGACCGCACCCGGTCGGCGGGGGCCGTGCGCGCGGCCGCGATGGCGGCGGTGACACGCGAGCTGGGCCTGCGCACCGGGGAGATGGCGGCGCTCACACTGGCCGACGTCGACCTCGCGGCGGGAACGCTGACCTGGCGCCCGGCGGCACCGCGGTCGGGCCCGTCACCGGAGCCGCGCACCGCGACGCTGACCCGGGTCACGCTGGCCGCGCTGCGCGACTGGCTGGAGGTGCGGCCGGCGCTGGTGACGATGGCGCCGCGGTCGAAGGCGCTGTGGGTGTCGATCCGCGGCAACCACGACGGGTCGGGGGTGCGCCGTCCGCCGGGGATGCCGCTGCAGCCGAACGGCATCCGCCGGTCGCACGAGCGCGCGGTCAAGGACTGCAACGTGAACCTGGCCGGGGAGCCGGGGTACGAGCCACTCCCCCGGGTGCCGGGCCGCCTGCGTCCGGACGAGCCCGAGACCTGAGCCGTCCGCGAGGATTCCGCCACCGGCGCTCCGCAGACCGGAGCTGTTCGGGAGAGCTCCGTCGCCGGCGCCCCGTGGCCACGGAGCCCTCCCGAGGTGGAGCGCACCGACTGTCGCCGCCGCACCGGCGACAGCCGGCCGTGCGCTGCCAGGGCTCAGCTTTCCGACGCGGCGTTTCCTTCGGACATCCGAAGAGTTTCGGCGCTGCAACATCTCGAGCCCGGCGGCACGCCCCTCACCGCGGCGATACCGCACCATTTTGCCCATATACGTTACTTTCTATCCGTGTTCATACCTGCTCACGAACACCCGATCCGGGCGCTGGTCCGTGCGGCGGCGCTGCCGCTCGCGCTGGGAGCGGCGCTGACCTTCCCGACCGCGGCGACCGCCGAGCCACCCCCGGCACCCGGCCAGGCCGGCGGCCCGATGGCGGGTGAGCCTGTTGGCGGCCCGATGGCCGGTGAGCCCGCCGTCGAACCGATGGCCGGTGAGCCCGCCGTCGAACCGATGACCGGTGAGCCCGCCGTCGAACCGATGACCGAGCCGTGGGTCGAGCCGGCGCCCCCACCCGCACCGGACGAGCTCACCACCTCGCTCGGCCCGATCGGGCTCGCGCTCCCCGGGCAGCAGCTCACGCTGGTCGGCACGGGGTTCCGCCCCGGCGAGACCACGCAGGCCACCGCGGACCCGGCCACCGCGACCGCCACGGCGCTGGGCACCGCGATCGCGTCCGGCGCCGGCGAGGTCAGCCTCACGGTCACGCTCCCGACCGGCTTGGACGTCGGTGACCACACGGTCGTCCTGACCGGCGCCGAGGTGACCCGCACCCTGCACGTGCTCACCCCGCCGACCGCGCTCACCAGCAACGGGCCCGACGTCCAGGCCGTGGCCCTGCCGATCCCGGCCGGTGGCTGGGTGACACTGCTCGACGCCAAGGAGGAGCCGGTCACCCAGGTCAGCAGCCGCGACCAGGGCCTGTACTCGATCGACCCCTCCACCGGCCGGGTCACGTTCGCACCGAAGAGCATGTTCTGGGGCGCGGTGCGCCCGGTGCACTTCCGGATCTCCGACGCCGTCGGCCAGACCGTCCAGGGCACCTGGACGCCGGCCGTGGACGCCCGTCCGCTGCCCTCCGTCCGCACGGCGGAGCGCACGCTCACCGACGCGAGCGGCGGCACCGCCCGGATCGGCTGCACCGCCGGCCCGATCGCGGTGGTCACGTGCGAGGCCACGCTCACCGCGGTCGTCGGCAGCGAGGACGTCGTCCTGGGCACCGGTACCGGCCAGACCGCGACGCCGGTCGTCGGCACCCGGGTCGCGGACGTGACGCTGACCGAGCAGGGCCGCCGCCTGGCCGGGCGCCCCGGCGGCATCGCGGCCGAGGTCAGCGTGCGGATGTGGGTACCGGACCGGCCCGAACCGTTCGAGGCGACCGGCGAGACCGTGCTGACCGCGCTGACCGTGACCGCGCCGCGCACGATCCGCTATCCGGCCGGCGGCCTGGACGTGCCCGAGGCCGACCTGCCCTACCTCAACGCGCTGCGCTCCCGGCTGACCGACGTCACGGCCGTGACGTGCACCGGCGGCACCGACGACCAGGGTGACGCGGAGACCAACCGGCAGGTCGCCGAGGACCGCGCCCGCCGGGTCTGCGAGTACCTCACCGCCAACACGATCAGCGGCCAGGTGCGCGCGGTCGTGCGCAGCGTCGGCGAGGACGACCCGGTGGCCGACAACACGACCGAGGAGGGCCGCACCCGCAACCGCCGCGTCGAGATCGCGTTCAGCTACGCCGCGGAGCCGAGCAGCTAGGGCGTGACCTGCGAGCGAGATTCGCAGGCACGGCCTAGATGTTCTGTCCACGGACGTTGGTGACGGTGGGGTTGACGTGGCGGAGGACCTCCGGGCAGGTGTGTAGCTGCCAAGCACACACAGCCTGTCGGTCCACGGAGGTCCTCCAGTGCCCCACCGTAATGCCCCGCTGACCGAACTCGGACGCCTGCGGCTGGCCCGCTGCGTCGTCGATGACCGCTGGTCGTTGCGGCGAGCCGCCGACCGGTTCCAGGTCTCGCCCACCACAGCCGCGCGCTGGGCCGGCCGCTACCGCCGGCACGGTGCGGACGGTATGACCGACCGGTCCAGCCGTCCGTACCGATCCCCGGCCCGCACCGCCCGGCAGACCGAACGAAAGATCGTGAAGATCCGGGTCACCAAACGCCTCGGACCAGCACGCATCGCCGCCCGTCTCGGCCTGAACCCCGCCACGGTCCACCGCGTGCTGACCCGCTACCGGCTGCCGCGTCTGGCTCACCTCGACCGCGCCACCGGCGTCCGGGTCCGCCGTTACGAACGCGACGCGCCCGGCGACCTGATCCACGTCGACGTCAAGAAACTCGGCCGGATCCCCGACGGCGGCGGCCACCGCACCCGCGGCCGCTCCGCCGGCAGCCGCAACAAACGGGCCACCACCGGCGCCCGCAAGAACTGCCATCCGGTGATCGGCTATGCCTATCTGCACACCGCGATCGACGACCACTCCCGGCTGGCCTACACCGAAATCCTGACCGACGAACGCAAAGAGACCGCGACCGGCTTCTGGACCCGCGCCCTGGCCTACTTCACCTCCTGCGGGATCACCGTCGCCCGGGTCCTGACCGACAACGGCTCCTGCTACAAGTCCCGCCTCTGGGCCGACACCCTCACCCACGCCGGGATCGCCCACAAACGGACCCGGCCCTACCGGCCCCAAACCAACGGCAAAGTCGAACGATTCCACCGCACCCTGGCCGAGGAATGGGCCTACGCCCGCCCCTACCGATCAGAAGCAGAACGCCAGGGCGCATTCGCGCCCTGGCTGCACTTCTACAATCACCACCGCGGCCACACCGCCCTCGGCGGTCTACCACCCGCGACCCGCGTCACCAACCTCACGGGACAGAACACCTAGATCAGTTGCTCGGCGGCGTCGACGCCGCGGACCACCCAGGTCTTGCCGTTCCACAGCACCCGGATGTCGCAGTCGGCGAAGCTCTTGCCGTCCAGCCGGCCCCGGGGCTGGCCGAGCGGGCTGGTACCCGACCGCGGGCTGCGGTCGTAAGACACCGCGACCGTCATGACCTGGCCGGCGAAGTTCTCGATCGTGTTCGCCTCACGCACGGTGTAGACGCCGCCCTGCAACGACCCGCCGTCGTTGTAGTTGTCCTGGATGACGCCGATCGCGGCGGTGCACTCGGTGCACTTGGGGTCGCTGACCGTCCGCAGCAGTTCGACGTCGCCGGTCTGCACGCCGTAGCTGAGCACCGAGAACCAGTACTCGGTGAACGCGGACGCGCCGACCTGGTCGTGCTGCCCGGCCTCGGGCGACGGCGCGGGTGGCGTCGGCTTCGCGCTGGAGGGTGCCGCCGACGGTTCGATCACCGGGCCGGAGCCGGAGTCGGAGGAACACGCGGTCAGCGCGGCCACGACGAGGCTCGCGGCGGCCACGACTCGCGCTGTCCGGGCAGCACGTATCGCACCACCCCGTCTGCCGATCACGCCCGGAAGATTAACCCGCCGATAACCGCGAGTGGCGTGTGTTCGCACGAACTGCGCCCGCTATCAGCTCATTCCCACGGGAACTCCCGAAAACTGTGACCTCCGCGTGACACACGCTGTTTTCAATCGGGAGAAATTCCCACAATGGGTAATCACGGAATTGCTCTCCGAAGTTGACGCAGCGTTCTGACAGTCTCTACTGCCAGTAAAGCTACTGATGCGTAGACTCCGGCCACGAGGCCTCGGAGTGGAGGACAGCGCACATGGCAACCGGGCGGTTCCGCCGACTCCAAGCATCGCGTCGCAAGGAGCTCGAGGCGGAGGCCGCCTCGCAGACGCCACCGCGCTCCGGCCGGGTGGCCCCGTGGATGGTCGCCGGCGTCGTCGCCGTCCTGGTCTTCTGCGGAGTCACCGCCGGCTACGTCGTGGCTGCTCGCGCCGGTTGTGACGGCACGCCGACCACGCTCTCCGTCGTCGTCTCGCCCGACCAGGTGGACGTCGTCCGCAAGACGGCCGCGGCCTGGCAGGACGGGAAACCCTCTGTCGACGGCCGGTGCGCGCGGATCCAGGTCACCGGTGGGGCGTCCCGCGACGTCGCGGCCGCGCTCAGCCCCGACCAGGAGCCCGGCGGCCAGGACGAGACCGCCCGCCCGGACGTCTGGATCCCGGAGTCCAACAGCTGGGTGCTCTCCGCCGCCCGCCGCCAGGACGTCGCGGCGATGGTGAGCGGGCAGCGCACGAGCGTCGCCACCTCGCCGGTCGTGATGGCCGTGCCGCGCCCGATGGCCGAGGCGCTCGGCTGGCCGGCCACGCAGGTCTCCTGGTCGGACTTCGTCGGCATGCACTTCCTGAAGAAGACGTGGAAGAACTACGGCCACCCGGAGTGGGGCGGCATCCGGCTCGGCATGACCGAGCCGACGACCTCCACCGCGGGCCTGCTCAGCCTGGTGCCGATCTCCGACCGGAACGGCGACGACACGATCTCGCTCGACGAGGCGAAGGCACTGCTGGTGTTCAGCCGGTCGGTCACCGACCGCCAGGCCGACAGCGCCCCGTTCTACCAGGCCTTACGCAGCGCGCCCACCGAGATCGCCGCGATGAGGACGATCAGCGCGTTCCCGTCGCTGGAGCACGACCTGGCCACGTACAACGCCGGCGACCCGGCCGTGAAGCTCGTGCCGCTCTACCCGGGCGAGGGCACGGTCTTCGCCGACTACCCGTACACGATCCTGAACGCGTCCTGGGTCGACTCGTTCCGCCGGCAGGTGGCACTGGAGTTCCAGGAGTTCCTGCAGACGAGCACCGCGCAGCGCATCTACGGCGACGCCGGGTATCGCGCCCCCGACAAGTCCACCCGGTACGCCGAGGGCACGCTCGGCGAGCTGGGCTTCTCCGACCAGGTGGGCGCGATCGCCCGCACCGTCGGGTCCGCCGACACCGTCGACCGCACGATCGTCTACTGGACCGCGCTCGAACGCACCACGACGTTCCTCGCGGTCGTCGACACGTCCGGGTCGATGGTCGAACCACTCGGCGCCAAGACACGCATGCAGGTCGTCCAGGAAGCCGCGATCAAGGCGATCTCGCTCTTCGACGACGACTCGCACGTCGGCCTCTGGCAGTTCTCCACGAACCTGATCGGCAACCAGGACTGGCGGCAGGTCATGCCGCTGACCCGGGCCGGGTCGAAGGACGCGGCGACCGGGAAGCCGTTCCGGGAGGTCGGCATCCAGAAGGTGCTCGCCCTGCGCCCCGGGGGTAACACCGGCCTCTACGACACCGTCCTGGCCGCCTACAAGTACATGCAGAAGAACTGGCAACCCCGCCAGCTCAACCTCGTCGTCGTGCTCACCGACGGGCGCAACCAGGACGACAACGGCATCAGCCGCGCGTCGCTGCTCGGCCAGCTGCGCTCGATCCGCCAGCCCGACCGACCGGTGCAGGTCATCACGCTGGGTCTCGGCGACAGCGTTGACGAATCCGAGCTCCGCCAGATCTCCAACGCCACCGGCGGCAAGTCCTACAAAGCCAAGGATGCCGACGACCTGGAGCGGCTGTGGCTCGCGACGATCCTCGGCGAGTCGCCACCCAAGTAGCCGTTCGGCTAGGGCCGAGGGGGCCGGACAGCGCCGAAACTCGGGACGCTGGAATGGGGTGTCCCGCTCCCTCGTTACCTCATCCGGCGTGGCATCGTTAGAGCCATCGGAAATGGCGCAGGTCACAGAGAGCAGGGGTGCGCGGATCGGTCACGGTCCGCACGCTTCGGTCAACTCTGCGGGATCCCTCTCGAAGAAATCCCCCATTTCGGTGCGTTTCGCCTCGCGTTATCCACAACCGATGGGCAGTTCGCGAAGTGTTTTCAATTCGTTGCCCACAACTCGGCCCATCCGGGCGATGTTTGGAGTTGCGGTGAGGGACCATGATGTGAGGGAAACCACAGGTTCGACGACGAGCCGCACCGCACCACCGGCACCACGGAAAGACCCCAGCATGGCACCGCAATTGATGTCCAACCTGAACAATCAGTACATTCTGACCGGAGACCCTTCGATGTGCCCGCATGAGCCGAAGTGCCCTTCATTCGAAGCCCCTGACCGGGACGCCGCGTCGATCCTCGCCGCGCACCCCGTCCAGGGTTGGAGCCTGCTCTGCAACGGCGTGATCGTTTTCGAAGACACCGGTGAGCTGCTGCCCGACGGCCGCTGCGTCGACCCGTGTCGACCGGAACCCGCACACGCCGCCGCCTAGCTCACCCGGGCGGCGCCGAAGCCGCCCGTAACCCCCGGTGGCAGGTCGTCTCCCCGAACCACGGGGTCTCCCCGCCGCCGGTCCACCCACGGCGGCCGCCGCATCCTCCGGCGCGCGTCCTCACCCGATCCGCGCGTCGCCCGGCCCACCCGGCCGGGTCCGGCGCCCGCCGCCCATGACTCTTCCCGCATCGCCCGGCAACCTCCGGCGCCGATGCCCCCCACCCGCACGCCCCGGCTGACGTCCCAGCGTGACTCCGCCCGGGGTGACGGCACGCGGAGTTCGTAGCGGCGGCTCGCCCAGGAGCGGCCATCACGGCCAGTGCGCCGGATCCCGGCCTCCTGGACGCCGCGATGGAGTGGTCGCGGAGCAGCACCGGCGCAGGGCTCCCGGTGGGTGACGCCGGCCGCCTCCCTCGTGGCGTTCATTCCGTCGGCGAACCCGACCGGCGAGCCCTGCCCCTCGGCGATCCGGTCGGTGAAGATCGTTCCGACGACGGCGGACGGTGTTGAGCGCACCGCGGACCATCCCGCTGCGCTCGCGCGGTACCTCGGCCGACACCGCCGAGCGCTCGCCGGAAGCACGCAACCGACGCCGAGCCCGGTCCTGAGCAGCCCCGATCCGGGCCCGCAGCAGGCCACCGGCGGCGATCAGGAGCGACCGAGGCCGACGCCCAACACGAAGCAACCGGCGACGCCCGCCTCGGAGCGATCGGCCAAGGACCCAACGCGGAGCGACCCGGCCGACGAACCAACGCGAAGCGACCGACCGACGCCCAGCGCGAAAGCGACCGGCCGACGAACCAACGCGAAGCGACCGCCCAACGACCCAGCGCGAAGCGACCGACCGACGCCCAGCGCGAAAGTGGCCGGCCGACGCCCAGCGCGTAGCGACCGGCCGACGCCCCGACGCGAAGCGATCTTCTGCAGTGACCGGCCGGTAGACGTGCCGACGACCAGGGCGGCGGCCATCGGGATGCCGCCGGAGAGAACCGGCGTCGACCTGACTGCAGCCGACCACCTGCTGCCGCCAGACTGCGCTGAAGGGCAGGAACCCTGAACGCGGCCGCCGGGTGAGGAACGCGGCGACGATGAGGCAGGTCGACGCCGGAACCTCGGCGCCCGGAACTCCGTCACCCCGCGCATCATGAACCGGCCCGCGCTCGGGCAGATCGGCACATCGACCAGGAAACACCCAGCGCCGGCCGAGGTGCTCAGAGAGCAGCCCGGCGAGCGACCCGGCCACGGCGCCGTTGACCGCGCCCCAGCCGCCGAAGCCGATCAGCCACGTGCGGCGGCAGCCGAACCGGTCGGCGGCGAACCGGTCGGCGGGCACCCGGGGCGGCCAGAGACCGGGCGTAGCCGTCGAGAACCCATCCGAGCTCGGCGTGATCCGGGTGAGTGACGCATGCGCTGCGGATCAACGGCCAAGCCAGGTACCGGTAGATCGGCGCGGTGCCGACATCTCCGATCAAACGCTCACCCGGCGGTACCGCCGACTGCGCACCGAGATCGGCTGCGCCGGCCGGGAGACCCTGGTGCTGCAGAAGCTGACCCGGCCCTCGCGGATGACCTCGGTCGACGTGCACGGCGTGGTCCACCAGCTCGTCGGCGGCGTGGTCGGCCGAACGTCCACGACGTCGCGCTGACATCACCACCGCGGACACACCGCCGCTGGAGGCGCTCACCTGCGACGGTCGGCTCGGCTACGCGGAGCCGGCGGCCACCACCGGGCCGACGACCATCCCGGCCATCGGCCGGGTCCGCCGGACGTCGTGGAGCGGATCGGGTCGGAACCCCTGCTGCGCGACGTCAAGCCGCTCGGCGCGGTGCGGTGACCGCGGGGTAGTGCTTCTCGAGGAACTCGCGGTAGCCGGTGGGCCGGTACCCGATGAGTCGCTCCAGATCGCCGGTGTCCTGGCTGAACGAGCCGAGGCCGACGCCGACGACCCAGGCCGTCAGGAACTCGGCCACCGGCCGGGGCAGGTCGTTCCGGAGGTAGGTGTCGAGGTACTCGTCCGCCCCGACGGTGACGTACGGAACCGTGGTGCCGTGGATCTCGCTCAACGTGGCGGCGATCTCCCGGAACGACGCCGCCTCGCTCCCGTTCAGCGTGTAGGTCGTGTTCTCGTGGCCCTCCCCGGTGAGCACGGCCACGTTGGCCGCGGCGAGATCGTGCACCAGCGCCGGCGCCATCGTGCCCTCACCCGGGGGCACGCGCACTCCCTGCGCGTACGGGTCGGCGCCGAGGTAGACGTCGAGGTGGTCGAGGTACATCGGGTTGCGCAGGATGGTGTAGGTCAACCCGGAGGCGCGGAGGGCGTGCTCGGCGAAGACGTCGGACTCGGTGACTCCCACCTGCGTGATGCCGAGCGTCTCGTCGCGTTGGATCGCGGTGTAGATCACGTGCTCGACGCCGGCCTGTTTCGCCGCGGCGATGGCCGTGAAGTGCTGGGCGTTGCGGTCGGTGAACGCTTCCGCCGAGACGAGCAGGAGCTTGTCGACGCCGTCGAAGGCACGCACCAGCGACGCGTGGTCGAAGTAGTCGCCCCGGCGGATGTCCACACCTCGCTCGGCCAGGTCGGCCGCTCGGGCGGGGGTGCGGGCGAGCCCGGCCAACCGGTCGGCGGGCAGGCGCTCGAGGAGGAGTTCCAGTGTCCGGCGGCCCAGGTTGCCGGTAGCGCCGGTGACGAGCAGCTTTCCCATGCGTCGATTCCTGTTCTGTGGTTCGGTCGGCGTCTCAACAATGATGCCCATCATCATTGTTCATCAAGGCGGCCGGGGCAACAATGATGAGGAGTATCATCGATACCGGGAGTGACACCGTCCGCCGCGGGAGGAGACTCACGTGCCCCGACTCACGCCGGAGCAGAAGCAGCGCAACCACGACCGGATCGTCGAGGCCGCAGGCCGCGGATTCCGAGCCCGGGGAGTCGACGGGATCGGCATCGCTGATCTGATGAAGGCCGCCGAGATGACGCACGGCGGCTTCTACAACCACTTCGGATCCAAGGACGACCTCACGCGGGAGGTCATCCGGCAGGGCTTCGCCAGTTCCCTCACGGCCCTGGCCGACATTCGCGACGAACATCCCGGCTCGGCCCGGGCGGCCCTGGATCACCTGGTCGACCAGTACCTGTCGGTGCTGCACCGCGACCATCCCGAAGACGGCTGCGCGTCCGCCGCCCTGGTCACGGACACCGGACGCGACGACGTCGCGACCCAGGCCGAGTACCAGCAGGGGCTCGAGGGCTTCTTCCGCGCGATCACCGACATGATGCTCGAGAACGCCCGCCAGTCCGGCACCGGGCTGACCACCGCGTCCGCCCGCGAACAGGCCATCGCGCTCTTCAGCCAGCTGGTCGGCGCGCTCGTCCTCGCGCGAGCGGTCGCCAAGTCGTCCCCCGACCGGGCGGACGAGATCCTCGCGGCGAATCGCACCCGGCTCACGCAAGCCTGACGCCCGGAGGGCAACGATCGTCTCGGCCGGGCCGGGCATGGTCCGGCCGTGGCCGGGAGGCGAACCGATTCGCGGCGGCACCGTGCCGTGCGGCTACTGGCTCCGCCCACCGGCCGCGTGACGGCGATCCGTGCGCCCTACGCGAGGACGTGCCATGCTGGGGACATGACGAGCGATCTCAGGAGTCATGCCGCGTAGGGCACCCGGGCGGGTGCGGGCGTCACGCGGGCACGTGGCGGTCGTGTCCACGCGAGGACTCCCGGACGGCACGGCCCACGCGCTGGACCGTCTGGACCGGCCCGAGTTACGGCCCGCCGCCGTCGCGGAGTCCCTGTCGCGCTGGCGCCGCATCGCCGCGATGCCCCGGTCGGCGCTGGCCGACCCGCACAACGACATCACCGAGTTCGTCGCGCCGGCCGTGCGGGATCACCTGGAACGCGCCGTGCGGGCCCTCGGCCGCCGAGCGGCCCGGCCCCTCCGCGCGACGGTCGACCCACTCGACCGGCAGTTCGAAGCCAAGACCCTCAACAACCCGCGCCTGGATCCGGCCGCGCCGTGGTGGGCCCGCCGGTGGTGGCATTGACCGGCACTGGTAACGAGGCCGCCGGTGATCGCGCCGACGGGGACGGCACCGTTCTGGGCCGGCGGACCACGATCAGCGACGGCGTCGTGGCCCTCCGGCGGTGGAGTCCCGAGGACGCGGAGTGGTACGCCGCGGTCGTCACCGGGGATCCGCTGATTCAGCAGTTCACCGCCGAGTCGCCGACGGTGAGCGCGGACGAGGTGCGGTCGGCCATCCGGGAACTCCCGGCGGAGCCCACCGGCTTCCTGATCACCGACGACGCCACCGGGCAGCGGCTCGGCAACATCGCGCTCACCCACGAGCACGGAATCGGTGACGTCTCGTACTGGCTGGCGGGCCATGCCCGGGGACGTGGCGTCGCCACCGCGGCTCTTCGGCTCTTCACCGACTGGGCCCACGGCGCGCTGGACCTCTCCGAAGTGAGGCTGTGGGCCCACCGCGACAACGCCGGCTCCCGGGCGGTGGCCGAGCGGGCCGGGTACGTCCGGGATCCGGGGCGCGACGGCATCCGCGAGGTCAAGGACCGGTCGTGGCCGACCGTCGCCTACGTTCGTCGGCGACCCGGCTGACCGCCGGCGCACGGTGTGCGCCGGCGGTCGGGGACTCACAGCGCGAACGCCTCCGGGGACGGGCAGCTGCAGACCAGGTTGCGGTCGCCGAACGCGCCGTCGATGCGGCGGACCGGCGGCCAGTACTTGTCGGCGGTGCGCCCCGACGGGTAGGCGCCGAGCGCGCGGTCGTACGGGTGCTCCCACTCCCCCGTCACCATCGCGGCGGTGTGCGGGGCGTTGACCAGCGGGTTGTCGTCGGCCGGCCAGGTGCCGTCGGCGACCTGGCCGATCTCGGCCCGGATCGCGATCATCGCGTCGCAGAAGCGGTCGAGCTCGGCCAGGTCCTCGGACTCGGTCGGCTCCACCATCAGCGTGCCGGCCACCGGGAACGACATCGTCGGCGCGTGGAACCCGTAGTCGATCAGCCGCTTCGCGACGTCGTCCACGGTCACGCCGGTCGACTTGGTCAGCGGACGCAGGTCGAGGATGCACTCGTGGGCCACCAGGCCGCCGGAACCCGCGTACAGCACCGGGAACGAGTCACGCAGCCGGGCGGCGACGTAGTTCGCGGCGAGCACCGCGGTCCCGGTGGCCTCCACGAGCCCTTCGGCGCCCATCAGACGCAGGTACACCCACGGCACCGGCAGGATGCCGGCCGAGCCCCACGGCGCCGCCGAGACCGGTCCGGGGCCGGTCGCGGGCCCGGCGTCGGAACGCAGCGGGTGGTTGGGCAGGTACGGCGCGAGGTGCGAGCGCACCGCGACCGGGCCGATGCCGGGGCCACCGCCGCCGTGCGGGATGCAGAACGTCTTGTGCAGGTTCAGGTGGCTGACGTCGGCACCGAACTTGCCGGGCTTGGCGAACCCGAGCAGCGCGTTGAGGTTCGCGCCGTCGACGTACACCTGGCCACCGGCGTCGTGCACCAGCGCGCAGACCTCGGTGATCGTCTCCTCGTACACGCCGTGCGTGGACGGGTAGGTCACCATCAGCGCGGCCAGGGAGTCCGCGTGCGAGGCGATCTTCGCCCGCAGGTCCGCCAGATCCACGTTCCCCGCGTCGTCGCAGGCGACGACCGCGACACGCAGACCCGCCATCACCGCCGACGCGGCGTTCGTGCCGTGCGCGGAGGACGGGATCAGGCAGACGTCACGATGCGCCTCGCCGCGGTCCCGGTGGTACGAGCGGATCGCCAGCAGCCCGGCGAACTCGCCCTGCGAACCCGCGTTGGGCTGCAGCGACACCGCGTCGTACCCGGTGACCTCGGCCAGCCAGTGCTCCAGGTCCGCGATCATCGCCGTGTACCCGGCGGTCTGCGACGAGGGCGCGAACGGGTGGATGCCGGCGAACTCCGGCCAGCTGACCGGCTCCATCTCGGTCGTCGCGTTCAGTTTCATCGTGCAGGAGCCGAGCGGGATCATGCCCCGGTCGAGCGCGTAGTCCCGGTCGGAGAGGCGGCGCAGGTAACGCAGCATCGCGGTCTCCGAGCGGTGCTCGGCGAAGACCGGGTGCTCCAGGTAGCTGTCGTCACGCACCAGCGCGTCCGGGATCGCGTCCCCGGTCTCGACGTCGAGCGCGGTCACGTCCAGCGCGGCGGCGTCGATCCCGACCGCGGTCCAGACCGCACGCAGGTGCTCGACCGTGGTGGTCTCGTCGCAGGAGACGCCGATCGTGTCGTCGTCGACGCGCAGCACGTTCACCCCGGCGGAGGCCGCGGTCGCGATCACGTCGTCGGCGCGCCCGGGCACCGGTACCCGGATCGTGTCGAAGAACGGGCCCGTGACCCGCAGCCCCGCCGCCAGCACGGCGGCCATGCGGTGCGTACGCAGCGCGATCTGCTTGAGGCCCTCCGGGCCGTGCCAGACCGCGTAGGCGCCGGCCATCACCGCGAGCAGCACCTGCGCGGTGCAGATGTTGCTGGTGGCCTTCTCCCGGCGGATGTGCTGCTCGCGCGTCTGCAGGGCGAGCCGGTAGGCGGGCGCGCCGGCGGCGTCCCGGGAAACCCCGACCAGCCGGCCCGGCAGCGACCGCGCCAGGCCCTGGGAGACGGCCATGTACCCGGCGTGCGGGCCGCCGAAGCCGAGCGGGACGCCGAAGCGCTGGGCCGAGCCCACCGCGATGTCGGCGCCGAGCGAACCCGGCGAGCGCAGCAGGCACAGCCCGAGCAGGTCGGCGGCGACGGTCACCAGCGCGCCGCGCTCGTGGGCGGCCTCGATCCACGGGCGCGGGTCACGCAGGACGCCGGAGCTGCCCGGGTACTGGATCAGCACCCCGAAGTACGGCGTGTCCGGCAGTTCGTCCGCGACGACCAGGTCGATGCCGAGCGGCTCCGCCCGGGTACGCAGCACGGCGAGCGTCTGCGGGTGGACGTCCGGGTGCACGACGAAGGTGTCGGACTTGATCTTCTTGGCCGAGCGCCGGGCCAGCGTCATCGCCTCGGCGGCCGCGGTCGCCTCGTCGAGCAGCGAGGCGCCGGACACCGGCAGCCCGGTCAGGTCGCTGACGACGGTCTGGAAGTTCAGCAGGGCCTCGAGCCGGCCCTGCGAGATCTCCGGCTGGTAGGGCGTGTAGGCGGTGTACCAGGCCGGGCTCTCCAGGACGTTGCGGCGGATCACCGGAGGGGTGACCGTGTCGTGGTACCCGAGGCCGATCATCTGGGTCATCGGGCGGTTGCGTGCCGCCAGCGTGCGCAACGCGGCGGTGGCCTCGGGCTCGGAGAGCGCGGGCGGCAGGTCGAGCGAGTCGCCGAGCCGGATCGACGCCGGGATCGCCGCGCTCAGCAGCGCCTCGACCGAGGGCTGACCGACGGCGTCCAGCATCGTGGAGACGTCATCGGCGGACGGGCCGATGTGACGACGGGAGAACGGGCTGACGGCAGCGAGGGACGCGAGCGACGGACGGTCGGTCATCGAGAGCTCCGGGGGTGTCAGGACACGGCGGACCGGTCTCCCCCTCTGTCATCGGTACCTGAGAGCTTCACCCGATAAACCTGGGCTTGCACCGTCGGTGAGGCGCGTCACTGCGCCTGCTTTCCAGAGTCGCCCGCACCGCACGGTCCGTGGGCCTGAGAGGTTCCGGGGAGGTTGCTCCTTCGGCGCCCTGAGCCGGCTGCCCAAGGACTCTCCCGCACGGGGTGATGACGCGCTACAAACCTATCAGCCGGTGCGACGGGTCGCCCGGCGGCGGGAGAGCTCGTCGGACTCGGAGCGGGACGCCGGGGCCGGGCTGCCGTTGGCGCGCTCGCCCGGCAGCTTCGCCAGCGAGCCCTCGATCTCGCGGAAGGCACCTCCGACGGCGATGCCGAACACACCCTGACCGCCCTGCAGCAGGTCGACGACCTCTTCCGGCGAGGTGCACTCGTAGACCGTGGTGCCGTCCGAAAGCAGCGTGATCCGGGCCAGGTCCTCGACGCCCCGCGCACGCAACTGGTCGACCGCCAACCGGATGTTCTGCAGCGAGACACCCGCGTCCAGCAGCCGCTTGACGATCTTCAGGACGAGGATGTCGCGGAACGAGTACAGCCGCTGGCTGCCGGAGCCCTGCGCGCCCCGGATGCTCGGCTCGACCAGCCCGGTGCGGGCCCAGTAGTCCAGCTGCCGGTACGTGATGCCGGCCACGTGACACGCGGTCGGACCCCGGTAACCCACGTTCTCGTCCGGGCCCGACCCGGGTTCCGGCTCGAACAGGACGCCTTGGCCGTCGTAACCGCCGCCGGCGTAACTGTCGAGAGGAAACCCGTCGGGCACGGAAGGCACCCCGGGAACCGGGAGCCCGGCCGTACCGTCGCGCTTGACCACCGCTGACCTCCGCGCGTGTGCCGATCCACTGTGCCCCCGAGACCTCGACGGTAGGAGGACGGTGAACACCGGTCAACGTCCGGCGGCGGCGTGTCGCGACATCTCTGCGCAACAAAAAAGCATACATTACTTCAAAACGGGGCATAATGCCCAGAATGCTGTTCCGCCCGGTGTACTGACGGTATTCCCCCTACCGGCACT
The DNA here is from genome assembly GCF_000585375.1 of Cryptosporangium arvum DSM 44712. Classification (NCBI taxonomy): domain Bacteria; kingdom Bacillati; phylum Actinomycetota; class Actinomycetes; order Cryptosporangiales; family Cryptosporangiaceae; genus Cryptosporangium; species Cryptosporangium arvum. Next base: position 5,869,846 of record NZ_KK073874.1, read on the forward strand.
ACGTCCTCAGCTTCCGGCGAAATCCTCCGGCGAAATCGTGTCGAGAAATTCGCGGAACTTCGCGACTTCGTCCTCCTGCTCGTCCGGGATGATGATCCCGGCTTCCTCGAGCACCGCCTCCGCGCAGGTGATCGTGACCCCCACGCGCAGCGCGAGCGCTATCGCGTCGGACGGCCGCGAGCTGACCCGCACGCCGTCACCGATGACCAGTTCCGCGTAGAACACGTTGTCGCGCAACTCGACGATCTCGACCTTGCGCAGCGGCGCGTCCAGCGCCCCGAGGACGTCCTTGAGCAGGTCGTGGGTCAGCGGCCGGGTCGGCCGCACCCCCTGCTGCTCGAACGCGATCGCCGTGGCCTCCACCGGGCCGATCCAGATCGGCAAGTAACGATCACCGGCGACCTCCTTGAGCAGGACGATCGGCTGGTTGTTCGGTAGCTCGACCCGCACACCGACGACGTTGAGCTCCTTCACCCGTGCCTCACCCAGCCTCCGCACTCACGCGCGCAGGGCCCGGCGAGGCCCCACCGCGCGTCCTAGCTTGCCTCTGTCGAACGTACACGCCGAGCCCTCGCACGGCGCGGCGCGCTCGGCCTCCGGGAGAGCGCCTCGCTCAGCCGCCGAGGGAGCCGCGCAGGCGCGCCTGGACGAGCGCCGTGTGCAGCCGCAGGGAGAGCGCCGCGAGCTCGCGTACGACCTCCTCCGCGCGGGCCTTCGCCTCGGGGCCGCGCTGGCGCGCCACCGGGGCCACGACCTGCTCGAACAAGCCCACCTCGCGATCGGCCGCGGTGCGGTAACCACGCAGGTGTCGCGGCTCGAGGCCGAACTCGGCCATCCGGGCGACGGTCTCGGCGACCACCACCCCGTCCGCGTCGTACCAGCCGGCTCCGCGCGCGGTGATCAGACCGAAATTCTCGATCTGCTTCAGCTGTGCGTCGGTGATGCCGGTCCGTTCGAGTAGTTCCGATCGAGAAAGTCGGACATCAATCTCAGGTCGGGAGAAATCGCCCGCCTCTGGCAGGGTCTCGGAGTCCACCAGCTCACGGCCCGGGGACGGCGCACCCCGCCCGGACCCCTGGAGGTGTTCCCGGATCACGCGCAGCGGGAGGTACTGGTCCCGCTGCGCGGCCAGGACGTACCGCAGCCGATCGACGTCCTCCGACGAGTATTTGCGGTAACCCGCCGGAGTGCGCTCCGGTTCCACGAGCCCTTCGGACTCGAGGAACCGGAGCTTGGAGATCGTCGTGTCCGGGAACTCCGGCCGGAGCTGGGCGAGAACCTCGCCGATGCTCAGAAAGGACCGGGCGGAGGACCCGGACGGCGTCACTGCGCGACCCCCTCCGCAGCCCGCTTCGGGCCACTGAGGAAGACGAGCCGGAACTTGCCGACCTGCACTTCGTCGCCGTTCGCCAGCGTGGCCGACTCGACCCGCTCGCGGTTGACGTAGGTGCCGTTGAGGCTGCCGACGTCGCGGACCACGAACACACCGGCCTCGCGGCGGAACTCGGCGTGCCGGCGCGACACGGTGACGTCGTCGAGGAAGATGTCGCTCTCCGGGTGACGCCCGGCGGTCGTGACGTCGGAGTCCAGGAGGAACCGGCTACCCGCGTTGGGGCCACGCCGGACGACGAGCAGCGCCGAACCGGCCGGGAGGCTCTCCGCGATGCGGGTGCCTTCGGGGTCGTTACCGCCGCCGGCCTCCGACGCCTCGACGACGGCGTCGTCAATGGCGCCGAGGATCATCGTCGAGGTGACGTCCACCTGCTGCTGATCGTCCTCGGAATGGCGGCTCATCGCACACCTCCGGCGTTGCGGGCCCGCAGGCACGGCGGAGCGAGTGCTGGAGGGGCACCCTTCAAGTTCGATCGCCTCCCGGTCTTCGTCTGTCGGCCGCTCGCGCGGCTGAGTACCTGCGTGGGGTTTCTGCGACCCAGTTTGGCAGACCCGGTCGCAGCGAGGGGACGACCACCTGCCTCACGACGAGGTGTTCGACCCACGAAGCCTAGTGCAACCAGGTGAGCAGCCGCGCGGCGGCGGCTACTACTCCTTCTCGGTCAGCTCGCGGTACTCCTCGGCCGAGAGCAGGGAGTCGAGCACGCCCGCGTCGTCGACCTCGACCTCGAGCATCCAGCCACCGCTGTAGGGCTCGCCGTTGATCAGCTCCGGCTGGTCGTCGAGAGCCTCGTTCTTCGCGGTCACGGTGCCGGTGACCGGCGCGTAGACGTCCGAGACGCTCTTGGTCGACTCGACCTCGCCGACCGCCTCGCCCGCGGTGATCGTGTCCCCCACATCGGGCAGTTGCACGAACACGATGTCGCCCAGCGAGTCCTGGGCGTAGTCGGTGATACCGATGCGGACGATGCTCCCGGTGGTCACGCGGATCCACTCGTGCTCGTTGGTGTACCGCAGATCGTCGGGGATCACGGTCTGTTCCTTCCTCGGGTCAGGGGATTCAGTCGACCGGCTCGGCGTACCGAGGCGTCGCCGGGGACAGCGTCGCTGAGACGGTGACCGGGTCCGGCGCGTCGATCTGCAACTTACCGCCGGCGTCCTCGACGGAGTCGACGACACCACCGGGGATCGCGAGAGCCGCGCGCATCGTCTCCGGGTCTCCGATCGCGAGCAACGTGTACGGCCCGCTCAGATCGTGGTTGCCGACCAGCAGGTGATTGTTCTCGGTGTCCAGGAACGCCGTCGACGCGACGATCCGCACCGGACTCCCGGTGCGCCCGCCCATCTGCATCGCCTCGGCGCCGGCCCCGCGCAGCTCCTCCACCGCGTCGAGGACGACCTCGGCACGGAGCGCCGAGGAACCCGGGCGGAACACCAGCCGCAGCCCCTGCCCCTCGGCGGGGATCGTGCCGGCCAGGATGCCCAGCTCCTCGGACCGGCGCTCCAGGTCCTCCTGGACGGTCTGCGAGCCCTCCGCGGCCGAGCTCAGCGTCCGGCGGCGCTCCTGCAGTTCGGCGATCTCGGACCGGAGCCGCTGCTCCCGGCTGTCCAGCTCGTCGAGGATGCGGACCAGATCCTCCTGCCGGGCGCCGGCCAGCGCGCCGTCCTTCTCGTTGCGGCGCAGCTGGGCGGCGAGGCTGACGCCGAGCAGTGCGCAGAGCGCGACCACGGCGACCTTCATCCACCAGCGGCGCGAGCTCTCCCGCGGACGCCGGTGCGCCGGGGACGGCCCGCCCGCGTCCGGGCGCGCGGGCCGCCGGGCCGGCACCAGCTCCCGGCCCGGGGTGCCCGGCTCGTCCGCCGCGGTGCCGTCCGCCGCCGCGGTGCCGTCCGCCGGCTCCGGGGACGTGGTCGGCGAGCGCGGCGCCGGCGCCCGGGTGGCCGGAGCGGGGGTCGGCAGCGGCACGGTGATGGCCTCGGTGACCGCGTCGTCGTCAGGGGTGGGATCGGTCATCGTCACGCCCGGAAGATGTGGCGCCGGATCGCCGCCACGTTGCCGAAGATTCGCACGCCGAGCACGACCACGACGCCTGTGGAGAGCTGCCCGCCGACGCCGAGCTTGTCACCGAGGTACACGATCAGCGCCGCCACCAGCACGTTGGACACGAACGAGACGACGAACACCTTGTCGTCGAAGATGCCGTCCAGCCGCGCCCGGACGCCGCCGAACACCGCGTCGAGCGCGGCCACCACCGCGATCGGGAGGTACGGCTCGAGACCGGTCGGCACCGACGGCTCGAACACGAGACCGACGACGACGCCGACGATCAGCGCCAGCGCGGGAATCAATTCGAACCTCCGGTCGGGCGGGACGGGGGTGGCGTGGACGCGGCCGGGCCGGTCGTCCCCGAGGGGGTGCCGCCGGGCGCCGCCGACGCGGAGGGTGCCGCCGGCGACTCGGCGACACGCAGCTCCGGCTCCGAGCCGGCCGGCAGTTTCAACTCGTCGTCGCGGCGCAGGTCGAAGCCCATCTTGTAGTCCTTGACGTACGACTGGAACCGGCGCACCGCGGGGTCCCGCAGCAGCCGGCGGTAGAGCTGGTCGGAGTCGCCGATCGCGGTGATCGTGTACGGGTTGTCCACCGGGCGGAAATCGACGAGGACGGCCGAACCGGCCGACCGGATGGCCGACAGCGCGGTCAGCCGCTGGCCGTCGACAGCGACCGCCTCGGCGCCGGACGCCCAGATCGCGTTCGCGAGGCTCTGCAGGTCGCGGTCCTGCACCAGGAACGCCTCGGCGTCGCCGACCGGCACCCCGGTCACCGGGTCGCGGGTGGGTTCGCCGTCGGAGACCTCCAGCACGATGCCCTCGCCGGTGACCGCGAGCAGCCCGGTGGCGGCCTCGGTGTCACGCACGCGGCGGGACAGCGCGCGGCCGCTGTCGTTGTTCGTCAGCGCCCTGTCCTGGGCCTCGGCCACCTCTTCCCGGCGATCGTCGGCCTGCTTCTGCAGCTCGTCGGTGGTGGACTGGGCCCGGCGGATCTCGGCCGCGAGCGCGTCCCGGGTCTTCGCGGCCGCGGGCGCGGTGTCGACGGTCTCCTTGTACGCGATCGCCAGCACGACGCCGATCACCGCGGCGCACGCGACGGTGAGCAGGCCACGCCCCCGGCGGGCCAGGCGGGACGGCGGCTCGCCGGCCTCCCGGCGCCCGGCCGCGGCGGCGTACCCGGGGTCGAGGTGGTTGTTCATCAGGTCGGCCAGCATCGTGAGGCCGGGCGAGGGGGGCGCGTCCTTGCCGAACAGACGGAACTTCGGCTCGGTCACGCCGCCAGCTCTCTCCGCGCGGAACGGACCAGCGACCCGGTCTGCACGACGTAGAGCGCCGCGGCCCACCAGTAAAGCCCGACGCCCCAGATCGCGAACGCCCAGCCGACCGGCATCGCGACCGCGCCGACGACGCCGTCCTGCCCGCCGAGCAGCAGCAGCGGGAACGCGTAGAGCAGGTTGAACGTCGCGGCTTTGCCGATGTAGTGCACGGGCAGCGACTCGTAGCCGTACCGGCGCAGCACCAGCAGACCCACCCAGAGCACGGCGTCGCGGACGACGAGCGCGAGCGCCAGCCACCACGGGATGATGTCGCGGATCGCGAACGTCACGACCGTGGTGAAGACGTAGAGCCGGTCGGCGAGCGGGTCGAGCAGCTGGCCGATCCGGCTGACCTGACCCCAGGCCCGGGCCAGCGCCCCGTCGAGCCAGTCGGAGAACCCGCTGACGACGAGCACGAGGAACGCGAGCAGGTCCGCCCGGGCGACCAGGACGAGGTAGACGAACACCGGGACGCCGAGCAACCGCAGCGCGCTCAACGCGTTGGGCACGGTCAGCACCCGCGCGGTGACCGGCGGGTCGGCTTCCACCGGTGCCGGTGCCACCTCGGATGCCTCGGGCACGACCAGCCTCCCCACCGCTGTTGGTACGGGCCCGATCGGCTCCGTACCCGCCCATGCTGCCACCTCGGACCGACAGCGGGGCGACCGCCGGGCGTCCGGTGGCGCCCGACACTCCGCCGCGACGCTGATCACCTCGCCGTTTCCTCAGCTCAGGGCGTTGTGGGTCGAGTGACGAAGTGACCACACGGATGTGGCCCGAGTCCGACCGAGGAGAACGCCGGTGACCCGACCGACCCGCCGCACGCAGCGCGCCGCACGACTGACCGCCGGCGCCGCCGGGCTGTCCCTGGTCGCCGGCGCCCTCGCCGGCGCCGTGCCCGCGACCGCGGCGCCCGCCGCCGACCCCGCCCGCCACGCGGGTCTCCCACTGCCGGCCGGCGCGTCCGGCGGGCGCGTCACCGCGGCCTGGGACACCCCGGACGCGAGCGTCTCCGCACCGGCCACCGCCCTGGTGGGTGGCGTCCGGGCCGATCAGCCGGTGCGGATCGTCACCGTCCGGACCGTCGACGGGCGTCCGGCCGTGACCACCCGCACGGTCACCGGGCGCGCCAAGGCCACCGCCGTGGTCACCGCGGCCCAGGCCGACGACGCCACCGTCTCGGTCGGCGTCGACCACGTGCTGCACCTCACCGACACGACGAGCAACGACCCCTACCGGGCCTCCCAGTGGGCGCTGACCACGCTCGGCGCCGAGAAGACCTGGACGTCGACCACCGGTACCGGCGTCACGGTCGCCGTGGTCGACACCGGCGTCCAGCGCAACCACCCCGACCTCGCCGGGACCGTGCTCGCCGGCGTCGACCTGGTCGGTGACGTACCGGCCAGCACCGACGGCAGCAACGACGAGAACGGCCACGGCACCCACGTCGCCGGCATCGTCGGGGCGATCGCGAACAACCAGAAGGGCGTCGCCGGCCTCGCGCCCGGCGTCAAGATCCTGCCGGTGCGGGTGCTCGACGGCGACGGGGCCGGCTACGACTCCGACATCGCCCAGGGCATCGTGAAGGCCGTCGACCGCGGCGCGGCCGTGGTGAACCTGTCGGTCGGCGGCACCGAGGCCGGCGCCACCGCGTCGGCGGTGAAGTACGCGCTGAGCAAGAACGTCGTCGTGGTCGCCGCGGCCGGCAACGAGCGGCAGGACGGCAACGCGATCAGCTACCCGGCCGCAGACACCGGCGTGATCGGTGTGGCCGCGACCGACTCGACGAACACCGACGCGCCGTTCTCCAACACCGGCAGCTACGTCGACCTGGCCGCGCCCGGCGTCGGCATCTGGTCGACGTTCAAGGGCAGCACCTACAAGCAGCTGTCGGGCACGTCGATGGCGACGCCCTACGTGTCGGCGGCCGCGGCGCTCGCGAAGTCGGTCTCGCCCGGCCTCACGCCGGCCGCGATGACGAACCTGCTGCAGAGCACCGCCACCGACATCGGCAAGGCCGGCCGCGACGACGCGACCGGGTACGGCCTGGTGAACCCGTACGCGGCGGTGTGCTCGCTGGTGTCCTGCGACGGGTCGACCCCGGCGCCGACCCCGACGACCGAGCCGACCACGCCGGTCGATCCGGTCACCACGGCCTTCCGCCTGACCACGGGCGGCGGCCGGACCGTCACCGCCGGGACGACGATCTCGATCGCCGGCAAGCTCACCAACTCGGCGACCGGCGCCGCGCTGGCCGGGGCCTACGCCGAGTTCTGCGTCCGGATCGCGCCCGCGACCGGCTTCGTCTGCACCGCCGCGACCACCGGCGCCGACGGCACGGTGCGGGTCAGCGGCATCGCCACCGCCAACACCTGGATCTACCTGACCTACCCCGGCGACGGCCAGACCGCGGCGTCGCGCACGGCGACGGCGGCCTACCCGGTGGCGGCGCGGGTCGGGCTGCGTGCGGGAACGAAGTCGGTGACCGCTACCGTCACCCCGGCCCGCAGCCAGCTGGTCAAGCTCGACCGCTGGACCGGGAAGACCTGGGCGCTGGTGACCGGCAAGACCGTCACCGGGGCCGGCACGGCGTCGTTCACCAAGCTCAAGGCCGGCACCTACCGGGTGCGGGTCGGGGCGACCTCGTCCACGATCGCGTCGGTCAGCGGAACTCTGAAGGTCAAGTAGTCACCGTCGGAGCCCGCCCAGGGCGACACAGCGTCGTCCTGGGCGGGCCGCCTGTCAGACCGTTCCGTGCTCGGCTCGGATCACGTGCATCACCGCGTTGATGAGCGCGAGGTGCGTGAACGCCTGCGGGAAGTTGCCCAGGTGCCGGCCCGAGTACGGGTCGAGCTCCTCGGCGTAGAGGCCCAGCGGGCTGGCGAACGACAACAACTTGCCGCACAGCTGACGAGCCCGGTCCAGCTCCCCGATCTCGGCCAGCGCCGAGACCAGCCAGAACGAGCAGATCGCGAACGTGCCCTCCTCGCCGCGCAGCCCGTCGTCGGTCTCGTCGACCTTGTAACGCAGGACGAGCCCTTCGACGGTGAGCTCGTCGGCGATCGCCAGCACGGTCGCCTTGATCCGCGGGTCGTCCGGCGGCAGGAAACGCACGAGTGGCAGCAGCAGCGCCGACGCGTCGAGCGCCTCGGTGTCGTAGTGCTGGGTGAACACCCCGCGCGTGTCGGTGCCCTTCTCGCAGACGTCGGCGTGGATCACGTCGGCGATGCGCTGCCACTGGTCGGCCAGCTCGTAGTCCTGACGCAGCCGGGCCAGCCGGGCGCCCCGGTCGACCGCCACCCAGCACATCACCACCGAGGAGGTGAAGTGCTTGGGCTCGCCGCGCACCTCCCAGATGCCGCGGTCGGGTTCGTTCCAGTGCTCGATCGCCTTCTCCACCTGGCGCCGCATGATCTTCCAGGTGCGGTCGTCCAGGCGGTCCCGCGAGCGGGTGTGCAGGTACATCGAGTCGAGGACCGCGCCCCAGACGTCGTGCTGCTCCTGGTCGAAGGCGCCGTTGCCGATCCGGACCGGCCGGGCACCGTCGTACCCGGAGAGGTGGTCGAGCACCTTCTCGGTCAGCACCCGCTCACCGTCCACGCCGTACATGACCTGCAGATCACCCTGGGACGCGACGTCGGCGACGAAGTTGAAGAAGTCGTCGGCCTCCCAGTCGAAGCCCAGCGTGTACAGGCCCCAGAGCGCGAACGTCGAGTCGCGGATCCAGCTGTAGCGGTAGTCCCAGTTGCGCTCGCCCTGCGGCGTCTCCGGCAGCGACGTCGTGGCCGCGGCCACCAGCGCGCCGCTGGCCGCGTAGGTGAGGCCCTTGAGCGTCAGCGCGCTGCGCTGCAGGTGCCCGCGCCACGGGTGGTCGGGGAACGAGCCCCGGGCCAGCCAGTGCTGCCAGTGGTGCGCGGTCCAGGTCTGGCGGGCGTTGGCGTCCTCCACCGTGTACGGCGGTTCGACGCTCGCCCAGGAGAGCACCGCGTAGCGCTGGTCGCCTTCCTTGAGCAGCGTGCGCGACGTGGCGCGGCCGCCCTCGAAGCCGATCCGCATGTCGGTGGTCAGCCGCAGCTTCGGCCCGCTGTCCTCACCGTTGGCGCTGGTGGCCAGCCCCTGGTGGTAGCCGCGGTCGGTGTAGGACCAGCGGGCCTGGTGCTGCCCGTAGTCGAACATCGGCTCGCAGTCCATCACGACCTGGACCTCGCCCTTCACGCACCGCACGGTACGCAGCAGCATGTGCTGGGCGTCGTAGTCGGTGGGGGCGCGCCGCTGGGTGGGCGAGAACGCCTCGTTGTGGTGCCACGGGCCGATCAACAGCGTGTCGCGGACGATCAGCCAGCCGCCGGAGGACTCCCAGGACGTCTCCAGCACCATCGTGCCGGGCAGGTACCGGCGGTCGACCGGAACCATGTTGTCGGCCGGGCCGAGGCGGAAGCCGCCGGCGTCGCGGTCGAGGGCAGCGCCGAACACGCTCGGTGAGTCCAGGCGGGGCAGGCAGAGCCACTCCACGTTGCCGCTCGGCGCCACCAGCGCCAGCACTTCGCAGTCGGAGAGGAAGCCGTAATCCGCGATCGGCGGGAACGGCGACCGGGACGCGAGCGTATCGGCCGAGACCGGAACGCGGATGCGGTCGAAACCGCCGCCGCTGATCATCGGACGATCACCCGGTGTACCCGGGCCGCGGACCGCCGCGGCGATCCGCTGGGCGCAGAAGACGTCATCGGCGCCGCACCTCCTCTTTGTCCGGCCGACCAGCGGCCATACGCTCTTTCCGGCGGGAGCCCTGTCCCCCACGTTGCGCACCGCTCATGACGGTGTCGTCTCGCCGCCGTGACCAGTGTGTAGCACCTCCGCGGGCCCGCGGACCAATCGCGAGTCAGCCGCGGTTCGCACGCCCGCCACCGCGCGTTCATCGCCAGGTTCCTACCCGTTTCCGCTCTCGAACACGGTACGTACGGACGGTTTCTGAATCCATCCGGCTCCTCGTTCGACGCCAAGTCTCCAACGTCCCGGTTGTGGCCGTGTCACCCGGGGGTGGTTACACACAGTCCTGAACGGACCGGACGGGGTCACCGGTTCGACTACGGCGACGGCCCGCACGCGCGGGCGTGCGGGCCGGGAAGGACGTGAGCGTGCGGGGCGGAGGAGCGGTGTCAGGCCGCCAGGGTCTGGATGGCCCACTGCATGCGCAGCACCGCGATCTCGGGGTGCTCCCCGAACTCGGCGGCCAGCCGGGCGGCGCAGCCGTCGGCGCCACCGCAGGTGAGCAGTGCCCCGGCGATGGCCGCGCGGACCTGCTCCGGCGTCGGACGGTCGGAGGGCTGGAGGGCGCTCGCGAAGAGAGCCTCGGCGTCGATGATCGTGCTCATGACCTTCCCCTTCGTGGAGTGGAGCGACCCGGTGTTGATCTCTGGCTCACTCAGGGTGCGCTTCGGGAGCGGTCTCGACGATCGGCCGTTGGACAGTTGATCTGTCTCCTCCCGAACACTTGCGAATACGCCGTTCGGATGAGCCTCGGGTGCAAAACGCGCCGGGGTACCCGGGGAGAACCGTCCGCGCGCTAGAGTGCGCACGAATCAGCTGCTCGCAGCCTCGTCGAGCGCGGAATCACGCGGCGAGACCACCGCCGGCTGCCGGTTCCGCAATGCGTCGGCCACGGCTTTCCCGGCCGCCGGCACTTCCCGGGTCCGGCTCCGCCACAGTCGCTGCAGGCTGCAGCGGTCGCAGGCGGCACCCACCCCGTCGGCGTCGATCCCGACGTGCCGGCAGAGCGCCACGGCCCGGGGCAGGTGGAAGGTCTGCGTCACGAGCAGCGCGCGGCGCACGCCGAACACGTCGCGCGCGCGGACGCACGTGTCGTACGAATCGAGCCCCGACGGGTCGGCCACCACCCTCGCCGCCGGCACCCCGCGCCCGGTCAGGTACCGGGTCATCGCGGTGACCTCGTCGCCGGAGTTCCCGCCGCCGTCCCCCGACACCAGCAGCGCCCGCACCTTCCCGGCGCGGTAGAGCTCCACCGCGGTGTCCAGGCGGTTGGCGAGCATCGGCTTCGGCGTGCCGTTCCGGTCTAGCTCGGTGCCGAACACGATCGCCACCGGCGCGTCCGGCGCTTCGGCCACGGTCGCGACCCGGTGCCCCGACGACGCGCTCCACTCCCACCCCAGGCACGCCACGACCACCAGCGCCCCGGCCGTCACCACGCCGGCGGCCGCCCCCAGGAGCCGGCGACGACGGCGGACACCCGGTGGCCGGGCGTCGCCGGACCGGTCGGCCGACGACACGTCGGAAGCCTCGCTCACGGGCCTAGGGAATCAGCCGGTCGCAACTGGGTACCGTCTCAGCTCGTGAGCGCTCAGAACACTGTCGACGCCGACCTCGCCGCCCTGGCCGCCGCGCACGGCGTGGCCACCGAGTACGTGGGCTCCACCGGCCGCCCGGAGATCGTCACCGCGTCCACCGTGGTGGCCGTCCTGGGCGTGCTCGGGGTGGCCGCCGACACGCCGGAGGCCGTCGCCGCGTCGCTCGCCGAGGCCGAGCTGGCCCCGTGGCGGCGGCTGCTGCCGCCGACCGTCGTGGTGACCGCGGACGCGCCCGCGACCGTCGTGGTGCGCCCACCGGCCGGCCGGCCGATCGCCGTCCGCGTCCTCCGGGAGGACGGCACGTCCGTTCCGGCCACCACGTCCGGCGACGCCGGGCGAGCGCGCACCGTGGACGGCGTGCCGCGCGAGGAGCGCACCGTGACGCTGCCCGCCCTCCCCCCGGGCTGGCATCGCCTGCACGTGTCGGCCGGTGACGGATACGACGAGGCCGTGCTGATCTCGGCGCCGGCGAAGGTGCCGTCGCCGGCCGGGGACGCGCGCGTCTGGGGCTGGATGCTCCAGCTGTACGCGCTGCGCGGCGACGACTCCTGGGGGCTTGGCGACTACGGGGACCTGCGCGAGCTGGTCCGCTGGAGCGGCGCCGAGCTCGGCGCGGGCGCCGTGGTGTGCAACCCGCTGCACGCGCCGTCGCCGGTGCTGCCGCTGGAGAACTCGCCCTACTACCCGTCGAGCCGCCGGTTCCGCAGCCCGCTCTACCTGCGCATCGCCGACACGCCGGAGTACCGCGCCGCGCCGGCGGACGTGCGTGCGGCCGTCGACGCGCTGCGCCCGCACGCCCCGGCCGACCGGATCGCCCGCGACCCGGTCTGGCAGGCCAAACTGGCCGCCCTCGAGCTGCTGTTCCCGGCCCGCCGGGGCGACGCCCTCGCCGCCTACCGCGCCGAGCAGGGCCAGGGCCTGGAGGACTTCGCGACGTTCTGCGCGCTCGCCGAAGAGCACGGCGTGCCGTGGCAGACCTGGCCGGTCGCGCTGCACCACCCCGCCTCCGACGCGGTGGCGGCCGAGCACGCACGGCTCGCGCACCGCGTCGACTTCCACGCCTGGTTGCAGTTCCTCTGCGACGAGCAGCTCGCCGCGGTCGGGGCGGCCGCCGACGCCGCCGGGATGCCGATCGGTGTCGTGCACGATCTCGCGGTCGGCGTCGACCCCGGCGGAGCCGACGCCTGGGGCCTGCAGGACGTGCTGGCGATCGGCGCGTCGGTCGGCGCCCCGCCGGACTCGTTCAACCAGCAGGGACAGAACTGGGGCCTGCCGCCGTGGAACCCGCGGCGGCTGGCCGAAGCCGGGTACGCGCCGTACCGCGACATGCTGCGCGCCGCGTTGCGCTCGGCCGGCGGTGTCCGCATCGACCACGTGCTCGGGCTGTTCCGGCTGTGGTGGGTGCCGGCCGGGCGGTCGGCGGCCGAGGGCACCTACGTGCGGTACGACCCGGACGCGTTCCTCGGTGTGCTCGCGCTCGAGGCGCACCGCGCCGGCGCGGTCGTCGTCGGGGAGGACCTGGGGACGGTCGAGCCGCACGTGGCCGTCGCGCTCGCGGCCCGCGACGTGCTCGGGAGCAACGTGCTCTGGTTCGAGCGCGACGACGCGGACCCGACCCGGGACGCCCCGGGCGAGCTCCCCGACCGCCCCCGGCCGCCGGCCGCGTGGCGCGCCGGCGCGGCGGCGTCGGTGACCACCCACGACCTGCCGACCGCGGCCGGCTTCCTGACCGGCGAACACGTCCGGGTGCGGGCCGAGCTCGGCGTGCTGGGCCGGTCGGTCGAGGAGGAGCAGGCCACCGCGGACACCGAGAAGGCCGCGCTGATCGGTCTGCTGCGTTCGGAGGGGATCATCGGGCCCGACGCGTCGGACCAGGAGATCGCGCTCGGCCTGCACGCGGTGCTGGCCCGCACGCCGTGCCGGCTGGTGCTCGCCGCGCCCGGTGACGCCATCGGTGACGTCCGTCAGCCGAACCTGCCCGGCACCATGGACGAGTACCCGAACTGGCGGCTGCCGCTGGCCGTGCCGGACGCCGCCGGCGGGCACCGGCCGGTGTCCCTGGAGGAGTTCATGGCGTCCGACCGGGTCCGGCAGCTCGCGTCGGTGTTGAACGCCGTGCGGTGAGGGTGACCGGGATCCGGTCGTAACCGCGCAGCGTGCGGGTGGGGCGCTGGTGGAGCTCACCGGCGAGGGAGAGATCGGGGAAGCGCTCGAACAGACGACGCAGCCCGATCTCGCCCTCCAGGCGGGCCAGCGACGCACCGATGCAGTAGTGCGCTCCGCTGGAGAACGCCAGGTGCTCGCGGGCGTTCGGACGCCGCACGTCGAAGCGGTCGGGGTCCTCGAACACGTCCGGATCCCGGTTCGCGCCGCCGATCATCGCGGTGACGAACGAGCCTTCGCGCACGGTCACGCCGCAGATCTCGGTGTCACGCAGCGCGCGCCGGCTGGTGGCCTGCACGGGGGCCTCGTAGCGCAGCATCTCGTCGACCGCGTTCGACCAGAGGCCGGGGTCGGCGGCGAGCGCGTCGCGCTGCTCGGGGTGGCGCATCAGCAGCACCGCGCCGGTGCCGAGCAGGTTCACCGTCGTCTCGAACCCGGCGGCCAGCAGCAGGCCGGCGATCGCCAGCAGTTCCCGGTCGTCGAGCTTGCCGCTCTCGTCATCGAGGTGGACGAGCTTGCTGACGATGTCGTCGCCGGGGGTTCTGCGCAGCGAGTCGAAGTGCGCGTACATCCAGTCCGACATCTGCTCCAGCGCGGCCTCGGACTCCTCGAACTGCTGATAGGTCAGTCCGACGTCGAGCACGGGCGCGGCGAGCGTGCCCCACCGCAGGAACGTCTGTCGCATCTCCAGCGGAACCCCGAGGATCTCCGCGATCACGGTGACCGGAAGCAGGCTGGCGTACTCGGCGACCAGGTCGACCGGCTCGCGGTCCTCCAGGGCGTCCAGGAGCTCGGTGGTCCGTTCTTCGATGCGCCCGCGGAGGGCCTCCACGGCCTTGGCCGTGAAGACGCGGCTGACCAGCCGGCGGTAGCGGGTGTGGTCGGGCGGGTTGGTGACCAGCAGCGAGGGCGGATCGATCGGGCCGACGATCCGCTCGTCGGCCGCGACCCGCTGGAGCAGCTTGCGGGAGATCCACGGCATGGTCTCGGGGTCGAAGCCGACCGCGAACGCGTCGCTGCGCAGGATCGAGGTGACCGCCGGGTGGCTGACCGCCTGCATCATCAGGCGCCCCTTCACCAGCGGACCGCGGGCGCGGATCTCGTCGTAGGTCGGGTACGGGTTCGCGCGGGCGGCCGGGTCGGCCAGGATCCGGGCGTGCAGATCGCCGCGGCGGTAGGCGCGGCCGATGACGACTCTCGCGATGCCGTGCAGGCTGACCCAGCGTGCTCTGCTCTTCAGCGACATGTGTTCATTCTCGGCGGCGACCCCGTCGCGGCGGATGTGTTTGCGAGAGTGAGTGAATGACGATGCCCAGTGATGTCGGTGCCTACAACCGGCAGCTCATCGCCCAGTTCCGGGAGAGCAACGGCGCCGCGCTGGGCAACCGCCCGTTGCTGCTGCTCACGACGGTGGGGGCGCGCTCCGGGAACGAGCACACCGCGCCGATGATGTACGTGCCGGACGGCGACCGGCTGCTGGTGGTGGCGTCGAACGCCGGCGCGCCGCGGGATCCGGACTGGTATATCAATCTGGTTGCTAGTTCGGCGGTGCGGGTGGAGGTGGGCGCGGAGTCGTATGCGGCTTCGGCGCGGGTGTTGACGGGTGACGAGCGCGAGGCGACGTTCACGCGGATCGCGGCGCAGTACCCGTTCTTCCACAAGCACCAGGCGAAGACGTCGAGGGTGATCCCAGTGGTGGCGCTGGAGAGGGCGACGGAGCCGGGTTAGAGCTCGACGCAGCGAGGTCGGCGCACGGACACGCGGCGCTGGCCGGGGCTGCTCAGCGCGGGGAGCATGGCGGTCGACGGAGGGGCGTTGGGCCCGTCGCGGCCGGGATCTCGCGGCTGGGATCTCGCGGCTGGGCACGGAGGTGCTCGGCGCCGGCCGCTTGCCGCGACGGTATTTGGCGACTGCGACGCTCGACACTGAAGCGCCTAGCGCTGGAGCGCCTAGCGCAAGGCCGCTGGGCGCACCGACGCTGGACGCATGGGTACTCGGCGGAGAGCATTCGGCGCGATCAGGGCTGGGCACTTGCAGCTAGGCACTGGGGGCTCGGCACGGCGCGATTGCTGCTGGGGCGCTTGTCGGCTGGGCGCTCGGCGCGGGACCGCTGGGTGGCTGGGCGCTCGGCGCATAAACGCTGGGCGCATGGGACTCGGCGGAGGCTCACTCGGCGGGCTCAGGACTGGGGCGCTGAGGGCTGGGGGCGCTCAGGACTGGACGGACTGGGGGCCTCGGCGTGGAGCGCGAGGCACTTGTCGCTAAGGCGGTTATCGGCCGGGGCGATCGGCGCGGGAACACTTGGCGATGGAGCGCTCGGCACTGGTGGGCCGAGCATTGGAGCGCCTAGCGCAAGGGCGCGAGGCACTCGGCACTAGGTCGATCGCGGCTGGCGCACTCGGGCGCTCGGCGCACAGACGCTGGGCGCATGGGCACTCGGCGGAGCCCCATTCAACAGCGGCACATTCAGCGCGCTCAGAACTGGGCGCTCAGAACTGGGCGCTCAGAACTGGGCGCTCAGAGGGATCGGCGCCGGAGGGCTCGGCGCAGGGCGCTCACGGTAAGCATTGGAGGGCTCGGTGCGGAGCGCTTGCCGCTTAGGCGGTTAGCGGATGGGGTGCCCGGCACGAGGACGGGTAGCGATGGAGCACCGCGCACCTAACCGCTAGTGCGCGAGGCTCTCGGCACTGGGCCTATCGCCGCTCAGGTCCTCAGCGCATCCGGGCACGCGGCACTCGGGCACGCGGTGCACCCGGCGCACTCGGGCACTCCGCACCCAACCACCTGGCGCACCCAACCACCTGGCGCACCCAACCACCCGAGAACCGCGCACCCGAGCCCGCTCCCTCGACACACAGCGCATTGGCACCTTAAGTCTCACGCTCGGGTGGAGGGTGAGAAGTACCCACCGGCTTCCGTAGCGGTCGATGCCTTGAGTGCGGCAGCAGCAGCCTGGGCGGCGTCGGCGGCGTCGGTTTCCCTCACGGCCTGTTTCACCATGGGTACCAGCGCCGGGGCGACGCTGAGTTCGCGCACCCCGAGCCCGATCAGCACCGCGGCGGCGCCGGGTTCGGAGGCGAACTCGCCGCACACGCTGACCCGTGTGTGCGTGCCGGCCGCCCGGCCGACGGCGTCGATCAGCCGCAGTACACCGGGGTCCCAGGGGTTTCCCAGCGCCGCCACCCCTTCGTCCCCGCGCGCCGCGGCGAGCGTGTACTGGGTGAGGTCGTTCGTGCCGATGCTGAACTCGTCGACGAGCGGCGCCAGCGCGGCCGCCTTGAGCGCCGCGGACGGGACCTCCACCATCGCGGCCACCTCGAGCCCCGGGGGCGCGCCACGCCGCTCCGTCCGGACCGCGTCGTCCAGTGCCGTTCGCGCGGCGGCGAGCTCGTCGACGGTGCTGACCATCGGGAACATGACGGTCACCGGCGTCTCGTGCGCGACCCGCACGATCGCCGTGAGCTGCGCCGCGAACAGATCGGGGCGCAGCAGCGAGAACCGGAGCCCGCGCACCCCGAGGAACGGATTCTCGGAGGCGGGCACCGGGGCGTAGGGCAGCGGCTTGTCGCCCCCCACGTCCAGCGTCCGCAGCGTGAGGCGACGCCCTCCGAGCGCGCCGGCGAGCGCGCGGTAGGTCTCGGTCTGCTCGTCCACGTCGGGGGGCGTGCTCCGGCCGAGGAACAGGAACTCGGTGCGCACCAGCCCCGCGAGATCCGCGCCCGCCGCCGCGGCCGCGGTGGCGTCGTCGAGCCCGGCCAGGTTCGCGCCCACCTGGATCCGGACCCCGTCGGTGGTGTGCGCGGACCGGTGCGCACCGGCGTCCGCCACCCGCCGACGCCGAGCCGCCTCATCCCGAGCCGCGACGAACCGTTCGACGACGTCCGGGGCCGGGTCGACCACCAGCTCACCGGTACTCCCGTCGAACGCGATCGGAGTGCCGTCCGCGAGGTCGAGCACGGACTCCCCGGCCGCGACGACCGCCGGGACGCCGCGGGCACGCAGAAGTAGCACGCTGTGCGCGGTGGGACTGCCGTGAGCAAGCACGACCCCGGCCGCCTCGATCCTCACCGCGTCCACGGGGGTGAGCCCGTCCCCCACGAACACCGCCGCTGCGCCCTCGTCCCCGCCCGCGCTCGAACCGCCGGCTACCTCCCCAGTTCCCTCGATGGCCCGATTCGGTGCGGGCGGGGTCGCCAGGGCGGTCAGGACCTGCACGCGCAGGGCGGCCAGATCTTCGGCTCGGGCGCGGAGGTAGGCGTCGGGGAGCGCGCGCCACTCGGCCTCGGCGGCGCTGATCGCCTCGGACCAGGCGGCTCCGGCGTCCGCGCCGGACGTGATGCGGGTGGCGGCGGCGGAACGGAGCGCCGGGTCGTCCAGCAGGAGCAGGTGCGCGTCGAAGATCGCCGCCTCGGTGGCGCCGACCTCGGCGGCGGCGCGGTCGCGGACGGCGGTCACCTCGGTGGTCACCGCGGTAAGGGCGTGTTCGAGTCGCTGCTGCTCGGTCGCGGCGTCCACCGGCCCGGTACGCGGCGCGGGCACCACGGCGCGGGTACCGGACCTCCGCACGACCCCCACCACCACCCCCGGCGACGCCGCCAACGCCCCGCTCCCCGCCGTGGCCGTCCCGCCCGCCACCGCCGCTGCTCCCGCCTGGGGAACGACGGCCCCGGACGACACCTCTCCCGCCGGGGGGACCGCGACGGGAGACGTCGTGCCGTCGGACACCGGTGTGAAGGCGGCGAAGATCTCGGCGGCGGCGGTCAGGATCCGGGTCAGGGCGGCGGGCTCGCCGGGTGGGACCCGGACCTCGACCTCGTGGCCGGCGAGGGCGCCCAGGGTGGCCACGCGGGAGAGGCTCTCGGCGGGGACCGGGCCCGCTCCGGTCGTGCGGTTGCGGAGCTCGACCGGCACGCCGACCTGGCGGACCACTCCCACCAACGCGGCCGCCGGACGGGCATGCAGACCTTGCGGATCCGTCACCACGAACACCCCGGCCAGCGGCTCGCCTGCCCCCAGGCCGGACGCGGACGGCTCGGACGCCGGCGACGGGGCCAGGTGATCGGACTTGGGGATCAGGCCGGACGCCGCCTCGGCCGCCACCGACGCGCGGTCCGCGCCGCCCGCCGCGGCCACCACGGCCCCGACCAGACCCTCCACCAGCGGCGCCGGGCTCAGCACCACCCCGTCCCGAACCTCGTCGTCGAGCAGCTCGAGAGCCATCTCGGCCGACAACAACGCCGAACCCAGATCCATCAGCACGACCACGCCCGCCGCGCCGCTGATTTCGGTGATCGAGTCGGCGATCGCTACCGCGTCGGTGCCGAAGGTCTCCTCGTCGAGACCGGCCGCGATGCCGATCCGCACCGGAGCGCCCTGGGCCATCTCCCCCGCGAGCCGCACGGCCGCCTCGGCCAGCGCCCGGCTGTGCGACACCACCACGATGCCGACGGTCTGCCCGCCGCCGTCCCCCGCCGCGACCCCGACCGCCGAATCACGCATCGGCTACCAGCGTGGACGCGGCCGCCGCCACCAGCAACGTCGCCGACGCCGCTCCCGGATCCAGATGCCCGGCGCTGCGCTCCCCCAGATAACTGGCCCGGCCCTTCCGCGCCACCAGCGGGATCGTCGCGTCGCGGCCGGTCTCGGCGGCGGCGCGCACCTCGCCCCAGTCCTTGCCGGCCTCCAGCGCCTCCACGGCCGGCACCAGCGCGTCGAGCATCGTCTTCTCGCCGGTGGTGGACTTGCCCCGGGCCGCGACACCGTCCACACCGGCCCGGAACGCAGCCGGTACACCGCCCGGGAGGGCTCCGGCGGCGCGCAGGAAGAACGTGCCGTAGAGCGGCCCGCTGGCCCCGCCGACGGTGCTCACCAGCACCATGCCGACCTTCTTCAGCAGCGCGGCGTCGTCGTCGAACGAGGTGGCGTCGAGCGCCGCCACCACCGCGGTGAGCCCGCGCGCGAGGTTGGAACCGTGGTCGGCGTCGCCGATCGCGGAGTCCAGCTCGGTCAGCCGCGGCGCCTCCTCGATCGCCAGCCGCGCGAACTCGCGGACCCAGGCCTCGACGCCGCTCATGCGCCCCACCGCAGCCCGGGGGTGTCCACCGGTGCGTCCCACAGGCGGAGCAGCTCGTCGTCGAGGGCGAGCAGGGTGACCGACGCCCCGGCCATGTCGAGGCTGGTGATGTACGGCCCCACCAGCGACCGCACGACCGGCACCCCGTGCTTGCCGAGCAGCGCCGCGACCTCGCCGTAGAGCAGGTACTGCTCGATCAGCGGCGTCGCGCCGAGCCCGTTGACGAACGCGAGCACCCCCTGCTCGGGCTGGATCTCGGCCAGCACCGGCTCGACGAGCATCGCGGCGGCGTCCTTCGCCGACGCGAGCGGGACGCGCTTCCGGCCCGGTTCGCCGTGGATGCCGATGCCGAGCTCCATCTGGTCCTCGGGCAGGTCGAACGTGGGCTTGCCGGCGGCAGGCACGGTGCCCGACGTCAGCGCCAGGCCCATGCTGCGCCCGCGGTCGTTGACGCGCTGCGCGATCGCCGCCACCTCGGCGAGGCTGCGCCGTTCCTCGGCGGCGGCACCCGCGATCTTCTCCAGCAGCACGGTGACGCCGACCCCGCGCCGCCCGGCGGTGTAGAGGCTGTCCTCCACGGCGACGTCGTCGTTGGTGATCACGGTCGCGATCTCCGTGCCCTCGGCGAGTTCGGCGGCCATCTCGAAGTTCATCACGTCGCCGGTGTAGTTCTTCACGATGTGCAGCACCCCGGCGCCCCCGTCGGCGCGCTGCGTGGCGGCGAGGATCTGATCGGGCACCGGGGAGGTGAAGACCTCGCCGGCGGCCGCGGCGTCGAGCATGCCGAGCCCGACAAAACCGCCGTGCAGCGGCTCGTGGCCGGAGCCGCCGCCGGAGACGAGACCGACCTTGCCCGGTACCGGCCCGTCGGCGCGGTAGACGACCCGGTGCTCGAGGTCGACCCCGAGCTTCGGGTGCGCGGCCGCGAGACCGGCGAGGGCCTCCACCACGACGTCGGCCGGAGCGTTGATGAGTTTTTTCATGCCGGGCTCCTCTGCTCGTACTACGGAAGATCCTCCGGTAAACCGCGGGACGCCACCGCGGCCGCGAGATCCGCCCCCAGCGCCGGCGCGAACTTGAACAGGTTCTCACCCCACACCGACAGAACCGGGCCGGACCGAGCGACGTGGATCCCGTCGCCGAGCCCACGGGTGGGGGCGCAGTAGACCTCGTCGACCGGCTCCGGCGCGACGACGTCGGACAGGAACTCACGCACGTACGCCGTCACGGCGGACAGCGCCCGGCGACGCGCCTCCGCGACCGGCAACGACCAGGCGGTGTCCTCGGCCGGTAAGTGGGCTCCCAGAGCCCAGAGCCCCGCACCGGCGAGGTGCCCGTAGGTCGTGAACCCGTCCCGCCAGGAAGCGCTCCGCTCGATCCAGCACCGCAGATCAGCGCCGGGCACCAGCGGAAACGTGAACCGGAAGTGATGCTCGGGGTCGGCCACCACCTCGGAGGTCAGCGGCCCCGCCCCCGCCGCGACCAGCACCGAGTCGCACTGCCAGCTCCCTCGGGACGAATGGATCGTCGCGGTGTGCCCGTGCACGGTGACGCGCTCCACGTCGTCGACCACGAGACCGCGGCGTACCGCGGCGGCCAGGAACGCGCCGGTGCGGGCGGCCCGGATCACGCCGCCGGCCGGGTCGACCAGGAAGGGGCCGGGTGTGTCCGGCTGCGCGGGCAGGCCCGGGACGGACGAGAGCGACGGATAGAGTCCACAGCGGACACCGGCGGCGCGCATCGCCGCGTACCGCTCGGCCGCGCCGGCCCCGCTGACCACGGTGGTCTCGGCGCCGATCAGGACCTGCCCGGTCGTGCGCTCCCAGCGGCTCCAGCCCTCCCGTGCCCGGACCGCGTAGCGCACCAGGGCGGGCGTGTCGTGGGCGTAGCGGAAGATGCGGGTGTCGCCGCGCGAGCGGCCGGTCATCGGCGCCGCGCGGTCGAAGACGCGCACGGTGACGGGGTAGCGCCGCAGCGCGTACGCGGTCGACAGACCGACGATGCCGGCCCCGATCACCCCGATCCGCACCCCTACAGGCCTACACCACCGGAGGCAGGGTCGACCAGGGGAAGTTGATCCAGCGGTCGGTGCGCCGCCAGACGTACTCGCACTTCACCAGCGACTGCGGCTTCTCGTAGAGCACCGCGGTCCGTGCCTCGGCGACGTGGGCACCGCAGAACCCGGAGACGACCTCGAGCGTGCGACCGGTGTCGGCGACGTCGTCGACGATGAGGACGCGGGCTCCGGCCAGGTCGACGATCTCGGGTACCGGCGGGAGCATCACCGGCACGGCGAGGCGCTCGTCCACCCCGGTGTAGAACTCGACGTTTATCGTCGCCACGTTCTTGACGTCGAGCGCGTACGCCAGCGCACCGGCCGGCAGCAGCCCGCCGCGGGCGATCGCGAGCACGATCTCGGGCCGGTATCCGTCCTCGGCGATCTGCGTCGCCAGGTCACGGGACGCGGTCCCGAACAGATCCCAGTCCAGGACTTCGCGGTCGATGTCGGGTCCGGCTGCGTCTGCGCTCACGGCGGAATCGTAAACAGACCTGGCCGGCCGCCCCGAACCGAGCAACAGTTGTTGCACTGTAATCAAGGAGGCCCGATGCTCGACGTCTACTCTCAAATCGTCACCCGGGTCGCCCGCACCGTCGGGCCGCAGGTCGCGGCGCTGACCGTCCGCAGCCGGCGCGGTGAGGGCGCCGGGTCCGCGGTGGTCGTCGGCCACGACGGTCTGCTGCTGACGAACGCCCACGTCGTGGCCGGTGCCGACGGGGGAAGGGTCGCGTTCGCCGACGGCTCGGAGACCCGGTTCCGGGTGATCGGCGCCGACCCGCTCTCCGACCTCGCGGTCGCCCGCGCCGACGAGACCCCCGGCGACGCCGCCGAACTGGGCGACGCCGACGCGCTGCAGGTGGGGCAGCTGGTCGTCGCGGTGGGCAACCCGCTCGGGCTCTCCGGCACGGTCACGGCCGGGGTGGTGAGCGCGCTCGGCCGCTCGCTCCCGGCACGCAGCGCCGGCACCACCCGCCTGATCGAGGACGTCATCCAGACCGACGCCGCGCTCAACCCCGGCAACTCCGGCGGAGCGCTCGCCGACGCGGAGGGCCGGGTCGTCGGCATCAACACCGCGGTCGCCGGGGTCGGCGTCGGGCTCGCGGTGCCGATCAACGCGACGACGCGCCGGATCCTTCGCGCGCTGGAGGCCGACGGCCGGGTCCGGCGGGCCTACCTCGGGCTGGTGACCGCCCCGGTGCCGCTACCGGAGAAGCTCGGCGAAGCACGCGGCCTGCGCGTCGTCGAGGTCGTGGCGGGCAGCCCCGCCGCCCGGGCCGGGCTGCGCGCCGGAGACCTCCTGCTCGACGCCGCCCGCGCCCCGGTCCGCGACGCCCAGGGGCTGCAGAAACTGCTGTTCACCGACGCCATCGGCCGGCCGTTACCGCTCACCGTCTTCCGCAACGGCGCGATGGTCGACGTCGTGGCGGTGCCCACCGAACTCAGCTGAAGTGGGTCTCCGGCCGTTCCTGCACGACACCGTCGATCGTCACGTCGACCTTCTCGTCGTAGAACGCGGCCAGCCCCGTCACCTTCTGGCTCTCCGGCAGCGGCGACCGGTAGGTCCAGACGATGTTCCGGTGCTCGGCGCCCGACTCCAGCACGACGTCCCAGTAGGTCGCGGCGCCCTTGTACGGGCAGTGCGTGACCAGCTCCGACGGCCGGAGCAGCTCGAGCCGCACGTCGGTCAGCGGCAGGTAGTAACGCGGCGGCAGCGACGTCTCGAACAGGATCCGCGGCTGACGGGAGTCGGCCACCACGACGCCGTCGACGCTGACCTGAACGTGGCGGCTGCTGCTCAGGATGTCGACGCGCTTGTACGGGTCGCGGGGGTGGACGTAGACCGGCTCGTCCTCCTCCAGCCACTCGTCCATCGACGCCCAGTCGAGCCGGACCAGCGCGCGGAGTTCCGGGAGCGGCGACGACGGGAACGTCACCGCCGCGCTCGGCAGCGTCCGGTCCGGGAGCACGACGTCGTGCACGACACCGTCGCCCCGGCTGGGCGACCGACTCACCTCGCCGGTCGCGACCAGCTCGGCCAGGACGTCGTCGCGCGGCAGGTAGTAGGCCGGGTAGTAGGGAACCTCCCAGACCAGCACCGGGTGGCGCGTATCGGCGACCACCCGCCCCGCGACCAGCGCGCGGACCCGTTTGCGGCCCGGCTCGACCCGGACCCGGCCTCTGGCGTTCTCACTGGACATGGACGCCATTGTCCCCGATCAGGGCAGTTTCCTCAGGTCGAGCACCCGTGCGCTCCGCGCGCCGGACGTGGGCCAGAAGGCGGTGTCGTCGCCGAACTCGAACCCGACCGGCACCGTCGAGGAGCCGTGCAGCCGGCCCAGCTCGACCGTGCGCCGCGCGACCAGGTCGACCAGGTCCAGCCGTCGGCTCCCGTCGGCCTCCCGGTCATTACGGATGAGCACGAGGTACCGGTCGCGGAACGGCACCATCCCGGAGAATCCGGTCTGGTAGCCGGTGAACGACTGCCATTCGGTCCCGTCGAGGCGCACGAGGTCGATCGTCGAGCCGTCCCGCGCCGACAGGCACCAGACCGGCGTGCACGTGTCCGCGGGCGACCGCGCGGTCCGGACCTCACCGGTACGGACGTTGCGCAGCGTCGGCGGTGTCTTTCCCGTGCGGGTCAGCCAGGGCCAGAAGCGGGGATGGTCGGACGCCGTGTCCTGGAACTGGGCCGTCGCGCGGGTGCGCAGGTCGACGGCGCGCACGCCCTGCGGTGTCGGCCCGTAGAAAACCGTGTCGCCGTCGAGTTCGACCGACGTGGTGTGGCCCCGGAAGGTCACGGTCGTGACCAGCGCCGGCGTCAGCGTGCCGACGGGAGCGCTCCAGATCTCCGGCGCCCCGCCCCGGCCGTTCACCAGCCAGACGATCCACCTGCCGTTCGCCCGGACGTTGGAGACGTGGGCCCAGCGCGGCGCCGGCGCCGAGTGCGTGGACACCGGCGTCACCGACGAGCCGCGGAGCAGGACGAGCCGGGTGGCCCTCCGCTGGTCCTCGATGACGGCGACCGCCCGGCCGTCCGGCAGCATCGCCTCGACCCGGTACCCCTCACCGCCGACAGTGCCCGGCAGCGTGCGGATCGCGTCCGGCCAGAGGCCTTCGACGGTGGTCGGGGTGGTCGCGACCGGGGGTGGCGCGTCGCGGGCGACGGCCAGGACGCTCACGACGCCGACGAGCAGCACGAGCACGACCCCGGCGGCGGCCGCCGCGACCAGACCGCTCCGCCGCCGCCGGTAGCCCGCGGTCACGGTCCGGTAGAGGTCGGCCGGCGGCGGCGGTGCCGCGTCGGCGACCCGGTTCAGCGTGTCCACGAGGACGTCGGTCACGTCGCGCCGCGGGTCAGACATGACGCCTCCCGTCGATGGTGAGAACTTCGGGGATCTCGGGGTCGAGTCGCGCGCGGAGGGCGGCCAGCCCGCGCTGGGCCTGGCTGCGGACGGTGCCGCGGCTGATGCGTAACCGGGCGGCGATCGTGTCGTCGCCGAGCCCCTCGTAGTAGCGCAGCACGAGGACGGCCCGCTGGCGCGGCGGCACGTGCGCCAGCGCCGTCCACACCCCGACGTCGTTCTCGACCCGGCTGATGCCGGGGTCGGCGGCCCAGCGCTCCGGTACCGCGTCGGTGAGCCGTTCCCGGCGGCGTTTGCGCCACCAGCTGATGTGGAGCCGGGCCATCGTCGTGCGGACGTACGCCTCCGGGTCGTCGCGGCGTTCGACCCGGTCCCAGGCGCCACGCAGCCGGATCAGCGCTTCCTGCACCAGGTCGGCCGCGTCGTGCGGGTTACCGGCCAGGACGAACCCGTAGCGGGTCAGCGCGTGGGCGCGGCGGGACACGAAATCTTCGAAGCCGTCGGGCTCCGGCATGGACAACCTCCCCGGTCGTCCCCAGGACGCGCCGGGCCCCGGATCTGTTGCACCGGGGTCAGCCGGTGATCCGGCCCACCGTCACCGGCACGGTCACGGCGTCACCGCCTCGCTGCACCACGACCTCGACCCGGTCGCCCGGGTTCACCGCGCGCACCGCCGCGTACACGTCCTCGACGTCGGCCACGTCCTGCGCACCGATCTTCGTGATGACGTCCCCGGTGCGGATGCCCGCCGTCGCCGCCGGCGTTCCCGCGCCCACCCGGACCACGACTGCGCCCTTCTCGGCGTCGACGCCGAGCGCGTTGCGCACCGCGTCGGTGAGCTGGGCCAGCGACACCCCGAGATACGGGTGGACGGCCTTGCCGGTGCGCAGCAGCTGGTCGGCGACGTCCACCACGGTCGCGCTCGGGATCGCGAACCCCAGCGACACCGCTCCGGCCGAGGGCGGGATGTACGCCTCGTTGATGCCGACCAGGCGGCCCTGGCTGTCGAACAACCCGCCACCGGAGTTGCCCGGCGAGATCGCGGCGTCGGTCTGGATCAGGTCGACGAGCGGCCGTCCGCCGGTCTGCTCGGCCGGGATCTGGCGGCCGACGCCGGAGATGATGCCCTGGGTGACCGTGTTCTCGAAGCCGAGCGGGCTGCCGATCGCCAGCGCGACCTCACCGGAGCGGGGCAGATCGTCGCGGATCGCGATCGCCGGCAGGTTGGTGCGTGCGGCCTTGATGACCGCGAGGTCGGCGATCTCGTCGGTGCCGACGACCGTGCCGTTCACGCTCGCGCCGTCGGCGAGCGTCAGCGTGACCGACCGGGCGGTGCCGACGACGTGCTGGTTGGTGACGACGGTGTCCTTGCGGTAGACGACCCCGCTGCCCTGCGACCGCCCGGCGGTGACCGTGACCACGCTCGGTTCGACGATCTCGACGACGTCCGGGATCGAGGTGCCCGCCGCGGCCGACGGGCTGCGCGTGGCGTCGGCCGCGGGCTCGGCCTCCGTCCCGAGCGCGCTGCACCCCCCGAGCAGCACCACCGCGGCGACCGCCGCCGTCACCCGCACGTACCCGCTCCGTCGGCCCATGACGTGCGCTCCTCGCGTCGGACTAGTGAGCGGCCAGTCATCGGGCGCTCACCCAACGCTATCTCCACTACCCCGCCGGCCGGGTCTCACGCGCCGCGGCGGACGCGGTGCCAGACCGAAGCGGCGGCGACCGCGACCCGGGCGATCAGCACGTCGGCACGCGTCGCCGGCCGCCCGTGCGCCACCGCCGACGCCACGACCGGCACGGGCTCGGTCACGCGCGGCGGCTCGACCTGCCGCAGGGCCGGGTCGGGGGCGGCCGCCGCGAGCGCCCGCGCCACCGCGAGCGCTCGCGGATCGGGCCCGGTGGTCTCGGCGTCGTCGGCCAGACCGTCGAACAGGTCGGCGAGGCCGGTGCGGAGCTCCCGGTCGAGGCCGGGCGACTGCCGGAACCGGGACGACGCGGCCCGCAGCTCCGCGACCCCGGTGTCGTACTCCGTGCGCAGCGCGGCCCAGTCGACGTCCGTCATCTCGCCCTCCGTTCGGCGTGGTCGATCGCTTCCCTCTCCAAGTAACCACGGACCGGGGCACTCATGCGGCGTCCACAGTGGCTGAACCGGACACCCCTGCCGAGACGCGTCACAACCGTGCGTAATGATGGGGAGATGACGTCGAACGACAAGGGCACTCCAGGAGTGGACGTTCCGGATGGCCGTGGCCGCACCGGGCTGCACCTGACCGGCCGTGACCTGCGCGGCAACCCGCGGGTCGAGGTGCTCGACGTCGAGCTGCTCGCGTCCAGCTGGTACGTGCTGCGCAGGAACACGTTCACGTACCGCCACCGCGACGGGCGGGTGACGACCGAGTCACGCGAGACCTACGACCGCGGGAACGGCGCCACGATCCTGCTCTACGATCTCGCCCGGCGCACCGTGCTGCTCACCCGCCAGTTCCGCTTCCCGGCCTACGTCAACGACCACCCGGACGGGATGCTGCTGGAGGCCGCGGCGGGGCTGCTGGACGGCGACGACCCGGAGACCGCGATCCGGCGCGAGGCCGCCGAGGAGACCGGGCACACGGTCGGCGCGGTCGAGCACGTGTTCGACGCGTACATGAGCCCGGGGTCGATCACCGAGCGGCTCAGCTTCTACGCGGCGCCCTACAGCGCCCAGAGCCGGACGTCGGAGGGCGGCGGGGTCGCCGGCGAGGGTGAGGACATCGAGGTCGTCGAGCTCGACTTCGACAAGGCGCTGGCGCTGATCGAGCAGGGTGACATCGCCGACGCCAAGACCATCATGTTGCTGCAGTGGGCGGCGCTGCGCGGCCCGTTCCGCTAGAGCCCGTCCGGCGAGCGAGATCCGCGGGACCGGACCTGGAGCCGCCGCAGCTGGGACGCGATCTGGGTGCGGGCCCGGCGCTGGCCGCCCCGCTCCGCGATCGCGGACGCCAGCTCACGCAGCGTCCGGGCGAGGCGGGCGCGGTCCACCGGCCACCCGAGCCGCTCGCACTCGTCGGCCCAGTCGGCGGCGCCGCGGTGCCCGCGCGCCCGGTTGCACCGCCCGCACGCCGCGACCTCGTTCTCCAGCCAGGACGGGCCGCCCTTGACCCGCGGCACCAGGTGATCGGTCGTCGGGCGCACCAGGCGCCCGAACTCCCGGCCGCACCAGACGCACGCCGCCCCGTCGCGGGCCATGCGCTCGGCCAGCCGGTCGGCCCGCGCCGGTTCCCCTGAAGTACTCATCAGGTCGATTCAACGCTCATCGACCGCACCCGCATCCCGACCTCTTGACACCGGGGCGCGCCGGATCCGACCCTGTTGCGGAGGGCGCACCGCGTTCTGCATGACGCACACCCTTCTGTCTGACGCACACCTCGAGGGGTTCGCATGATTCCCGTCTGCCCCCTGGACGACCTTCCCCCCGGCGAGAGCCACCGGCTCGACCTCACTCCCCCGATCAGCGTGTTCCGCACCGACGACGGTGAGCTCTACGCGCTCGACGACACCTGCACCCACCAGGACGCCTCGCTGGCCGACGGCTGGATCGAGGAGTGCGCGGTGGAGTGCCCGCTGCACGCGTCCCGCTTCGACCTGCGCACCGGGAAGCCGGACGGCCTGCCCGCGAAGGTCGCAGTCCGCACCCACCCGGTCGTGGTCGTCGACGGCGTCATCCACGTCGTCCCGTCCGGCGAATTCCCGCACTGAGCGCGACGGAGGCCCAGGCATGACGAAAGTGATAATCGTCGGCGCCGGCATCGTCGGCAGTGCGATCGCCGACGAGCTGACCCAGCGCGGCTGGACCGACGTGCTCGTCCTCGACCAGGGCCCCCTCTACGCCACCGGCGGGTCGAGTTCGCACGCGCCCGGCCTGGTCTTCCAGACCAACCCGAGCAAGACGATGACGAACTTCGCCCAGTACACGGTGGAGAAGCTGCGCGGCTTCGGCGAGCGGGCGTTCCGGCCGGTCGGCGGCCTCGAGGTGGCCACGACCCCGGAGCGGCTGACCGAGCTGCACCGCCGCGCCGGTCTCGCCACGTCCTGGGGCCTGCCCGGCGAGGTGCTCGACCCCGAGCGGGCCGCCGCACTGCACCCGCTGCTGAGCCCGGAGAAGATCCTCGGCGGTTTCCACACGCCCACCGACGGCCTGGTCGGCGCCGTCGACGCGGTCACGTTCCAGGCCGAGCGCGCGATCGCACGCGGGGCGCGGTTCCTCGGCGGCCACCGCGTCACCGCCGTCCGCACGGCCCCGGACGGCCGGGTCGCCGGCGTCGACACCGATCGGGGCAGCTTCGACGCCGACGTCGTGATCGGCGCGGCCGGCTTCTGGGGCCCACGGTTCGGCGCGCTCGTCGACCTGACGATCCCGCTGCTCCCGCTGGCCCACCAGTACGTGCGGACCGGCCCGGTCGCCGCGCTGCCCGGTGACGGCCGCGCGCCGATCCTGCGCCACCAGGACGCCGACCTCTACTTCCGCGAGCACGGCGACCGCGTCGGCATCGGTTCCTACGCGCACCGGCCGATGCCGGTCGAGCACATCCGCCGCCACGACGAGTCGGCCGTGATGCCGAGCGTCGAGGAGTTCACACCCGCGGACTTCGACCCGAGCTGGGACGACGCGGTCGCGCTGCTGCCCGCGCTGGCCGAGACGAAGGTCGACGAGGGCATCAACGGCATCTTCTCGTTCACCGCCGACGGGTTCCCGCTGATCGGTGAGCACCGCGAACTGCCCGGGCTCTGGATCGCCGAGGCGGTCTGGGTGACGCACTCGGCCGGGGTCGCGAAGGCGGTCGCCGAGTGGATCGTCGACGGGCAGCCGAGCGTCGACGTCCACGAGTGCGACCTCTACCGGTTCGACCCGGTCCAGCTCACCGATTCCTACGTCCGCACCCGCGCCGCGCGCAACTTCGTCGAGGTCTACGACATCCTGCACCCGCTCGACCCGCCGGCCGAACCGCGCCCGCTGCGGGTCAGCCCGTTCCACCCGCGCCAGCGGGAGCTCGGGGCGGTGTTCACCGAGGGTGCGGCCTGGGAGCGTCCGCTGTGGTTCCGCGCGAACGACGACCTGCCCGAGGCCCAGGGCATCCCGGACCGCGACGCCTGGTCGGCGAAACACTGGTCGAGGACCGCCGGCGCCGAGGCCCTGGTCACCCGCGAGCGGGTCGCGATGTACGACATGACCCCGCTGAGCCGGCTCGAGGTCGCCGGGCCCGGCGCGCTGGGCTTCCTCCAGCGGATGACGACGAACAACCTCGACAAGGCCCCCGGCGCGGTGACGTACACGCTGCTGCTGGACGAGGCCGGCGGGGTGCGCAGCGACCTGACCGTGGCGCGGCTGGCCCCCGACCGTTTCCAGGTCGGCGTCAACGGCCCGCTCGACCTCGACCGGTTCCTGCGCTACGCCCCCGCCGACGTGGCCGTCCGCGACATCACCGGCGCCACCTGCTGCATCGGTCTCTGGGGCCCGCGGGCGCGTGACGTGCTCCAGCCGCTCACCGGCACCGACGTCGGCCACCGCGCGTTCGGGTACTTCAAGGCCCGGTCCCTGGACGTCGGGGACGTGCCGGTCGTCGCACTGCGCCTGTCGTACGTCGGCGAGCTGGGCTGGGAGCTGTACACGTCCGCCGAGCTGGGCCTGCGCCTGTGGGACACGCTGTGGGACGCCGGCCGGCGGCACGGCGTGATCGCGGCCGGGCGCAGCGCGTTCAACAGCCTGCGGCTGGAGAAGGGCTACCGGCTCGCCGGTACCGACATGACCACCGAGCAC
The DNA here is from genome assembly GCF_000585375.1 of Cryptosporangium arvum DSM 44712. Taxonomy (NCBI): domain Bacteria; kingdom Bacillati; phylum Actinomycetota; class Actinomycetes; order Cryptosporangiales; family Cryptosporangiaceae; genus Cryptosporangium; species Cryptosporangium arvum. The sequence continues at coordinate 5,900,419 of NZ_KK073874.1, forward strand.
GACCCGTACGCGGCCGGTCTCGCGTTCGCGGTGCGCGACGACAAGGACTTCATCGGACGCGACGCGCTGCGCGACCGGGGCGAACCCGACCGGCGCCTGACCGTGCTCACGCTCGACGACCCGACCGCCGTGGTGCTGGGCAAGGAGCCCGTGCATCACGAGGGAGCGCCCGCGGGCTACGTCACCAGCGCGGCCTACGGCTACACGATCGGCCGGTGCGTCGCGTACGCGTGGCTGCCGGCGTCGCTGCGCCCCGGGGACGCCGTGAGCATCGGCTACCTGGGCACGATGCTCGCCGCCACCGTCGGCACCGAGCCGCTGTTCGACCCTGCGATGGAACGGATCCGGTGCTGATGACCGCCCTCGAAAGCCCGAGCCTGCTCCGCACCCTGCCCGGACCGCACTACACCGACCCCGCGTTGTTCGCGCGGGAGCAGGAGCGCATCTTCGAGACGATGTGGTTCTGCGCGGTCCGCGCCGACGACCTGCCCGGCCCGGGCTCGTTCCGCACCGTGCGGATCGGCCGGGAGAGCGTCGTCCTCGCCCGCGGCCGGGACCGGGCGATCCGCGGTTTCCTCAACGTCTGCCGCCACCGGGGCGCGCAGCTCTGCGCCGCCGAGGAGGGCTCGGTCGGGCGCGCGTTCCGGTGCACGTACCACGCCTGGACCTACGACCTGACCGGCGCGCTGATCGCCGCGCCCAACCTGGCGAGCATGCCCGACCTCGACAAGAAGGCCCACGGGCTGGTCACCGTGCACACCCGGGAGTGGCTCGGCTACGTCTGGGTGTGCCTGGCCGACGAGCCGCCGGACTTCGCGCACGACGTCGAGGGCGCGGTCGTCGAACGCCTCGGCGACCTGGAGAGCATCGACGCCTACGACATCGCGTCGCTCAAGGTCGGGCGCCGGATCACCTACGACGTGGCGGCGAACTGGAAGCTCATCGTCGAGAACTTCATGGAGTGCTACCACTGCGCGACGATCCACCCGGAGCTCACCGAGGTGCTGCCGGAGTTCGCGAACGGCTACGCCGCGCAGTACTACGTCGGGCACGGCGCGGAGTTCGGCGCGGACGTCGAGGGCTTCACCGTCGACGGGTCGGCCGGCCACGACCGCATCCCGGGCGTCTCGGCCGACCAGGACCGCCGCTACTACGCGATCACGATCCGTCCCCAGGTGTTCGTCAACCTGGTGCCCGACCACGTGATCCTGCACCGGATGGTGCCGCTGGCCGCCGACCGCACGATCGTCGAGTGCGACTGGCTGTACCTGCCGGGCGTCGTCGAGTCCGGTGCGGACGTCTCGGCGTCGGTGGAGCTGTTCCACCGCGTCAACCAGCAGGATTTCGAGGCGTGCGAACGCACGCAGCCGGCGATGAGCTCGCGGGTCTACGCGAACGGCGGCGTGCTGGTGCCGAGCGAGCACCACATCGCCCAGTTCCACGACTGGGTGCGGCAGCGGCTGGCCTGACCGACGGGCAGAGACGGGCTCCCCCGTGGCGCCCGTCTCCGCATGTGTCACCGGTTGAGCCACTCCTATCCATCCGCATTCGCGACGGATGCGACACCGTCATGTCGGGTACCGGACGCTCGATCGGCCCCCGTCCGGTGGTCCCGCGGCCGGCCCCCGTCGGTGTACAGGCCGAGCAGCGACAACGACGCCGGCAGCAGCACGCCACGCACCACTGTGGCGTCCAGGAGGATCGCGACGGCCGCGCCGACCCCGAGCATCCGGTACTCGATCGCGCTGAGCGTCACGAAGATCGAGAACGCCGCGGTCATGATCACCGCGGCGCTCGTCACCACCCCCGCGCTGGCCGCGATCCCGCCGACGATCGAGCGCCGCTCGCGGATCCGGCTCACGATGAACAGGTGGTAGTCCATGCTCAGCCCGAACAGCAGCACGAACAGGAACAGCGGTAACCAGCTCACGACCCCGCCGTAGCCGGTCGCGTACTGGAACACCCAGGTGAGGACGCCGAGCGCGGCGCCGATCGAGAGCAGGTTCAGCACGATCGACGCGACCGCCAGCCGCACCGAGCCGAACACGGCCAGCAGCAGCACGAACGCGATCACGAGCACGAACGCGATCACGATCGGCGCCCGGCGGGTGAGCTGGGCGGTGAAGTCGGCGGCGAACGCGGTGCGCCCGGCGACGGCGACGCGGTACCCGTCCAGCGCCGCGGGCAGCGTGTCCTCGCGCAGCTCACGCAGGGCCCGGTTCGCGGCATCGTCGGTTCCGCCGAGCGGCACCCGGGCGAGCACCGCGTCGCCGTAGGGGATCACCGTGACCCGGTCGAGGCCGCCCAGCGCCGCGCGCACCCGTTCGACGTCCGGCCGGGTGCCGGAGTCCGACCAGATCACGACGCGAGCGGGTGCGGCCGCGCCCGGGAACGCGGTGTCCATGCGGGTCGCGGCATCGATCGCCGGGACGCTGCGCGGCAGGCTGTCGGTGACCGCGGCGTCCTGCAGGTGCAGCCCGGCGGCCGGGACGGCCAGCAGCACCAGGAGCACCGCGGCACCGCCGCCCCAGGCCAGCGGCCGACGGGTGACCGCGGTGGCCAGCCGGCCCCAGGCCACGGACTCCCGGCCGGACGCCCGGCGTCGCCCGAGGAACGGCAGTCGTCCCCACTCGACGCGCGGGCCGAGCGCGGCGAGCACCGCCGGGAGCACGGTGAGCGCACCGAGCACCGCGATCACGACGACGAGCACGATGCCGACCGCGGCGCCGCGGAATACGTCGATGCCGACCCAGAGCAGCCCGGCCAGGCACACCGCGACGACCAGGCCGGACACCAGGATGACGTGGCCCGACGTGCGGCCGGCGATGCGCACGGCGGCCGCGGTGTCCCGCCCCGCGGCCCGTTCCTCGCGGACGCGGCGCAGCGAGAACAGCGTGTAGTCGACGCCGATCGCGACGCCGATGAGCAGCACCATCGTCGTCGCCGCGCTGTTGATCGCGAGCCAGTGGTCGACGAGTTGGAGCAACCCGAAGGTGGCGACGAGCACGGTGGCGGTGAGCAGCACCGGGATGCTCGCGGCGACCAGCGCGCCGAAGACGACGAGCAGGATCAGCACGGTCAGCGGCAGCGAGATCCGCTCGGAACGGCGCACGTCGGTCCCGATCGCCTGCTCGACGGCCGCGGAGAGGCTCCGGTCGCCGGCCGCGACGATCCGGGTGCCGGGATAGCGGTCCGCGACCCGCTCGACGGTGGCGGTGACCGCGTCGAACCGCTCCGGTGCCCCGTCGATCGGGCCGGCGAGCTGGTACGTGACGAGCGCCGACCGGCCGTCCGCGCTCAGCCGCGTCGCGTCGGTGGTGACGGTGGGACCGGCCGCAGCGCCGGGCGGGGCCCAGATGCCCGCGACGTCGGTGTCGCCGAGCGCCGCGACCAGGGCGGCGACACCGGTGCGGACCGCGGCGGGGTCGGCCGACTGGACGAGCACGGACTCCTGGATGCCCTGGACGCCGGGCTGGGCGTCGAGCACCTCCTGGGCCCGCCCGGACTCGCCCGGATCGACGCTCCGGGCGCCGCCGCCGGGGATCAGCCCGCTGACCACCACGGCGAGGGCGACGAAGACCAGCCAGCCGGAGATCGTGAGCGTCCGGTGGCCGGCCGACCAGACGGCCAGCCGCTCGACCACGGGCACGCCGGAGAACGATTTGCGCAGACCAGGCATGACCTGGTGTCCTTTCGACGGGAGACAGCGTTCGTGAGAACTCGCCGCGAGGCGAGGAGTGCTTCTTCCAGCCGGGCCACCGAGTTGCCGCTCGGTGGCCCGACCCTTTACTCGACTTCGGTCAGCACCCGTTCGAGCTGGGTCATCCGGGTGCGCAGGTCGGTCAGCTGACCGGAGAGATCGGCCAGCTGACGGTTGGATTCCTCCTGCGCGCGCAGGACCTGAGCGGTGAGCTCCCGGTACTCGGCCTCCCGGGTGAGCGCCGCCTTCGCGCGCCAGGTGCCGAACAGCTGCCAGATCAGCACGGTGACGACCACCGTGAGGAACGTGGTGATCCCGAACGCCCCCACGGCCTCCGCGAGTTCATGTCCATCCATGGTCAAGACTCCTTCGAGTCGGGAGTGAGCGTGGGCACGGCCGACGCGATCGCGTCCGGGGTGAGGTGGAACGCGAACTCGGTGACCTCGTAGAACCGCAGCGCCTTGCCGTCCTCGGACAGCTCGAGCTGCGAGGTGACCAGGCCCGCGGCCTGGAGTTTGCGGAGGTGCACCTGGAGCAACGGCCGGCTGATGCCCAGTTCCCGGGCCAGCCGGCTGACGTACGTGCGCTCCGCGCGCAACGCCGCCACGACCCGGAGCCGGTGCGGGTTGGCCAGCGTCGACAGGACCGCGACCAGCTCGTCTCCGGTAGGTGGCGAACCGTACATGCCAACAGAAGTTAGCAGGTGCCAACCCTGACGCGCATCAGGGTTCGACCCCCTAGCGCGTCAACCAGGCCGCGGCGTCCGGAGGCAACCGGTCGCCGGTCAGGTCCGCGCTGGTCAGGAGCACGGTCGCCGGCGAGGGCAGAGGCACGGGGGCGGCGGAGAGGTTCACGACGCCGAGGAAGCCGGGCCCCCGTTCGAACGCGATCACGTCGGGGCCGAAGTCGTCGCGAAAGCGGAACGGGGCGGTACGCAGCGCGGGCAGCGCCCGGCGCGTGCGCAGCGCCTCCCGGTAGAACTCCAGCATCGACGACGGGTCCCCGGTCTGCGCCGCGGCGGTCAGCGACGCCCACGACGCCGGCTGCGGCAGCCAGGTGCCGGGCCCGGGCCCGAACCCGAACGGGGGCGCGTCACCGGACCAGGGCAGCGGCACCCGGCACCCGTCGCGGCCGCGGTCGGTGCGGCCCGAACGGGCCCAGGTCGGGTCGCGCAGCGCGTTCTCGGGCAGGTCCTCCACCTCGGGCAGGCCGAGCTCCTCGCCCTGGTAGAGGTAGACGCTGCCGGGCAGGGAGAGCGTGAGCAGCAGCGCGGCACGCACCCGCCGGGCGCCCAGCGCCAGGTCGGCCGGCCGGCCGAGCAGGTCGGCGAGCTGGCGGGTCGGGGCGCCCTGGTCGGCCCGGGCGTAGCGGGACAGGTGCCGGGCGACGTCGTGGTTGGACAGCACCCAGGTGGGCGCCGCGCCGACGGCCAGGTGCTCCGCGAGCGTCCGGACGATCGTGCGCCGCAGGTCGGCGGCGCGCCAGGGCGCCGTCAGGTAGAGGAAGTTGAACGCGGTGTGCAGCTCGTCCGGGCGCAGGTAGCGCGAGAGCCGCTCCGGCTCGTCCACCCAGGCCTCGGCGACGAAGATCCGCGGCGGGTCGTAGGCGTCGGCGACCCGGCGCCACTCGCGGTAGACCTCGTGCACCTCGTCGCGGTCCCAGTGGGGGTGCGGGTCGGTGCGTGCGGTGCCCAGGTCGGGCAGGCCGGCCTGCTTGATCAGCGAGTGCGCGACGTCGATGCGGAACCCGTCGACCCCGCGGTCGAACCAGAACTTCAGCGTCCCGACGAAGTACGCGCGCACGTCGGGGTGGTCCCAGTTCAGGTCGGGCTGCGCGGGGTCGAACAGGTGCAGGTACCACTCGCCGTCGGGCGCCCGGGTCCAGGCCGGACCGCCGAAGACGCTCTGCCAGTCGTTGGGCGGCCCGTCCCCCCGGCCGCGGCGGAACAGGTAGCGGTCCCGGGTGGCTCCCCCGGCCAGCGCTCCGAGGAACCACGGGTGCTCGCTCGAGGTGTGGTTGGGCACGATGTCCAGCAGCACCCGCAACCCGTACGCGTGCGCCTCGGCGATCAGGCTCTCCGCGTCGTCGAGCGTCCCGAACCGCGGGTCGACGTCCCGGTAGTCGCTGACGTCGTACCCGCCGTCGGCCATCGGCGACGGGTACCACGGATTGATCCAGATCGCGTCGACGCCGAGCTCGGCGAGATAGGAGAGCCGGCTGCGCAGCCCGGCAAGGTCACCGAGCCCGTCGCCGTTCCCGTCGGCGAAGCTGCGGATGTAGACCTGGTAGATCACGGCATCGCGCCACCACATCTCAGTGGTCCGCGGCGCGGACCCGCACCTCTTCTTCCTCTTGCTGGGCCAGTTCGGCGGCGGCGGCCTCGTCGCGGGTGAGGTTGTCCCCGGTGCGCGGGTCGAACAGGTGGATGCGCCGGGTGTCGACCCAGAACTCCGCCTCGGCGTTCTCACGCAGCCGGGTCATCGAGTCGATGGACGCGACGACCTGGGTGCGCAACGCCTCGCTGTCGAGTTCGGCGGCCAGCTCGGCCAGCTGCCGGGCGATCTGTTCCGGCGCTTCGAACGGCAGGTAGGCGTACTGCGAGTCACCGAGCCACTCGGTGACGTCCACCCGCGCCCGGAACGTCGCCCCGTAGTCCTTGTCGGTCGCCCGCGCGGCCTCGAAGTACTCCGGGCGGATGCCGGCCAGCAGCAGGTCGTGCCCGTCGACCCGGCGAGCCAGCTCGTCGTCGAGACCGAGTTCGAAGAACGGCAGCCGGAGCGTCGCGCCGTCCACCACCGCGGGCAGGAAGTTCATCGGCGGTGACCCGATGAACCCGGCCACGAACAGGTTCACCGGCTGCTCGTAGAGCTCGCGCGGGCTGGCGACCTGCTGCAGGACGCCCCGGCGCAGCACCGCGACCCGGTCGCCGAGCGTCATCGCCTCGGTCTGGTCGTGGGTGACGTAGACCGTGGTGGTGCCCAGGCGGCGCTGCATCCGGGAGATCTCGGTACGCATCTGGCCGCGCAGCTTCGCGTCGAGGTTGGAGAGCGGTTCGTCGAACAGGAACGCGTCGGCCTGACGCACGATCGCCCGGCCCATCGCGACCCGCTGGCGCTGCCCGCCGGAGAGGTTCGCGGGTTTGCGCTGGAGGTGCTCGGTCAGTTCGAGCGTGGCCGCGGCCTCCTCGACCCGCTGCCGGATCTCCGACTCGGCCACGCCCTTCTTCAGGCGCAGCGGGAACGCGATGTTCTCGAACACCGACAGGTGCGGGTAGAGCGCGTAGTTCTGGAAGACCATCGAGAGGTTGCGGTCGCGGGGAGCCTTCTCGTTCACCCGGTTGCCGCCGATGAGCATGTCCCCACCGGTGATGTCCTCCAGCCCGACGATCATCCGCAGCAGCGTCGACTTCCCGCAGCCCGACGGGCCGACCAGGATCATGAACTCGCCGTCGGCGATGTCGATGCTGACGTCGTTCACGGCTTTGAAGCCGTCGCCGTACTCCTTGACGATGTTGCGCATCTCGATGGCGGCCATGGCGGTTATCCCTTCACTGCGCCGGCGGTGAGGCCGGCCACGATCCGACGCTGGAAGGCGAGGACGAGGATGATCACCGGGATCGTGATGATCACGGAGGCGGCGGCGATGGGTGCGGTCGGCTGCGAGAACTGCGAGGCCCCGGTGAAGAACGCGAGCGCCGCCGGCACCGGCCGGGACGCTTCGCTGGAGGTCAGCGTGATGCCGAAGATGAAGTCGTTCCAGACCGCGAAGAACGTCAGGATGGCGGCGGTGGCCACGCCGGGCGCCGCGAGCGGCACGATGACCTTGCGGAACGCCTGCCAGGCGGTCGCGCCGTCGACCTGGGCGGCCTGTTCCATCTCCCACGGGATCTCGCGGAAGAACGCGGAGAGCACGTACACCGAGAGCGGCAGCGAGAACGACAGGTACGGGATGATCAGCCCGATCCAGGTGTCGTAGAGCCCGATCGCGCGCCACATGTCGAAGAGCGGCGTCGCGATCGCGATGATCGGGAACACGGTGATCGCGAGCGCGACGCCGAGCACCAGGCGTTTGCCGGGGAACTCCAGCCGGGCCACCGCGTAGGCGGCGAGCGTCGCGAGCACCACCGAGATCGTGGTGGCGATCAGCGTGATGCCGATCGAGTTGCGCAGCGCGGTGGTGAACAGGTCGGAGGAGAAGACGATGTCGTAGTTCTCCCAGGTGAACGACGAGGGCAGGAACTGCCGGTTGGTGATGTCGTCGCCGCCCTTGAACGAGAGCGAGACGATCCAGAGCACCGGGACGACCGCGTAGAGGATGACGGCGAGGCCGCCGACGATCCAGGCGACCTCGGCGCGGCGGCTGGCCTTCATCACTTGCCCCCTTGCTGCTGCGACAGATCCGTGCGGAAGACCTTGATGAACAGGAACGCGATGAGGACGACGAGCAGCGCCAGGATCACGCTGACCGCCGAACCGAGCCCGACCATCACGCGGCTGATCGTCTGCCGGTAGGCGAGGAACGAGAGCGTCTCGGTGCCCTGCGAACCGGCGGTCATGACGAAGACGTTGTCGAAGATGCGGAACGCGTCGAGCGTCCGGAAGAGCAGCGCGACCATGATCGCGGCCTTCATGTTCGGCAGGATCACCCGTTTGAGCCGCTGCCACGGGGTGGCCCCGTCGACGACGGCGGCCTCGAGGTAGTCGTTCGGGATCTGGGCGAGGCCGGCCAGCAGCAGCAGCGACATGAACGGCGTCGTCTTCCAGATCTCCGCGACGCAGATCGCGAACAGCGACGACGCGGTGCCGCCGAACCAGTCGAAGTCGCCGAGGCCGAACCAGGGGTTGACGAAGCCGTAGGTGTTGCTGAACGCGTACTGCCAGGAGAAGGCCGAGACGACCGTGATGATGCCGTACGGGATCAGGATCGCGGTGCGCAGCAGCGTGCGCATGTACAGCGCCCGGTGCATCACCAGCGCCAGCGCGAACCCCAGGACGAGCTCGACCGAGACGGTGACGACCGTGATCACCGCGGTGACGCCGAACTGCCGCCAGAACAGCCCGTCGCTGAAGATCGTCGCGTAGTTGGCGAGCCAGACGAACTCCCGGCCGTCGGGGTCGGTGAGGCGGTAGTCGAAGAACGAGAGCCAGAGCGCGTTGAGGATCGGGTAGCCGGTGACCGCGACCATCACGAACAGCGCGGGGCCGGCGAGCAGCCAGCCGAGCCTCCGCTCGTGGCGGGCGCGGTCGGTGAGCGGCGGCTTGCCCTTGCGGGGCTTCTCGACGGCCTGCGGGCGGGTGATCGTGGTGCTCATCAGTCGCTCCTAGATCAGCCGCTTGTTGGACAGGACGTCCTCGAGCAATCGGCCCGTGCGTTTCGCCGAGCCCTCGGTCACCTCGTCCGGCGGGTGGAACCCGGCCTGGATCGCCGCGGTGACGTCGCCGTAGTAGGGGCTGACCGGCCGGGGCGTCGCCTGGTCCATGCCTTCGCGGATCGCGTCGGCCATCGGGAACCGCTCGCGCACCTCCGGGTCGTCGAAGACCGAGCTCAGCACCGCCGGGTCGCCGGCCGTGAACATGTACTGCTTCTGGTTGGCCGGCGAGAGCACGCAGCGGATCACCTCGACCGCGAGCTCCGAGTTGCGGCTGAACGCGCTGATCGAGAGCCCGAGGCCACCGGAGGGCGGTGCGCTCTCCCGATCCGCGAGCACCCGCGGGTAGCGGGCCCAGCCGACGTCGTCGAGGAAGTCCTCCGGCAGCTGGCCCTCGTCGATCGCGGCCTGCGCGGCGGCCCAGATGTACGGCCAGTTGACCATGAAGCCACCGTCCGCGCGGGCGAACGCGGCCCGGGCGTCGTCCTCGCTGCCGGTGCCGAAGCTCGGGTAGGCGGCCGAGGACCGGGCCAGCTTCCCGATGATCCGCGCGGCCTCGCGGCCCGCGGTGCTGTCCAGACCGGACTTCACCTGGTCGGCCGGCTTGCCCTCGGAGTCCTCGGTCAGGATCGAGCCGCCAGCCGAGGCCACCAGCGCGTTCACCCAGACCATCAGGCTCTCGTTGCGCCGGCCCTGGCCGGCCACCGTCACGCCGGCCTTCTCGGCGCCGTCGATGAGCTGGTCCCAGGTCACCGGCCCGGCGGCCGGGTCGACACCGGCCTTGGCCAGCACCGACTTGCGGTACCAGAGCAGCTGGGTGTTGCCGTTGGCGGGCGCGGAGTACAGCTTGTCGTCGAAGAGGCCCTGGGCGACCGGGCCGTCGAGCACGCCGTCGGTGAACTGCTTGCGTTCGGCGTCGGTGAACGGCCGGAGGAACCCGGCGTTGGCGAACTCGGCCATGAACGGCGGGTCGATCGACAGGATGTCCATCCCGCGGTCCTGTGCGGCGAGCCGGCGCAGAAGTTGTTCGCGGGCGCCGCTCGCGGTGTTCGGTAAGGCCTGCAGGTCGATCTGGTAGCGACCGCCGGACTCGGCGGCGCACTTCTCGACGATCGGTTGCTGGTTCGGATTGGAACTGTAGAACGTCAGCGTGGCCGGGCCGCCGGAGTCGCTGCCACCGCACGCGGTGAGCAACGAGGCCACCAGGGCCAGGGCTGCCGGGACTACGAGCTTGCGCATCGTTCCGCCTCTCTCGCCACCATTGCCGAGACGAACGTGACCTGGATCACTTTCGGAAGCGTTTCCGAAAAGAGTGGGGCCGAACGGCACACTGCGTCAAGGTCTGCATCGTTTCCGTTATGGACACGGTCGGAAACGCTTCCCTACACTTCTCGGCCGTGGCGGGGCGGAGCAGTCTGGCCGACATCGCGCGACTGGCCGGGGTCTCCCTGGCCACCGCGTCCCGCGCGCTGAGCAACTCCTACGGCGTCGCACCGGCCACCCGAGAACGCGTGCTGCGCGTCGCCGAGGAGCTCGACTACGTCGTCTCCCCCGAGGCCTCCCGGCTGGCCCGCGGCGCGGTGGGGCGGGTCGCGCTGGTGGTGCCCCATGTGGACCGCTGGTTCTTCGGCGCGGTGATCGGCGGCCTGGAGGCCGAGCTCAGCGACGCCGGCCTGGACGTGCTGCTCTACCACGTCGGCGACGCCGACGACCGGCGCGACTTCTTCCACCGGCTGCCCGCCCGGCGCAAGGTCGACGCGGTCGTCGTGGTCGCGTTCGAGGTGGCCGACGCCGAGCGCGAACGCCTGGAACGGATGGGCGTGCTCGTCGTCGCCGCCGGCGGGCAGGACGAGGTGTACCCGGGCGTCCGTATCGACGACCGGGGCGCCGGCCGGCGGGCCGTCGACCACCTGCTCTTCCTCGGCCACCGCCGGATCGGGATGATCTCCGCGGTCGACCCCGACCAGCCGGTCGCCGCCCGGCCGGACGGGCGGGACCACGCGTACTTCGACGCACTGCGCGACGCCGGCCTGCCGATCGACGACGACCTGGTCGTCACCATCGACTGGAGCGGCACCGCCGCCGCCGACGCGATGGCGGTGCTGCTCAGCCTGCGCGCGCCGCCGACCGCGGTGTACTGCCACTCCGACGAGCTGGCGCTGGGCGCGATCCGCACGATCCGCCGCGCCGGGCTGCGGGTGCCCGAGGACCTCTCGGTGATCGGCGTCGACGACCATCCGCTGGCCGAGCTCACCGACCTCACCACGGTCGCCCAGCCCGCCCGCGACCAGGGCGTCCACGCCGCCCGCCTGCTGCTGGCGCTGCTGCGCGGGCAGGAGTCGCCGCGCCACGTCGTCCTGCCCACCCGGCTGGTGATCCGCCGGAGCACCGCCCCGCCCCGGGAGGCCTGATGCGCTACGTGTTCCGCCCGACCGCGGTCGACGCCGCTGGGCTGCTCACCCTGCCGTGGGAGCGTCCGCTCACCGAGTGGGAGCCCGACCTGCTCCTGGAGATCCCGCAGCGCGGCATCTCCCGGCACGTCGTGCGGTTCGTGGCCGAAGGCGAGCACGTCTACGCGCTCAAGGAGATCTCCGAGCGGCTCGCACGGCACGAGTACGCGACGCTCACCGAGTTCGAGGCGGAGGGCTTACCGACGGTGACCGTGCTCGGGGTCTGCGTGGACCGCCCCGACGGTCAGGACGCGATCCTGGTGACCCGGTACCTGGAGTACTCGATGTCCTACCGGTACCTGTTCAGCACCCCGCGCGGCCGGTCCTCGGTCGAGCGCCTGCTCGACCCGCTGGTGGAGCTGCTCGTCCGCCTGCACCTGGCCGGCGTGTTCTGGGGTGACTGCTCGCTGTCGAACACGCTCTTCCGCCCCGACGCCGGGCACCTGGCCGCCTACCTGGTCGACGCCGAGACCGTCGAGCGGTACCCGACGCTCACCGAGGGTCAGCGCCGCTACGACGTCGACCTGGCGAGCGAACGGGTCGGCGGCGAACTGCTCGATCTGCGCGCCGGGAACCTGCTGCCGGCCGACGTCGACCCGATCGAGGTGGCGCTGAGCCTCCCGTCGCGGTACGACGCGCTGTGGGACGAGGTGACCCGGGAGGAGGTGTTCGCGCCGGAGGAGCAGCGCTTCCGCGTCGCCGAGCGGCTGCGCCGCCTCAACGACCTCGGGTTCGACGTCTCCGAGGTGGAGCTGGTGACCGAGCCGGGAGGCAGCCGCCTGCGCGTCGACGTCCGGGTGGCCGAGACCGGGCACCACCGCCGCGAGCTGTTCCGGCTCACCGGCCTGGAGGTCCAGGAGGGACAGGCGCGGCGGCTGCTCAACGACATCCGCTCGTTCCGCGCCTACCTCGAGCAGCGCGACGGCCGGCCGGTGTCCGAGGCCACCGCGGGGCACCGCTGGCTCAACGAGGTGTACCTACCGGTCGTGAACGCCGTTCCGGCCGGCCCGCTGGCGCCGGCCGAAGTGTTCCACGAAGTGCTCGAACACCGGTGGTTCCTCTCCGAGCGCGCCGGACGCGACATCGGCACGACCGTTGCATTAGGCTCCTATTTGGACTCAGGTTTGCCCGCACACTTGCCTTCGGGGGCAGAATGAACCGGTCCAAGTACAGCGAGGGGGCATCATGCGCGGACGGATCGGGCGGTTGCTAGCGGTAACGCTGTTCAGCATCGCGCTGCTCACCGTTCCCGCGACGAGCCACGCCCTGGATCAGGTGCCCTACCTCGACCTCACGCCGAAGGGCGGGGAGAGCCGGGCGGTGGCCGTCGCGTCCGACGGGGTCGTGCTCGGCAACACCGGGCCGGCGCCGGAGAGTTCGGTCTGGCGCGCCCCCGATTACACCGCGCAGTCGCTGGGCCCGCTCGGCCCGCACGCCGAGGCGGTCAACAACGCCGGCGACGCGGTCGGCTGCACCGCCAACGGCGTCGGCCTGTACTGGCACGACGGGACGATCACGTACCTCGAGCGGCCGGGGCGCACCACCTGCCTGTACGCGATAAACGACGCCGGCCAGATCGCCGGGGCCTCGGCGACGCCCACCGGCAGTGAGCAGGCGTTCGTCTGGGAGGACGGCCGGTTCACCGACCTCGGCGCGCCCGCCGACCGGGCGTCGGCCCCGATCGCGATAAACAACCGCGGCCAGATCCTGGGCCGCACCTTCGGCACCACGAAGTCGGTGCCGATGCGCGCGTTCGTCTGGGAGGACGGCCGGTTCACCGACCTCGGGTCGCTCGGCGGCCCGCAGACGATCCCGACCGCGCTGGCCGAGGACGGGTCGGTCGGCGGGACCTCGAGCGTCGACGCGAAGACCGCGCACCCGTTCCGCTGGGCCGGCGGCACGATGACCGACCTGCTGGCCGGTAGCGGCGTGACCGACCCCGAGGCCACGGTCGCCGCGCTCAACGCGAACGGCGACGTCGTCGGTACGGTCTCGGGCCGTCCGGTGCTCTGGCACGGCGGGAAGATGTCGTTCCTGGCCGACGCCGGGGAGGCCACCGCGGTGAACGCGGACGGCGTGGTGACCGGGGTGGTGCGCTCCGGCGACACCCCGACGGTGTTCCGCTGGAGGGACGGGGGCCTCGTGCTGCTGCGTAACCCGGCCGGCGCCACCTACTGCTACGCGACCGGCATCACCGCCGACGGCCGGGTGGTCGGCAACGTCTCGATCGGCGAGACCAACCACGCGGTGGTCTGGCTCTAGGTTCCGAAGTACCCCAGGCGGCGGCTGATCTCCTCACCGGTGGCGACCACGGCCGGGGCGATCTCGTGCAGCCGCTCCTCCGGGCAGCGGTACGCCGGCCCGGAGGCGCTGACCGCCGCCACCACCGACCCGTCGGCGCCGCGCACCGGGGCCGCGACCGCGTTCAGCCCGATCTCGTACTCCTCGACGGTCACGGCGTAGCCGCGCTGCCGGACGTCGGCCAGGTGCTCGTCGAGGACGGGCACCTCGACCAGCGTGGCCGGGGTGTACGCGTCCAGCCCGCCGGCCGCGTACGCGGCCTCGCGCTCCTTCGGCGCGAGCGCGGCGAGCAGCACCTTCCCGCTGGAGGTGGCGTGCAGCGGGGTGAGCTGGCCGACCCAGTTGTGCGTGGTGACGGTCGCGCGCCCGCGGACCTGGTCGATGTTGACCGCGTAGTGCTCGCGGAGCACCGCGAGGTTGACGGTCTCCCCGACGGTGTCGGCCAGCTGCTCGCACGGGGCGTGCCCCTGCTGGACGACGTCGAGGCGCGCCGAGACCGCGCCGGCCAGCCGCACCACGCCGAACCCGAGCCGGTACTTGCCCCGGTCCGCGGTCTGTTCGACCATGCTCCGTTCCTCGAGGGTCTCCAGCAGGCGGAACGCCGTCGACTTGTGCACCGCGAGCTCGGCCGCGACCTCGCTGACCCCGGCTTCGCCCCGGCGGGCCAGGATCTCCAGCACGCTGATCGCGCGGTCGACGGACTGCACTCCCCCGGACGGCGGTGGGGCCTCCCGGGTGAGCCTCTCGCTGTTCCGCATGACGCAACTGTACTTACGTGCCAGACTGTTGCCGAAGAAGAAACACGCTTCTCCTGACGCAACGGAGGGGTCGGATTGTTCATCGGCGGACGCTGGATCTCCGGCTCGGGCGGCAAGTCCGACGTCATCAACCCCTTCGACCGGAGCGTCGTCGCCCAGGTCGATCACGCCGACACCGGCGACGTGCACGCAGCGGTCGTCGCGGCCCGGCAGGCGTTCGGCGACTGGGCCCGCACGCCCACCCGGGAGCGCGCCGCGTTGCTGGCGCGGGTCGCCGACCTGCTGGTCCGCGACAAGGACACGATCGCCCGCACCGAGACGCTCGACACCGGCAAGACGCTCGTCGAGAGCGGCCTGGACGTCGACGACGTGGTCGCGGTGTTCCGGTACTACGCCGCGATCGCCGACAGCGACCCCGGCCGCCTGGTCGACACCGGCCAGCCGACCGTCGTCAGCCGCGTCGTGTACGAACCGGTCGGGGTGTGCGCGCTGATCACCCCCTGGAACTATCCGCTGCTGCAGATCGCCTGGAAGGTGGCCCCGGCGCTGGCGGCCGGCAACACCGTGGTGATCAAGCCGAGCGAGGTCACGCCGCTGACCACGATCCGGCTGGTCGAGCTGCTGGCCGAGGCCGGCGCGCCGGACGGCGTGGTCAACCTGGTGCTGGGCGGCGGTCCGGTCGGCGCGGCGCTCGTCGAGCACCTCGACGTCGACCTGGTGTCGTTCACCGGCGGGGTGGCCACCGGGAAGGCGATCCTGCGCGCGGCGGCCGACACGGTGAAGCGGGTGACGGTCGAGCTCGGCGGCAAGAACCCGAACATCGTGTTCGCCGACAGCGACTTCGAGACCGTGGTGGACTACGCGCTCACCGCGGTCTTCCTCCACTCCGGGCAGGTCTGTTCGGCCGGGGCGCGGCTGCTGGTCGAGGAGCCGCTGCACGACGCGCTGGTGGCCGAGGTCGCGGCGCGGGCCGAGCGGATCGTGATCGGCAACGGGCTCGACCCGGCCTCGGAGACCGGGCCGCTGGTCTCGGCCGCGCACCGCGACAAGGTCGAGGCGTACGTGGCCGCGGGGATCGCCTCCGGCGCCCGGTTGGTCGCCGGCGGGCGCCGCCCGGACGACCCCGCGCTGGCCGACGGCTTCTTCTACCGGCCGACGGTGTTCGACGGCTGCCGCGCGGACATGCGGATCGTGCGCGAGGAGACGTTCGGGCCGCTGCTGACCGTCGAGACGTTCACGTCCGAGGCGTCGGCGCTCGCGCTGGCCAACGACACCGAGTACGGGCTGGCCGGTGCGGTCTGGACGTCGGACGCGGCGCGCGCCGAGCGGGTGGCCCGCGGGCTGCGTGCCGGGACGGTCTGGATCAACGACTACCACCCGTACGTTCCGCAGGCCGAGTGGGGCGGGTTCAAGCAGTCCGGGAACGGCCGCGAACTGGGCCCGTCCGGGCTGGCCGAGTACCGCGAGGCCAAACACATCTGGCAGAACACCGCCCCGGCGCCGCAGCGGTGGTTCAAAGGATGAGCACGTTCGACTACGTGGTGGTGGGGGGCGGGTCGGCGGGGTGCGTGGTGGCCGCGCGGCTCTCCGAGGACCCGTCGGTCTCGGTGTGCCTGCTCGAGGCGGGGCCGTCCGACGTCGACGACGCGAAGATCCTGCGGCTGACCGACTGGATGTTCCTGCTGGAGTCCGGCTACGACTGGGACTACCCGGTCGAACCGCAGCCGCGCGGCAACAGCTTCCTGCGTCACTCCCGCGCCCGGGTGCTCGGCGGCTGCTCGTCGCACAACTCGTGCATCGCGTTCCACCCGGTGCGCGAGGACCTGCTGGCCTGGGACCTGCCGGGGTGGGCGCCGTCGGACTGCGCCCCGCTGGTCGAGCGTCTGCGGGCCACCGTCGAGATCCGCACCGTGCCGCCGGCCGACCCGTGTGGGGCCGCGGTGCTGGAGGCCGCGGCCGCGGTGGGGTTACCGACGGTGGACTTCAACACCGGGTCGACCGTGGTGAACGGAGCCGGCTGGTTCCAGATCAACGCCTCGTCCGACGGCATCCGCAGCTCGTCGTCGCACGCGTACCTCCATCCGGTGCTCTCGCGCCCGAACCTCACCGTGGTGACCGACGCGTGGGCGTCCCGGGTGCTGTTCGACGCGTCCCGCCGGGCCACCGGGGTCGAGTACCTGGCCGCGGACCGGGTCCACCGGCTGACGGTGTCCGCCCGGCGCGAGGTGGTGCTCTCGTGCGGGGCGATCGACACCCCGAAGCTGCTGATGCTCTCGGGCATCGGTCCGGCCGAGCACCTGCGCGAGGTCGGCGTGGACGTGCTCGTCGACTCCCCCGGCGTCGGCGCGAACCTCGACGACCACGTCGAAGGCCTGGTGATGTGGGACGCCGCGAAGCCGATGGTCACCGAGTCGACCCAGTGGTGGGAGATCGGGCTGTTCGCGGCCACCGTCCCCGGGCTGGACCGGCCGGACCTGATGATGCACTACGGGTCGGTGCCGTTCGACCTGAACACCGTGCGGTGGGGCTACCCCACCACCGAGAACGGCTTCTGCCTGACGCCGAACGTGACCCGGGGCCGCTCGCGGGGCACGGTGCGGCTCCGGTCGCGCGACTTCCGGGACAAGGCGCGGGTCGACCCCCGGTACTTCACCGACCCCGAGGGACACGACGAGCGGGTCATGCTCCACGGGCTGCGGCTGGCCCGGCGGATCGCCGCCCAGCCCGCGCTGGCCGGGTGGATCGCGGCCGAGCTGGCCCCGGGGCCCGCGGCGGTCACCGACGACGAGCTGCTCGATTACGTCCGCAAGACCCACAACACCGTCTACCACCCGGCGTGCACCGCGCGGATGGGCCGGGACGACGACCCGTACGCCGTCCTCGACCCGTCGTTGCGGGTGAACGGCGTGCGCGGGTTACGGGTAGCGGACGCGTCGGTCCTGCCGTCGCTGACGACGGTGAACCCGAACATCACCGTGATGATGATCGGGGAACGCTGCGCGGAGCTGGTGGCGGCCGGCTAGCGCTACTGCGGCGGGGTCGGGCCCGGGTAGGGGGCGTGGGCTCCCGGCGCGGCCCCGTACGGCGGGTGGCCGCCGGCGTACGGCGTCGGCATCGGTTGATTGAGCGGGCCGTTGGGGCCGTAGGGCCCCTGCGGGCCGACGCCGTAGCGGGGCGGGGCCGCCGCCCCGGCCGTGATCGCCATGACCGCGGCGATCACCAGCAGCCCGAGGCCGACGACCGCCACCGTCAGCGCCTTGACACCGTTCTCGAGCCCGTACAGGTGCCCGTCGCAGGTCGTGACCGGTCCGCCGGAGGTGGCCGAACACGTCAGGTCGACGCCGCTGGAGCCGCTGCCGCCGAAGACCACGCTGATCCCGACCAGCGCGATGATCGCTAGACCGACGACCGTGAAGAGCCACTGGATGCTGCGCGCGAAGGCTTGCATGGGCGCGGATGGTAGAGCATCACCGCGACCCGCTTCCGAGGGTCAGAACCGCGCCGGTTCCAGCTGCGGACGGGTGGCCACCACCGACGTCGGCGGCGCCGCGGCCAGCTCGGCCAGCTGGGACGCCGGGCCGGGCCGCCCGTAGAGCCAGCCCTGGCCCGCGCCGCAGCCGTGGGCGATCAGCGCCGCCGCCTGGAACGGCTCCTCGATTCCCTCGGCGACCGTGCTCATCCCGAGCGCGTTCGCGAGCGCGACGATCGCGGTGATCACCGGAGCCACCCCGGTGTCGGGGGTGAGCGTGGTGACGAAAGCGCGGTCGATCTTGAGGATGTCCACCGGCAGCCGATCGAGGCGCGAGAGCGAGGAGTACCCGGTGCCGAAGTCGTCGATCGCGATCCGCACGCCGTCGGCCCGGAGCGCCTCCAGCGCGGCCAGCGCCACCGGGGCGTCGGCCTCGAGCATGCTCTCGGTCACCTCGAGCACCAGCCGCGTCGGCGGGAGCCCGGTGTCGGCGAGGACGCGCCGGACGTCGGGGACGAAGTTCGGGTCGTGCAGCTGCCGCCCGGAGACGTTCACCGAGATGCGGGGGTTCTCGGTGAAGTCCCAGTCCCGGGCCTCCGCGCAGGCGACCTGCAACACCCACCGGCCGAGGTCGAGGATGAACCCGGACTCCTCGGCGAGCGGAATGAACTCGACCGGCGGGATCGATCCCCGCTCGGGGTGCGTCCACCGCAGCAGTGCCTCGGCGCCGATCACGGTGCCGGTGGGCAGGTCGACGATCGGCTGGTACACGACGACGAACTCCCCCGCCGGCAGCGCGTCGACCATCTCGCGGTTCTGCGCGCCGCTGTGCACGTCGACGTACGTGCGGGCCCGGCCGGCGATCTTGGCCTGCTGCAACGCGTTGTCGGCCCGCCCGAGCAGCAACGACGCCGAGTCGCCGACACGCCACTCGGCGATCCCGGCCGACATGGTCTGGTCGTCGGGCAGGGTCGCGCGCAGCGCGTCCACGATCGCCGCGCCCTCGCCGGCCGTGACACCCGGCAGGACCAGCCCGAACTCGTCGCCGCCGGAGCGGGCCAGCACCGTGCCCGGCGGCAGGATCGACCGCCAGGCCTGGCCGGTGAGGCGCAACAGGCGGTCGCCCTGGTCACTGCCGAGGATCTCGTTGACCCGCCGGAAGTTGTCGAGGTCGAGGAACGCGACCGACACCGGGGTGCCCTCCCGGCGCGCGGAATCGACCGAGTTGTCCAGCGCGCGCTGCAGCCCGCGGCGGTTGGCGAGCCCCGTCAGCGTGTCGGCCTCGGCCTCGGTGGCCTCCCGCACGAGCCAGCCGATGATCACGGCGACCACCGCGTTCGTGCCGATCAGCGCGACGACGACACCGGTGGGCACGGCGTCCCAGACCACATTTCCGGAGATCAGGGCCGCGGCGATCACGACCTGGTAGAGCAGGCCGATCGGCCAGCTGAAGAAGAACATCGTGAAGAGCGACGCCAGCGGGTAGATCGTGGCGTAGGCCTCGTTGCCGCTGACCGCGACGAGGAACGTGACCGAGCCGACCGCGGTGCCGATGACCAGGTGGAACGCCCACCGGGGCCAGCGTTGCCCGAGGCGGCCGACGAGTATCCCGATGCCGACCGACGCGAGACCGAGCGTGAGTTCGTTGCCCGCCGCGTCGTCGAGGAGCGCGATGACCGTCGCGACGATGCTCGCGGCGATGTAACAGGTGCCGGCGACGATGGACATCAGCCGGGGGGTGGCGACGACCGGAGCCTGCCACCATCCCGCCGGGCCGCGCAGGCCACGCAGACACCGGCTCACCGGCGCTACACCGGCGGGCGGCCGCGTCATCCACCGCTCCTCATCGCCGGTTCATATCGGCGTGATTTGTGGTGTTGTGAGGTATTTGTTCGGTTGTTATGCGGCTCTGTGGGCGGGTTGGTTCTTGCGGGGTTTGTGAGGGGTCTGGGGGGCGGCGCGAGTTCGGTGTGTGCGGGGGCGTTTCCTGCGGGGCGATTGTTTCGCGGGCCTGAGCGCCGGGGTTCCTTCGGTTTCGCTGGTCTGCGCGGGTCTGAGCGGGCAAGGGGTCTGCGACCGAGGTTCGTCACGGACGGGGGCTCTGCGCGGGCGGGGCTCTGCGCGAGGGCGGGGCTCTGCGCGGGGGCGGGGTGCTTCGCGGGACGGGAGTGCTCCGTGTGGTGGGAGTGCTCCTCGGGACGGGAGCCCATTTTGTGGGGTGCGAGGCACATCGTGGAGCGGGAAGCACTTCGTGGGGCAGGGGAGCACTTCGCTGCGCGGGACGGGACGGGACGGGACGCTGCGCGGGGCGGGGCGGGGGGCGGGGCGG